>NZ_LHVN01000013.1:0-262760 GCF_001269815.1 Pseudomonas sp. P1.31 | reverse complement strand
AAAAAATTGGATACCGGAATTTATCAGAGTGAAAAAGCATGTGGACATCTTCAATTTCTAATAAAAAACAGTGGACTTCTATTTTTGGGGAGAGCCACTCGCCAGCAAAAATGTGTATTGCCTATGCACGGTTAGAAAGCAATTGCATTTATTTAAAACTACATAGTGAAATAGAGCAGGCATTCGCACCCAAAAAATGGCTAGAAAAACAATATAACGAGTATGAATTTGGTATCTATATTAATAATGTCAAAGACATCAAGGTAGAAAATTTCAGTTTTACTGGAGTGGCACGCATATCGATCACAAAAAATGATCAAATCTACAAATTTAAACTTGAGATCAATGACTCATGCAGCGCCACATTTAAAGCAGAAAGCATTACTATCGCTAACATTAAGGCCTACCGCAACGATGGTGCCATTTAGACCTACTGACGCTAAAACTTCCCCAATCCTAACTTTCAATAAAAAGCACTGTGACTTGAGAAAAATAACCCGCTCCTGGTACTTCTTTTTCAATCGCCTTCAATGCTGTCGCGTCGTCACTTCATCCATAGCAACGTCCCGATGGCACCACTGTTCTCTTGCTCACCTACCAGCCTGCCGCCCCCCAACAAACCTTGCCCCTTCCTTAACCCCAAAATTAAGGTTCACCTAAGGTTCCATCGCTACCATCCCGCCCCATGAACCACTGTCGCCCATGAGTCGCGGATGAGACCTTCTGATATGAAAGCCTTAGATTTTCCAGCCCAGCAGCAGGCGAATTTCAGCGTTGTGCTGGTGAATTACAAAACGCCGGACTTGACCAAAATGTGCCTTGAGCTGCTGCGTGAGCACGTTCAGGAGCAGCGCATTCCGGTTTGGGTGGTGGACAACGATTCCGCAGACGCCAGTCTCGATTACCTGCGTACGCTCGACTGGATCAATCTGATCGAGCGCCCTTCTGTGAAAGGTGAAGCCGGTCATATCGCGCATGGCAAGGCGCTGGATCTGGTGCTGGACAAGGTTGAAACCGATTATCTGTTTCTGTTACACACCGATACCTTTGTTTATGACAAAGAGGTGTTTGCGATGATGATGCGTGAGTGCGCGAATAAACCGGACATGGCTGCCGTCGGTTGTGTCGAGCAAATCAATCGCGGAATGCTCAGAGAGACATGGCGATTAACTTCGCGTTTCTGCAAGCATTATGTCCGTCGCGCTAAAACTCAGTTGGGTTTGAAAACCAAAGAGCCGAAGCCGTATCGGGAAACTCATCTGAAGAGTTTTTGCACGTTGTGGAATGCTCGTCTGGCCAAGTCTCATGGTTTGCACTTTTGCATGGATGATCGGGTGCCTGGATATACGCTGCAGGATCGCATGGTGAGCTTGGGCTATGGCATCAAGTTTCTGTCGCCACGCAAGATCTTCAGCTATCTGGATCACATCCAGTCAGGCACGGTCGCGGCCGCGGGCACCTACGGCAAGGATCATCGGCGTACGAAAATGTACGAGGCGTCGATCAAGCGTCTTGAGCAGCAGCGAGGCAAGGCCGGGATGCAAGCATCGGCATAATTTAAAGACACAAAAAAGGGCGACTATTCAGTCGCCCTTTTTTGTTGCCGAATTTTGTATACATACGCTTCGTTTAAAGTGTTCGCCCAGTGTTATGGCCTGGCAATCCATGCACCGGTAAAGAGCCCTGACACTGGGCGAACGGAAGGGATTTTAATTGAAGTTGGCGCTTATGTCGTCATGAAGAATTGTGAAATTTATGTACTGGAAAGTTAAAACTCCGTCACTCGGATATTTACCGACAAACTTCCTACAGAATCTTTTATATGATTGTTCTCATACACAAAGCTGTACAAGAACAATCATTCTGTAGAGTTAATACTCAGCTTTCATGCTGACTGGTCACTTTTAATATATCGGTGTAAGTGACGATGACGCTCTGCCCTACTTTCAGATCTTTCAGTTTGGCTTGAATTTCAGGCTTTTTCACGTCGAGTGTTTTCGATTGGCCCGACGGGTTTTCCAGGGTTACCTGATTCTTCTTCAAATCAATTTTGGTGATTTTCAGCTGTACCTGAACCTGACGAAACGCTTCGCCGCCTGGGTTATCGGTGCCCGGCGCCTTGCGCAGTTCGCCGGTGCGTTCGGTCGTGCCAGGCAGACCTTTATCCACGTCGGTATCCAGGTAAGCGGCGACAGAACGCTGGACTTGGACTTTGACCAGATCACCGACCTTCAGGTTGGCGAGGTTTTTTGCCTTGTCGGTGAGTTGTACGTGAACCTGACGGCCTTCCGCACCTTCGAGCACAACCTGATGGTTGGCGGGATCGACGGTGACGACTTTGGTGGTGACCTGATCCGCTTCGATGGTGGCGGACAGCGGAATATCGGCGGCAAATGCTCCGAAGCTAGTGGCGGACAGTACGGTTGCGAGGGTGATGGCTTTGGCCAGTGCGTGGAGCTTCATAAGCAATACTTTCCCTGTGATGAATGGCAGCCACCGTCGCCAAAACGTTTTTGGCGACGTATGTCCGATTAAGCATAGACGCTGTTCAGGGCTTGGTTTGAGATTGTTTTGCGGTGTCTTGTGCGGTGGATTCGCCGCTGGGGGTGCCTTTGCCGTGGCTTTGGCGCTGCTTGGGATCGGTGGGGCGCAGGGCGTCGTTGTCGCGCTCGGTTTCGCCGGCGGGACGCGGTTCGTCGGGGTGTTCGCTTGGAGTGATGGGTTTCATGGTAGGTGTCCTCAGGCTTCGGGGTCGTCGAGTTCGCGGGCGACGTTGATGGCGGGCGAATCCTTGTGCAGGTCAGCGGCTTTGGCACGGAGGATCTGCCATTGCTCCAGGTCGATGGCGCCTTGGCCGAGCAGGTCGTCGGCGATGCGTTGCAGATCCAGGTAGTGAGCGTCGGGGGATTGCTGCCAGTAGGTTTCATCGTCGAACAGACGCTGCCAGGTGGTGAGGTCTGGGGGTTGCAGGTCGTCGCTCATGATCAATCCTCGACAGGTTTCTCTGTAGAGGACACCACAGCAACGCGAGTTCAAACCGATCCGTGTAGGAGCTGCCGGAGGCTGCGATCTTTTGATCGTTTAACCAGCAAGATCAAAAGATCGCAGCCTTCGGCAGCTCCTACAGGGGTTTGTGGTGTTTGGATAATTAGTAGCCGGTCATTTCCAGGTAGCCCTGGCCCGGGTGACTGCCCGTGATGTTCACCGGGCCTTCCCAGTAGGGGATGCGCAGGTTCATCCACGCTTTGGGGTTGAGCGCGTTGATCTGGATGTCGAGGTGTTTGTCAGGGATGCTGATCACCCAGCGGATCGGCATTTTGCGCCCGGCGACGTTGGCGGTGTCTTGCGGTGTGAGGGTGATCTGATCGCCGCTCAGGGTTTGCGTCTGGCCGTCGGCGGCGATCCAGGTGCCGGTCAGGTAAGGCGCGCCATCCTTCTGGCGGGTGCGAAAGAGCATGACCTTTTCACCGCTGTCCAGATGCAATGAGAGCCAGTCCCAGCCCGTCTGGTTGGCGCTCAGCGGTTGGCTGCTCCACTCGCGATCCAGCCACGCCGGGCCGCTGACGGTGTAGGTCTGCCCATCGATCTGCAACGTACCGTTGGCCTGAAAAAACGGCTGACTGTAGTAATACGACGCCTGCCCTTCTGCGGATTTGCGGCTGAAGCCTTTGTCACCCTGCAACACCAATGGGCGATTGGCGGTGAGGTGCAGTTGATAGGCGAAATCTCTGTCGCGAGCGCTGAGCTGTAGATCGCTCAAGGGATCGGCAGCCTGACTGCTAAACCGCCAATCATCGATCCACGCGTCAAACGGCGCCACGCGAACGCCGGCCTGGCCCACGCCACCGCGTGCATAACGTTCGGCGGCGTGATGTGCAGACGCCGACGTCACCGCCGCATGCCCCAGCCAAATCACCTGATTGCTCCACCCCGACTGCTCCGGCACGGGTTTCAGGGCGCTGCGAAACAACGTCCATTGCACGCCGAACTGATTGCCCTGCTGATCCTTGAGATTGGCGGTGACGTACCACCATTCGATGCGAAATCCATCATGCGCGCCGTGATCCGCCGGAAAACTGAACACCCGCCCCGGCACCACCGCTGTGTACGCCTCAGCCTTATCGCCCATCCCGGCAAAGCCCTGCTGCTCAGGCGCCGGTTGATCGCAACCGCCGAGCAGCAGCGCGAGCATCAGCACCAGGCGGTTAATCCTCATGGGCAAACGTCCTCAACAAATCCGCCGGTTGCGTGCGGTACAACGAATACAGCGGCCATGCCGAAGCCAATAATGTCGCCAGCAACGCCAACCCCATCAGTTGCAGCAGTTGCCACGGGAACACCCGCAACGGCAGGCGCCAGCCAAACGCCTGCACGTTGATCACCGCGTCCAGGCACCACGCCAGCGCGATCCCCAACGGCAACGCCAACACCAACGTCAGCACCGCCAGCAGCCAGGTTTGACCGAGGTTGAGCAGCATCAACTGTTTGCGCGTCACGCCCAGCGCCCACAGCGGCGCAAGTTGACCGAGGCGACTCTGACTCTGGGTCAGCAGGCTGATAAACAGCGCCACGCCAGCGACCGCGAGGGTCAGACTGTTCAGCGCCGCCGTCGCCGCGAAGGTGCGTTCGAACACTTGAACCGACCAGCCCTTGAGCCGCGCCTGATCGACGATGCGGCTGTCATCCAGCTGAAACCGCGTCTGCAACGCGCTCAACAATGTTGGAATATTTTTCGGCTCGATACGCAGGTTAAAGCGGTTCGGCGTCAGTTGCGGCCAGCCGCGCAATAGGTGATTGACGTTGACCAGCAGGTGCCCTTTCGGATTGCCGTAATCGGCGTAGATGCCGACGATGCGCGGCGACCATGGGCCGTTGGGCGTGGGGATCGTCAGGTGCTGGCCGGCCTGCAGTTTCAGGCGGCGGGCGAGTTGTTCGCTGAGCATCACCGCATCGTCCGTCGCCAAATGGCCCCACGGATCGCTGCCGCTGGAATCGAGCAACGGCCAGTGCTCGCGATAATGCGGGTGATCGATCACGCCAAAGACATCCGCCGGCCAGCCTTGCAGCGTCACCGACACCTGCCAGTTCGGCAGCACCGCTGCGACGTTCGGCTGTTGCCGCAGCCAGCTGTACATTTCGCGGGACTGCGCCGGATTGCTTGGGTTGATATAGAGCTCAGCGCTCAGACGTTGTTCGAGCCAATCGTTGAAGGTCTGGCGAAAACCCGAGGTCATGCTGCCGGCGCCGATGTTGGCGGCGAGGGCCAACAGCAACGCCATCAGCGCCAGACTCAGCGCCGGCAACTGCTGGCGGCAATCGGCGAGAAACCACTGACCGAGCACCGAACGACTGCGCCCGAGCAGCTGGTTCAGGATCGCGCTGAGCAGCACCGGCAGCGCCAGCGCGGCGCCGAGCAGCAAGCCGGCCATCAACACAAAACCACTCGCCAAACTGTCGCCCCAGATCAACGCAGCCAGTGCAATCGCAAGCAGCACTGCCGCCAACCAACCTTGCCGACGCAACCACCGCGCGTATTGCTGATGCCAGGCTTGCGGATCGGCCACGGCCAACAGTGGCAAACGTGCCGCGCGCAGCAGGCTGTTGCCGCCGGCGAGCAAGGCGCCGAACAGGCTCAAACCGATACCGCTGAACCACCACCAAGGGCTCAGGCGCAACTGCCCCGCCACTTCCGCGCCGTACAAACCGCGCAGGCTGGCGGCGACATCCGGCAGCAGCACGCTGGCCAGCCAATAGCCGCTGATCACGCCGAACACTCCGCCGATCAGCGCCAGCATGCCCAATTCGACGACCAGGCAGAGGATCAACATTCGCGCGCTGACACCGCAGGCGCGCAACGTGCGCAACAGGCCTCGACGCTGCTCCAATGCGAGGCCAATCGCCGCGTGGACGATGAACAAGCCAACCAGAAACGAGAGAAATCCCAAGGCATCCAGGTTGAGGTGAAAACTCTCGGTCAGCCGCGCCAGATTGTTTTCCTCGCCGCTGCTTTTCAGCTGCAACTGACCTGTGAACGAGGCCGGCAACTCGGCGTGAAAGTCCTTGGGCAGCAACAGCCGTGACAGTTGCCCCGGCTGTTCGAGCAGGGTTTGCGCGATACCGATGTCGACCAGCAACACACCGGGCGCCATGTCCTTTTGCACCCGCAGCGGCGGCAATGCCAGGCCGTTAACCGTCTGCGGCGTGGCGCCCTCTGCGAGGTTCAAGGCCTGCAGAGTATCCGGGGAAATCCATGTGCTGCCGGGCGGCGAGAAGAACTCGACAATGCGCTCGATCGGCATGGCCTGCCCGGCCACCGCCGAGTCCGTCGGCAGCGACACCGGCTCGATGCCCATCAATTGCAGCCGCTGATTTTCGTGATCCTTGAGCATCAAACGGCCCTGCAACAGCGGCGACACCGGCCAGCCTGCGCGACGAAGATCAACAAACCATTGCTGGGTGAACGTTGCGCCGCTGGGCGTGCTCAGGCTGGCTTGCGGTTCGCCGCCGATCATCTGACTGGCGCGGGCATAGCTGTCGCGGGCCTGACTGTTCAGCGCTTCGACGCCGGTCAGCAAACTGGTCGCCAGCCACAACCCGGTCAGCACACTGAAAAACTGCACCGGATGGCGCCGCCAATGGCTGAGCAGCGCACGCAGGGTCTGGCGAAAAACCATCACGTCAGCCGACCTTTGGACAGCACCACGCGCTGCGCCAATTGCGCCGCGACCCGCTGACTGTGAGTAACCATCAACAAAGTGGTCGGCGTGTCATTAAGTAATTCGAGCAACAGCCGCAGCACTTCATCGCTGGTCGCTTCGTCGAGGCTGCCGGTCGGTTCATCGGCCAGCAGCAATTTTGGCTGCGACGCCAGCGCCCGGCCCAACGCGACGCGCTGTTGCTGGCCACCGGAAAGCTGTTCCGGATAGCGTTTGAGCAGATCGCCAAGGCCTAAGCGCTGCACCAGATGCGCCTGCCAGCGCGGCTCGTGGCGCCCGGCGAGTCGCGCTTGAAACGCCAGATTGTCCTCAACGCGCAAACTGCCGATCAGGTTGAACTGCTGGAACACCAGACCGATTTCCGTACGCCGCCAGTTCGCCAGTTGCGCCTCGTTCATCTCCTCCAGCCGATGCTCGCCGCTGCGGATGCTGCCGCGATCGACCTTGTCCAGACCGGCCACCAGGTGCAGCAAAGTGCTTTTGCCACTGCCCGATTCGCCCATCAGCGCGAGGCTGCTGCCAGCCTCCAGCGTCAGGTCGACGCCTTGCAGCACCGGCAAGGAGCCCTGGGGGGTGGCGTAGCTTTTGAAGACGTTGCGAACCTCAAGCATGGCAAAACCTGATCAATGAACCTGCGCCAAGGATAGCGGCCCTGAATGGTTTTTGTCCGTTGACGATCACCGCCGCGCCAGAGCGCCGCCCTACCCTCTGAAACTGGTTCACCCATAACGATAAAAACCGGAGACGCCATGCAACGTTTCACTTTGAGCCCCCGCGGCCTGTTGGCCTGCCTGATCACCGCGTGTCTGAGCCAGTCGGTGCTCGCCGCCGACGCGCCCGTCGCCCCCAGCGCACAGACCATCGCCAGCAACGCCGCTGTTCTGAAGCAACTGCCCTTCAGCGACCGCACCGATTTCGAATCCATCAGCAAAGGCCTGATCGCGCCGTTCAAGGGTCAGATCAAGGACGCCAGCGGTAAAGTCATCTGGGACGTGCAGGCCTACGACTTCCTCGCCAAGGATCAAGCGCCGGAATCGGTGAATCCGAGCCTGTGGCGTCTGGCCCAGCTCAATGCGCACGCCGGTCTGTTTGAAGTCAGCCCGAAGTTGTATCAGGTGCGCGGCCTCGATCTGGCCAACATGACCATCATCGAAGGTGACGACGGGCTGATCATCATCGACCCGCTGACCATGGCCGAAACCGCTAAAGCGGCGCTGGATCTGTACTACGCCAACCGTCCGCACAAACCGGTGGTCGCCGTCATTTACAGCCACACCCACGTCGACCATTTCGGCGGCGTGCGCGGGGTGATCGACGAGGCGGATGTGAAGGCTGGCAAGGTCAAGGTGTTCGCCCCGGCCGGGTTTATGGAGCACGTGATGAGCGAAAACGTGATGGCCGGCAACGCCATGAGCCGTCGCGCGCAGTACCAGTTCGGCAGCCTGTTGCCGCGCGGTGAAAACGGTCAGGTCGATGCCGGTCTGGGCAAGAGTTCGCCAACCGGCGGCACGGTCACGCTGATCCCGCCGACCGATTTGATCGCCAAGGAACTGGAAACCCGCACCATTGCCGGCATTCAATTTGAGTTCCAGCTGACGCCGGGCACCGAAGCGCCGGCGGAAATGAACATGTATCTGCCGGAGCTGAAAGCCCTGTGCATGGCCGAAAACGCCACGCAGATGATGCACAACGTCCTCACCCCGCGCGGCGCGCAAGTGCGTGACGCCAAGGCCTGGTCGCAATACCTCGACGACAGCCTGGCGCGCTACGGCGACAAGGCTGACGTGCTGTTCGCCCAACACAACTGGCCGACCTGGGGCGGCGAGCGGATTCGCACGTTCCTTGCCGACCAGCGCGACATGTACGCGTTCCTCAATGACCGCACCTTGCACCTGCTCAATCAGGGCCTGACGCCACAGGAAATCGCCGATACCATCACCAAACTGCCGGGCTCGCTCGACCAGAAGTGGTACACCCGTGGCTACTACGGTTCGCTGAGTTTCAACACCCGCGCGGTGTATCAGCGCTACATGGGTTTCTACGACGGCAACCCGGCCAACCTCAATCCGCTGCCGCCGGTGGACACCGCCAAACACACGGTCGAGGCCATGGGCGGCGGCGCGGCAGTGCTCGATAAAATGCGCAAAGCCATGGCCAGCGGTGACTATCGCTGGGCGGCGCAGTTGGGCAATCAGTTGTTGTTCGCCGAGCCGGACAACGCCGAGGCGCACAAGGCACAGGCCGAGACGCTGGAGCAATTGGGTTATCAAAGCGAGAACGCCACCTGGCGCAACATGTACCTGACCGGCGCGATGGAACTGCGCAACGGCGTGCCGCCCCATGCGGGGACGTCGGTGTCGGTGGACATGGTGCGGGCGATGAGCCCGGAAATGTTCTTTGATTATCTGGCGGTGCGGCTGGACAGCGACAAGGCTGTGAATCACGACCTGACGCTAAACTGGACGTTTGATGACCTGCAGAAGGACTTTAATCTGACCTTGCGCAACGGTGTGCTGACGCATCGGGCCGGGCTCAATCCAGCGGCGGACGCGAGTGTCAGTTTGAGCAAGGACACGCTGGAGAAGATCAGCCTCAAGCAACTGGATTTCCCGACGGCGATGCAGAAAGGCTTGATCAAGTTGCAGGGGAACGGGAAAAAACTGGGCGAGTTGATGGGCAGCCTGGATACGTTTGGGCCGCAGTTCAATATCGTTACGCCTTAAGATCAAAAGCCCCTCACCCTAGCCCTCTCCCGAAGGGAGAGGGGACTGACCGAGGTGGATGTTGGAGATACGCCGACTTGGGATATAGAGTTGAACTCAAGTTTTGAACAGCACAAAGATCGGCTCCCTTTCCCCCTCGCCCCCCTTGGGGGAGAGGGCTGGGGTGAGGGGGTAAAATCTCCCAGGCACCACAAAAATCAAGCAACCACCTCAACCACCGGCATCCGCCATTTCTGCTCAACCACTTCTTGCTTCGGCCCGTACAAGCGCAAAATCACATTAAACGCTCCGTTCTGCGGTGTCGGCAGCCAATTACTCTCCTCCTCCGCCCCCGGAGAATTCGCCTGCATCCATAACGTCAGCCCACCATCCGCATCGCGCTGCAATTGATCGCGACTGCTCAAACAATACCGATCAAGCGGATTCGCCACCAACTGCCGATCCGGCAAGTCATACAACGTCAGCGACCAGAACTCACTGGCCGGCGGCAATTGCCCAGGTGCAAAACGCAGGCGATAACGCCGGCCGCCCTGCAACGGTTGCCCTTGATTATCCAGTCGGCTGCCAGTGTAAAACGCCTCCTCAACACTGTTGCCGTAAATCCCCAGATACGCCCCGACCGCGCGATTCAGATAATTGCCATGCATTGCCTCACGGTTACCAAACAGGCCAAGCGTGGAGCGTGTTTGCGCGGCGGTCTCTTGCAGTTGCGCTTGCGCCAGTTTGATTCCGGCGACGATCGCTTGCTGCTTTTCGACCGGCAACGCGGCGAAGTCAAAAGCCTGCCCCGGGACAATGCCGATCCGTGCGAAGCGTTCGCGCAATGCTTGTTCTGCAGGCTGAGTCGGGCACAGCGCAAGGATCTGATTAAGCACCGCGATAAACGACGGCCCCAACCCGGTTTTGCTGTCCCACGCCGGCCAGTCAATCGCCGGCGCGGCCAGCGGGCCCGGGCTGCCGCTGTATTCATGCAAGCCACGCAAACGGTATTGCTCCTGCAACGCACGCACTGCCGGCATATCGTCGGCGCTCTTCAACCCGGTACGCCCGAGCAGCATGACGATCTCGGTTTCACTGCGCAGCACGGCTTTGATGCCCTTCGGCGTCGGCCCCTGCCAGCTCGGCCCGGCGATCAGATAATCCCCCGCCTCGCGTCCGGTGCTGAGCACGCCGACATAGGCAAAGTTATGCGTGTACTGATCGACCAGTTGATGCACGTAATAGCGATCGGCATCCACCGCCGGCACGCTCAACACTTGCGGCTCAGTGCGCAGATCGAGCCAAGCCCAGGAGTAAGGTGTGTCGTTGTTCGGCGTGACGATTTCGCGATTCGCCGGGGTGTAGAGCTGGCTGTAATGGCGGAAACGATTGAAGCCGCCGACGTACTCCGCCGCGCTCGGATCAAGCAGTTGTTTCTCCATCGTCTGGTAATGCATCAGCATCGGAAAAGCGTAGATCCACGCCTCTTGCGCGACCGATTGCGTTTCATCGGCCAGCAACCAGCGCGGCATCATCAGCCCTCCTCCTAGCACACACATGCCACCCAACATCTGACGACGATTGATCGTCAGACTCATGGCTCGACCCTCGCAATCGTCGGCAACTGATAACTGCCATCCAGCGCAGCGGCTTTCGGCAGGTACAAACGCAGCAGCAGGTTGAACGGGCCTTGTGGTGTCGGCAGCCAGTTGCCTTGCTCGGCCTGTGCCGGTGCGTCCGCTTGCAACAACAGCGTGAGGCCGCCGTCGGCGCCGTAGTGCAAATCGGCGCTGCGATCGCCCAAGGCGTAACGCCCGATGGCATTGCTCGCCAGCAATTGGGTTTTGCCGTCGTACAGGGTCAGTGACCAAAAGGCGTTCACCGGCGGTAACTGCCCGGCGGGGAAATGCAGGCGATAGGTCTGGCGACCGTCGAGCAACTGGCCTTTGGAATCGTGCAGGGCCATCGGGTAAACCGCTTCGACCGCGTCGTTGGCGTAGATGTAGCGCCAGGCGACGGCAGCGCGGGTCAGGTCATCGTCAGCGAATTTGCCAATGTTGGTCGGTGATGGAAACCAGCCGTTCTGCTCTTTCGACAGTTGGCTGGAGGCCGCGCGAACCTGCTCGCGGCCGGCTTCAGCGCCTTCTGCGATGGCTTGGCGAAGGTTGTCGGCCGGGGCGAACGCGCTGCCGGGCAGCACGCCAATCGCGGCGAATCGAGCGAGTTTGGCCTGCTCGCTGGGCGTCCATTGATGCAGCGGTGCCAAGGCATTAAAGGTGTTGAACAGGGCCTGCGCTTCGCCGTGTTTGGTGTCCAGATACGTCGGCAGATGCAACGGCGCAGGTGCGTCAGGTGCAACGCTGTTGGTGGCGCGGGACAACGGCTGCAGGGCATAACCCATCAGCACTTTGGCGGCGTCTTTTTGATCGGCCTCGCCTTTGACTTCGGTGCGCCCAAGCAAAAACACCACGCGGCTTGGCGAACGAATCACGCCGTTGAAACCGCTCGGCGCTGCACCCTTCCAGTCCGGCCCGACGATCAGATAACGCCCGGCCTGATTGCCGGTGGCGCGGGTGCCGATGTAATCGAGGTTGTCGGTGCGCAGGTCGACCAACTGGAAGCTGTAGTAGCGATCCTCGATCGCCGGCACTTGCAGGACCATCGGCTCGGCGCGCAGGTCGAGCAAGGCGCGGGAATAGAAGGTGTCGTTGTTCGGCGAGACGACTTTGTTGTCTTGCGGGCCGAGCAAACGCGGTTCGCTGTAGAGGCGATTGAACGGCAGTTTGGCATTGATCGCGGTGAGTACTTTGTCGTGTTCGACGGTGGCGTAGGCGAAGACGTAAGCCTCTTGTGCGAGGGCTTTGGCCTGGCTCACATCAAGGTCAGCGGCGTGAACGATGCCGAGGCTGGCGCCGACCGCTAGAGCACAAATCCAGTGACGCATAAACAATCTCCAGACAGAAAACAAATCCCCTGTAGGAGCAAGGCTTGCCCGCGAAGAGGCCGGTACATCCGACATCAATGTTGCCTGACACACCGCTTTCGCGAGCAAGCTCAGCTCCTACAAGGGTTGTGTGATGGTGAGAGGTTATTTAGCCCAACGCCGCAGATCCGACGGGGTGTAGTCGTCGGTCTTCGCCGCGAACCCGACGCGCATTGGCTGGGTCTCTTCGTTGGCCAGGCCGCCAGCGTAATAACGCCCGGCAATCAGGTCGTAGGACGTCTCCAGCACGTTGTAGGTGAAGCCATGGTCGTACTGCTGAATCGCGTGCAATTCACCGCTGCGCCACAGCTCGCCACGGCTGTCGTATTGATCGGACTGGGCAATCTGCCAACTGTCTTCGTCCACATAAAACCGGCGTTTGGCGTAGATGTGCCGGGCGTTTGGCTTGAGCGTGGCTTCCACCACCCACACCCGGTGTTTCTCGTAGCGCGCCAGATCCTGATTGATGTGATTGGGCTTGATCACCTCGTCGTATTTGAGCGCGTGGCTGCCGATCTTGTAGCTGTTGTAAGGGATGAACAGCTCCTGTTTGCCAATCAGTTTCCAGTCGAAACGATCGGGCGCGCCGTTGTAGCCGTCGATGTTGTCGGCGGTGATCAGGCCGTTGCTGTAGCGCGCGCTGTTGTCGTAAGCGATCATCGGCGCGCGACGCACCCGGCGTTGCCCCGGCAGGTATTGCCAGGCCGAACGCGGCTCGGCGACCTGGTCGATCGGTTCGTGCACCAGCACCGCTTCACCGGACAAACGTGCCGGTTCGAGCACGCGGCTCTTGAACAGGAACAGCGTGTTGGCGCCCGGTTCCAGCCCGGAAACCGTATCGGCAAAGTTGATCAGCGACTGGTTGCGCACATAACTGGTCGCGCCGTTTTCGCGCACCAATGCCGAGCTGCTGATGCGCTCGTAACTGCCGCCGCGATAGCGGGTCATGTGGTTCCACATCACTTCCAGACCTTCGGTCGGCAGCGGGAATGGAATGCCGCGCGCATAGTCGTGCAAGCCGTTGCCGCCGTCAGCCATGCTGGTTTTCGCGACGTTGCCGCGACTTTGTTCCAGCACATCTTTAGGCAGATTGGCGCTGCGATGAGTCGGGTAGATGTTCATTTTGTAGCTGTCCGGGTAGCGCTTGAACAACGCGATCTGCCCGGGGCTGAGAAACTTCTGATACTGCGCCAGATTCTGCGCAGTGACGGTGAACAACGGTTTTTCCGCCGCATACGGATCGCTGTAACTGCCCTTGCTGTCGACGGTACCGGCGTTGCTCGCCAAGCCACCGCTCCACGCCGGAATACTGCCGTCGGCATTCGCGGCCATTTCCGAGCCCATCGGCGTCAGGGTTTTACCCAGCGGTGCCGGATCGTTACCTTTGGCTTGCGCCAGTCCGACGCTGCAGGCCAGCGCCAGTACACACAATTGCAGTCGCATGAGGGATCTCCTTAGAAGTCGGCCTTGAAGCTGACCGAGGCAAAATCGCGGTCATCGAGGGTGCTGTAATCGTTGGAACCGAAGAACGTGTTGTAAGCCAGTTCAACGCTGTAATCGTTCATGTAGACGCCGGTCAGGCTGAGGCCGAGGGCTTGCTGGCCTTCCTGAAACGGCCCTTGCGGATCGTAGGAATAGCCGGAGACGTCATGGCGCCAGTTGACTGCCGGAATCAGGTTGATCCCCGGCAACACGTCGCTGTATTCAAGGCTCGCGCGCAGGCGATAACCCCACGACCACTCGGTGGCGAAACCTTTGTCGGTGCAGTACTGATTGGTCACGCCCGACGCCACGGTGTTGCACGCTGAGCCATTGCGCGGGGCGCTGCGACCGAACGCGGCGTTGCGGCCCAGACGTTCGTCGCCGAGGTCGTCGATGTGCACAACGCCGGCCTCGCCGAACAGACTCAAACGCGTGGCGCCGAGGATGTTGTCAAAAGCCTGCGTCGCCGAACCGGTCATCTGCCACACGCCTTTGCGCACCCAGCCGTCGTAACGGCTGCCGGCATTGGTGTTGAAACCCGGCGGCAGATCGACCCACGAATTGCCGCCCGGCCCGGAGATCACCGCGACGTTGATGTCCGGCGCATTGATCGCCAGCGGCATGTTTGGCCGATAGCTCAACTCGCCCGCGAGCGAGATGCCGCTGATCGGCTCAACACCGTTGAGGCTGATGCCGTACAGGTGAATATTTTCCGGAAACGCTGCGGCATAACTCGGCGCCTGAATGCCGCCAGGAAAGGTGCCGGGCAGCGAGGTGTTGCGCGCATCGAGGGTGAAATACGGCAGCCGCGAGTGATAGTTGATGTAGTAGATCGCCGCTTCGGCATCGTTCAGCGCCGGGATCATGTTGCGCAACGCGAAGCCGAACTGGCCGTTGTCCGACGGCGACTCGTTGCCGCGCGAATAGGCGTATAAACCGGCGGCTTGCATCTGCTGATCGGTCTGCACCTGGCTCAGGTACAGCGGCCCGCAACCCTTCTGAATCGCATCGCTGGAAGCGAAAAAAGTCCCGCAACCGTCGAGTGCGCTTTCGCGCCAGTTGTACTGATAAAAGCCTTCGAGGTTGAGGGTGTCGGACAGGCCAAAGCTGAACGAGACCATCTCCACCGGCAACTGGCCTTCTTTGATTTCCACCCCGGGCCGGTTGAAGGCGGAAATGTCCAAGGGGTTGATCACGTTGATGCCGTTCTGGATCAGCAGCGATTCGCCCCACGACAACACCTGGTTGCCGACCTTGACGTTCAGCGGGTGATCGGCGATCTGGAAGTCCTTCCAGACGTAAGCGTCGAGGGTTTTGAAACCCTGAAACTTGCTCAGGTCATCCCAACCCGAATCGTCGAAATCCTTGAAGCGGCCATTGCGGGTTTCGTAGGCGTGGTCGTACCAGTATTTGAAACGAATGAACGCGCCCTGCCCTTGGCCATCGAGACTGAAATCGGTCAGGCCTTTGAAGTTCTGCGAGATCGGGTCGCCCTTCTCGAAGTTCAGCCGGTTGTCATCGGCGCTGACGCTGGTGCCGTTGGCGCGCACGCCTTGGGCTTGCAGGGCGTTGGCACGGGTCATCAGGCTTTTGTCGGGGTTCTGCGTCGACCAACTGCTGCCCAGGGTCAGGGTGGTTTTGGTCGACAGGCTCCAGTCTTCGTTGAGGTCGAAACTGGTGGCGTAGCCGGGGCTCGACAGTGCGGCGAGAATCGCCAGGGTCAAGGGTTGCGCACGGGGGTGGCCACGCCGGGCAAGTCGCGGACGGACTTGGGGCGTAACCGAGCTTTTTCTTATCATTATTGGGCTCCGGTCAGGTTTGCTCAGCACTGACACGGTGCCCAACCCTCAGCACTGACACACAAGCGATGGCTGACAAAAACCAATCATCGGCGTGCTTACAGCGGGTTGAGGCGGAACTGCTTCGGCGTGATGCCGAACTGTTTGCGGAAGGCGCGAATAAAGTTGCTCGGCTGACGATAACCGAGGCGTTCGGCGATGCGTTCGATCGGTTGATCGCCAGCGGTCAGCCAGTGCCGCGCCAGCTCCAGGCTGTCGTTGCGACTCGGCGCGGAGGACTCGGTTTGCCAATGGCGAAGCATGCTCTGGTGCAGAAACGGATTGGCACCGAGCAGTGGTTCTTCGAGGGTTGAGCGCTTCAAGGTCAGACGCGGATGAGCGCCTTGTTCAACACGAATACCGTTGTTGCGCAACCAGTGTCCGGCGGCTTGTGCGGGGCATAAGGTGACGCTGACGAACACTGCATCGGGCGTCTTGCCCAATCGCCGGGCGATGTTGCGCACCAAGGTAATCGTTGCTGCATCGAGGCCAAAGTGATGGGCCTGGCCCTGCACCGGACGCAGGTGCAAATGCGCGTCATCGCCCGACGTCTGCAACTCGACCGCGACGTAATTGGTCACGCGCGGCGCAAACGCCACAAAGCAATCGAGGCTGGCGCGTAACGTCGGCGCCGAGTCGAGCAGAATGTTCAGGCCTTGCAGACATGTGGTCGCCAGACCGTTGACCAATTCACAACCGAACGTCGGCGCGGCCCCGGCCTGCTCGCATTCAAGCCATAGTTTCTCGACCGCGTGCGCAGGAATTTGCTGGTCGTGACCGTCGAGAGCCGATGCGCAGATTCCGGCCCGTGCCAGCAGGGTTTGCGGGCACAGGCCAGACTGTTCGGCGTGGCCGAGAATGGTGCGGGTGAAGGCGCTGGAAGCGAACATGGGATGCGACATGGCGACGATTACCGAGGGACAGGCGTGTACTTATGCCAGCCAACGTGCTATCGATCCAATGCATTAAAAGTATCCGCAGAATGCAGGAGACGCATGATGGATTTACGCCAGCTTCGCCACCTCGTGGCCCTCGCCGACTACCGCAATTTTGGCCGCGCGGCGGAAGCGATCAACCTCAGCCAACCGGCGTTCAGCCGTAGCATTCAGACGCTGGAGCGTGACCTGGACTGCGAACTGGTCGAGCGCAGCAGCCGCGAGTTTCGCCTCACTGGCCAGGGTGAACTGGTGCTGCAGCATGCGCGGCGTTTGCTTGCCGGCAGTCAGGCGTTGCACAACGAATTGACCCAGTACAACGGCCTCACCGGCGGCGAACTGCAATTCGGTTGCGGGCCGTATCCGGCGCAGGTGCTGGTGCCGGAAGCGCTGGCGGAATTCATTCAGGCACACCCGGCGATTCGCACGCGTTTTCATCAGGGTGACTGGCAGCAATTGTCGCTGTGGTTGCGTGAGCAGCAGATCGAATTTCTGGTGGCGGACGCGCGGTATTTTGTCGGCGACCCGCAGTATCACGTGCAATTGCTGCGCACGCGACCGGGACGCTTTTTCTGCCGAGCCGGGCATCCACTGGCCGGGCAGAAGGGTTTGAAATTGCGCGCGCTGCTGGATTATCCAGTGGTGGGCACGCGGATTCCGCCGATGATTCGCAAGATCCTCGCGGATATTTTGGGTGAACCGGATTTCAATCCGAGCGTGGAATGTGCGCAGTTTGATGCGATTCAACGGGTGGTGTTGCGCTCTGATGCGATTGGTCTGGCGACGCTTGAGGCACTGCGCGAACAGGTTGATCAAGGGCTGATTCATCTGCTCGATTTCACCGATGTGCCGCGCAACGACCCGGCGCTGCAATTGGGTTACGGCATCGTCAGCCGCGTCGGCTACTCCATGACCCCGGCGGCGCGGGCGATGGTTGACGCGATCCTCAGCGTCGACCAACGCCTGCTCGCCGCCAACCACTAATTCAACGTCGATCTCCTGTTCGTCGCACCTGTAGGAGCTGCCGAAGGCTGCGATCTTTTGATCTGTTTTTCAAGATCAAGATCAAAAGATCGCAGCCTTCGGCAGCTCCTACAGTTGATCGCATTCAGGCAGGAGAATGTGGGAGCGAGCCTGCTCGCGAAGAGGCCGGCACATTCAACCTCGCGGTGCCTGAGATACCGCTTTCGCGAGCAGGCTCGCTCCCACAGTTGATCGCATTCTTGCATTAAGAAAACTGGAGGCTGGCTCACTACCGCGAGCCCGCACGTTCCCACAAGTGCTGGGTTTTCGCGGGGATTTGCTGGGTCTCGCCGAGGGCATTCAGTAAACAATGCATGGCCTCTTCGCGACTGCGCTCGAAGCGGTATCGCGCTTCGATGTACAGCGCCAGTTTCAGCTCCACCGCATCCTCCAGCGGCAGCGGCGCTTGCTGCAAACCCAATGCGCTGGCGACCCGACTTGGCAAACTCAAGCCAAACGGCTGACGATCAGTAATCAGCTTCGCCGCCAGGGTACTTTGTGTGGTCACCGCGATCGTACGGCGCAGTCCTTTAAGCCCCAGTTGCAAATCCACCGGACTCAAGCCGTCCCTACGACTCGAGACCTGAATCTGCGGCTGCTGCAAATATGCCTGCAAAGTGCGCGGCGGCTCTTTCAACGCCGCACCGTAAGCAAACACATAGTGATCCGCCGCCAACGTGCGTTTATGCAAGCCGCTCAACCCGGCCAACGGCTGATCAATGTCGATCAGAATATCCAGCTTGCCACTGGCCAGTTCCTGCAACGCATCACGCCGGCGCGGCTGGAAATAGCGCACTTGCCAATCGGCATGCGGCGCTTCAAGCAGCGCATCCAGCAGCACCGGTTGCAGGCAATCCAGGCAACTGATGCGCAGCAACGGATTGGTCTGCCGCGCCGCCGGGATCATCCGCAACCCATCACGCAACGACTCCAGCGCCGCACGCACATAGTCCGCCAGCCGATGCGCAACCAGCGTCGGCGTCACGCCCAAGCGACTCTTGATAAACAGCGGATCGCCGCACAATTCACGCAGGCGCCGCAGCGCATTGCTCATCGCCGGTTGCGACAGGCTCATCACATCGGCGGCGCGGGTGACGCTGCGCTGTTGGTAGATCGCGTCGAAGGCGAGCAACAGGTTGAGGTCGAGCTGGCGTAAATCAAGCATGGTCTTGCTCCGGCAAATCGCTTAACGTCGGCCAGCCTAACCAGTGTCCCGAATCAAGCGGTGAGCCCTACATGACAAAAATCAATCAGCCGCCCGCCAACGCCTTTTACGCGCCGACCCTGCTGCCGGCCATCGAAGAACTGCTTGCGCGCGGCATCCCGCAGGACGCCATCGAAGCGCAATTTCATCGCAGCCTGTTCGATTTGCGCACGCCGTTCATGCGCATTCCGCTGGTGCTGTCGCGGCGCTTCTGGGCGTTCGCACTGGAGCAGACCGGCGACCCGCTGATCGGTCTGGCGGCGGGACGGCGCTTTGTCTCGACGGCCACCAATGGCCTGACCTATCTGTTCGATGTCGCGGTGTCGCTGGAAAGTGCCTGCGCTTATTTCGTGCGCTTCTTCCCTTTCTTCAACGGCCATTTCCACGCGCAGATCGTGCGTGAGGATGACCGCGTGGAATTACGTCTGGTCGAAACCGGCAGCCTGCGCGCGGCGGCGCCGATTGCCGATTACATTCTGGTCAGCCTGTGCAGCATGTTGCGGCGTAAATTGCTCGCCAGCGGTTTGGGGCGTGATCCTGTTGTGGGCGTGACGCTGCTTTCGGCGAGTAGCGAGGAACATGAGCGCGCCTTTCGGGCGCCGGTGCTGGGTGAGCAGGCTTATCTGGCGATTCGGCTGGATCCACAGCTGTTTGTCGCGGCGCTGACGCCGGGCAATCAGGGGCTGGAACAGACGCTGGTGGAGTTGCTGGAGCAAACGCGGCGTAACAGCGAATCGACCTTGCTGGAGCAGCTCAGCGATTACCTGATCGAGGATCTCGCAGCGGCGGACTGGAAGCAGTTTTGTGCGGCGCAGCATTTGATCGAGCGCACGGCGGCGCGACGCTTGAAGGCGTTGGGCTGGAGTTTTTCCGAATTGCTGGATGAGTATCGGCGGTATCGGGCTGAGGATTTATTGCAGGCCGGAGAGCTGGAGCTGGTCGAGGTGTCGGATCGGTTGGGGTATAGCGATGTGCAGAGTTTTAACCGTGCGTGTTTGAGATGGTTGGGGTGTGCGCCGGGGGTTTATCGGGCTCGCTGGCAAAATTGAAAAGCCAAATCAAAAGATCGCAGCCTTCGGCAGCTCCTACATGGAAATGCGCTCTCCTGTAGGAGCTGCCGAAGGCTGCGATCTTTCAAGGCTGCCGACCTCAGAAGCCTTACCGTGAGGGCTGCTCCACCGCCACACTCGCCGGCGCCTGCGTCGGCGTGACAATGCTGCCCAAATCAATATGCTTCCACTCCGGCTTCGCCCCCAGCCGCGCATTAAACCGGTAGTTAAACGTGAACTCATCGCCCGTCGCCACGCTCAGCGGCTTGCCATACACCGCCTCAACCCCTGCCAGGTCATAGCCCATCAACTGCAGCAGCGTCGGGAAAATGTTGTAGTGGCTGGAGCGATCCTTGTTCACCGCCAACTGCGCCGACCAATCCAGCGTTTTCAGATCGCTGCCCTGTATCACCACCAGCGGCACCAGCCCCTCCTCCACCACCGGATCGCCACCGCAATGGGTGTTGAGCCCCGGATTACCGCGTTCATGCAAATCCTGGCCATGATCAGACGTATAAATCAGCAACGCATTGTTCAGATTGGCCTGCGCAAACACCCGCGCAAAAAACTCGCCGACGTTCCACAGCACGGTGTTCTTGTAGGCATTGCGGTACAGCACCCAATCATCGGGCTGGCCATTGAAACCGGTGCGCTCACCAGTGTCCGCCACCTCGGTGAACTGACCGCGCGGCAACGTCGGGCGGTACGCCATGAACGCATCGGGGTATTTGTCGTGCACCGGAAAATGCGCGCCGACCTTGTTGATCACCACCAGCTCCGCTTTGTCGTCGTTAAGCAGCTCGATCAGCTTCGCCGCCGCCGCCATGTCGCGGTCGCGCACGCTGGTTTTGTCGAATTGCACAAATTCGTCGATGTCCTTTTTCTCGGTGTCGGTCATCAGGTTCTGCAGATTGCCGCTGGTGCGCTGGGCATCGATGTACACCGTGCGCAGCCCGGCCTTTTTCGCGTACTGCCAGATCGACGGCAGCGTGCTGTTGATGCGCATGTAATCAGCGCGGGTGCCGCCGTAGCGCAGGGTGACGTTGGTGTCGGCGCTGCAATTGGCGATGGAGGCTGCATAGCCGTAATTGAAAATATCGACGCCAGCGTGCGCCTGCTTGAGGTTGCTGTGCACGCCAAAAGGCGCGTTGATGTCGAGGTAATTGCCGGAGATGCTTTCGTCGATGATCAGCACGATGTCATGGCCGACCGGTTGCGAGGCGCGCGCCAGCGTCACTGGTTCACGCGGGCCGACGGTGTTGTGCAGCGCCTCATAGGCAAACAGGTTCAGATAGGCCAGCGGCGTGTACATGATCGGCAAGCCACGGGCGCCCTCGCCCGCGCGTAAAAACAGCACGGCGCTGAGCAGCAAAACCCCACAAATCGGCGCGGCCACGCGCAAGGCGTTCGGCACCACCAGCGCATGCCGAGGTTTCAGGCCGATGCCGAACAGTAACAACAGCCCACTGAGCACCCCGCGCAGGATCGCGTCGCGGTACTGATACGCCGCCTCCTGAATGAAGCCACCGGAATAGACCAGCGAGACGAAGCTGCTGTAGTTCAGGTAATCCGCGGTAACGCGGGTATAGACATCAAAAAACACCGCCGAGGCAAACATTGCCAATGCGAATAGATGTCGTATGAGTGTCTGGCGTATATAGGCCGTTAGATATAACGCTAAAGTAAGCGCCAAAAACATCGCGCCAAAAAGAAGTACAGGAAAACCGAGGCCGATAGCATTTAACCGCTCAATGTAATATTCGGAATAAAGCAGCAGATAAATAATTAAAAGCAGTTCTTTCAGGTATCGAAACATGGCTTTTCCGGTCACGCGAAACGGCAAAGGGTCAAGGTTTTGTCGGTCAAAAACTGACACTAGCACCCGGCCATCAAAGCGCAAGAAATGGCTGACTTTTCCCTAAAGCGTCAAAAAAACGTTGACTCAAATCTGACACACTCCAGTTGCTGCAAGCCTCTAATTTCGCGGCCTGCGACCGTTTATCGCATTAATGGAATTGTGAAAAAAGCGTCAAGAACGGGACAAATCCAGCAATAGCAAGCACTTGATGGCCATTCGCCCCCAAAAATGGGCCTGTTATACAGGTGCAACATGTCATTTTGCTGACACGCTTTTCTCACCCTGCGCTATACCCCTTTTGACAGTCTCATTTCGAACTCTTTCCACCGTCTTACGAGGCACGCCAATATGGACGTGAGCGTATTTGGTACGGGCTATGTTGGCCTGATACAAGCAGCAGCACTTGCCGATGTTGGACACCGCGTTTTATGCGTGGATATTGATCCGAATAAAATCAAGCAACTGCAACAAGCAGTTCCTCCGATTAGTGAACCGGGTTTATCCAGCACCCTGGAAGAAAACATCAAAGCCGGGCGCTTATTGTTCAGCACCCAGGCCAGTGATGCGGTTGAACATGCTGAGCTGATCTTCATCGCCGTGGGCACGCCGGCCGATGAGGATGGCTCTGCTGACCTGAGCCACGTGCTCAATGTCGCTCGCCAGATCGCCTCGCACATGGAGGCCGATCGTACGCTGATCATCAAATCAACGGTGCCGGTCGGCACGGCGGATCAGGTGCTCGCCGCAGCCAACAGTGAACTGCAGCGACGCGACAAAACCGCTTTGAACGTGCGCGTGGTCTCCAACCCTGAGTTCCTTAAGGAAGGCAGCGCCCTCGCCGACTGCATGCGCCCTGACCGGATCATCGTCGGTACCCGCGACGAAGCGGCCCGCGAGCAGATGAGCGAGTTGTACGCGCCGTTCTGCCGCAACCACGAAAAATTGATGTTCATGGACAACCGCAGCGCCGAGCTGACCAAGTACGCCGCCAACGCGATGCTCGCCACGCGTATCAGCTTCATGAACGAGCTGGCCAACCTCACCGAACTGCTCGGCGCCGATATCGAAGCCGTGCGCAAAGGCATCGGCTCCGACCCACGCATCGGTTACCACTTTATCTATCCGGGCTGCGGCTTCGGTGGTTCGTGCTTTCCCAAGGATCTGCGCGCCCTGCTGCACACCGCCGAACACAACGGCATGCCGCTGAAATTGCTGCGCAGCGTCACCGACGTCAACGACCTGCAGCGGCACATCCTGTTCAGCAAACTCAAAGCACAGTTCCCGCAAGGGCTGGCCGGCAAGTCCATTGCGATCTGGGGCCTGGCGTTCAAACCGAATACCGATGACATGCGCGAAGCCCCGAGCCGTTATCTGATGGATGCACTGTGGGCCGAAGGCGCCAGCGTGCAGGCCTACGACCCGGAAGCGATGTCCGAATGCCGGCGCCTCTACGGCTACCGCAACGATCTGCACCTGTGCGCCACCCGCGACGACACCCTTGAAGACGCCGATGCATTGGTGATCTGCACCGAGTGGAAAAACTTCCGCGTGGTCGATTTCGAATTGCTCGCCGAAAAGCTGCGCTCGAAAGTCATCATCGATGGCCGCAACCTCTACAACCCGGAACACGTCGCCGCCGCCGGCCTGCATTACAGCGGCATCGGCCTGCGCCATATCGCGCCCGAAGGACCACGGCCATGAAGATTCTGGTCACCGGTGCGGCCGGTTTCATTGGCGCTCATTGCGTGTTGCGGCTGATGCGCGACGGCCACTCGGTGGTCGGCCTGGATAATTTCAACAGCTACTACGACCCGCAACTCAAGCACGACCGCGTGCAATGGGTGCGTGAACAGGTCGGCGATTTCCAGCTCGCGACGGTTGATCTGGCCGATGCCGCAGCCGTCGACGCGCTGTTTGTCCGTGAACGCCCGCAAGTGGTGATTCACCTCGCGGCGCAGGCCGGAGTGCGTTATTCGCTGGAAAATCCACGGGCCTATCTCGACAGCAACCTCAATGGTTTCCTCAACATTCTGGAGAGCTGCCGGCATCACCCGGTCGAGCATTTGATCTACGCCTCGTCGAGTTCGGTGTACGGCGCCAACCAGCGCACGCCCTATTCCGTGAAGGACGGCGTCAATCATCCGCTGTCGCTGTACGCCGCGACGAAAAAAGCCAATGAACTGATGGCGCACAGCTACAGCCACCTGTTTGGCATTCCTTGCACCGGCCTGCGCTTTTTCACCGTGTACGGCCCTTGGGGTCGCCCAGACATGTCGCCAATCCAATTCGCCCGGGCGATCAGCGAAGGCGAGCCGTTGAAGCTGTTCAATTACGGCGAGCATCAACGCGACTTCACCTACATCGACGACATCATCGAAAGCATTGCCCGCCTCACCGATCGCCCACCACAAGCGCAACCGCAGTGGGATCGCGAGCAGCCTGACCCGGCCAGCAGCATGGCGCCGTGGCGGTTGTTCAACATCGGCGGGCAACACCCGGTCGAGCTGAAAACCTATCTGGCGCTGATGGAAAAACACCTCGGCCAGAAAGCCATTGTCGAGCTGTTGCCGCTGCAACCGGGCGACGTGCTCAACACCTGTGCCGACGCCAGCGATCTGGCCCAGGCCACCGGGTTCCAGCCACGCATAGAGCTGGACGAAGGACTTGGACGCTTCATCGCATGGTTTCGCGATTACTACCCGACTGCCTATCGCCCACGCGCCGCTCGCGGCTGAACATCAGCGGAGGACTTTATGACTGGACATGAAAAAGGTGTACCGATCCAACAACTGCAGCGTGATAAACGCATGGATCCGGAGCAGCGAATGCGCCTCGATGCAGCGATTCACCGTCAGGGTCGTGGCTGGTTCACTGGCCGTGACGGCGGTCGCCCATGGCAGTTGTCACGCACCAATCGCGTGGTCGCCTGCCTCGGCGCGCTGATGATTTTGTTGCTGATTTCGCCGCTGCTGCTCGGGCTGGCGCTGGCCATCAAGTACTCCAGCAAAGGCCCGGTGATGTTCGTGCAGAAACGCACCGGTTATCGCGGCCGCAAGTTCGGCATGTACAAATTCCGCACCATGGTCGCCAACGCCGAAGAATTGAAAGAGTCGCTGCGCCACCTGAACAAGCACGGTGCCGACGCCATCGACTTCAAGATTGATCAGGATCCACGCATTACCGGTATCGGCGGTTTTCTGCGGCGCACCAGCCTCGATGAACTGCCCAACCTGATCAATGTAGTGACCGGCGACATGCGCCTGGTCGGCCCGCGTCCGACCTCGTTCAACGCCTATCGCTACAAGGACAGTCACCTCGCCCGTCTGGCGATTTATCCCGGAATGACCGGCCTGTGGCAGATCTCCGGGCGCAGCAACATCGACTTCGACCAGCGCGTTGAGTTGGACCTCAGCTACATCGCCGAGCAGAGCCTTTTGCTTGATCTGAAGATTCTGTTGAAAACCCCCTTCAAAGTATTCAGCGGCCACGGAGCAAGCTAATGGACGGTTCAACCAACAAAAGCCTGAGCATTGCCAACCCCAGCGAATCGAACCTGACCTCGACCGTGCTGGATCTTGATCTGCGGATCCTGTTCCTGACCGCCGCCAACCCCGGCGCGGGCACCACCACCAGTGCGTTGGCGCTGGCCAGCCAGTTGGCGCAAATGAGCAGCGGCCAAGTGCTGCTGGTCGACGCCAGCCAGTCGGCGAGCAATCTGACGCAGCAGCTGAACCTGAGCAAAGAGCGCGGCCTGCGTGACTTGCTGTTCAACCCGGACAACCCGCCGCTGTTGCAGGACTGCGTGGTGCAGGTCTCAAGCCTGCCGTTCCACGTACTGCCGAATGGCCGGCCGATCCGCACCATGGAGCACCTGACCGCCGAGCGTCTGAGCCCGTTGCTTGATCAACTGGGCAGCCAGTATCGCTTCGTCGTGATCGACGGCGACGCGGTGTATTCCGCCGCCGACACCCTGGTGATCAGCACTCAGGTCGATGGCGTGGTGTTTGTGGTGCGCGCCGAAGACACGCGCTGGGAAGTCGCTCAGGCCGCCGTGCAACGGCTGACGCAGGCTGGCGCGAAAGTGGTCGGCAGCGTGTTCAACCGGCGCAAGTACTACATGCCCAAATGGCTTTACAAAAACCTGTAAGCAACCGCGAAGGATGACGCCATGAACGCCAAAATGCTTGTCCTGCTGTTGCTGCCGCTTGCGGGTTGCTCCAGCAATTCTGAAACGCAAAACATGCCGGTGAATATCCTCACCGCCGCGCCGGCCAACGCCCAAGCGACGGATATGCCGAAGATCGAGCAGACCCTGCGCCCGCAGGATGTGCTCGACGTGATCTTCCATATCAGCACCAGCGGCTCGGACGCTTACCGCGTGCAGTCGGGTGACCAGATCGGCCTGAACTTCACCGCCGCCAGCCAGCTCAACGGCAATCAACTGGTGCTGCCGGATGGCAGCATCGAACTGCCGGGCGCCAACACTTCGGTGAAAATCGCCGGGCTGACCAGTGATCAGGCTCGCGAAGAAATCCAGCGTGCCTATCAGCGCAAACAACTGTTTCAGCCCAACCGCAATCAGTTGACCGTGCAGATCATCAGCCCGCTGACCAATGAACAAAACCTGAAAAGCGCGCTGAATCACCCGGCCACCGGCATGAGCCGCGAGATCACCGTCGGCACTGACGGCTACGCGAGTTTCCCGGAAATCGGCGCTGTGCCGCTGCAAGGCATGACCGTCAATCAACTGGAAACCTTCCTCAACAAGAAGTACGCGCAACTGCCGGGCCGGATGACCGTGGACGTGCTGCTGAAGTCCACCGCCGGCAACGAAATCTATGTGCTCGGCGAAGTCGGCCAACCGGGTTCCTACCCGATCCGCCGGCCGGTCTCGGTGCTTGAAGCGCTGACCCTGGCTCGTGGCACCAACGTCAAGGCACGCCTTGATTCGGTGGTGATCATGCGCCGCAACGGCAATCAGGTGCAGGCCGTGCGTTACGACGTCGAGAAGGCCCTGTCGGGCGAGGCGCCGCAAATCGCCTACCTGCAACCGGACGACATGCTCTACGTGCCGAAAACCAAACTGGCTAGCGCCGGCGAACTCGCCCGGCAACTGGCCGACGTGGTGCTGTTCCAGGGCGTCGGGTTCAGCTTCGGCTACCGCGTCGACAACAAAGACAGTGACAGCAACTAACTCTCAGGTGACCGACATGAATCCAAAGGAAAACTACCTGCACGAGTTCTTCAGGATCTTTTTCGCCAACAAGCAATTGGTGAAACGGGTCTTCCTGATCTTTGCAGTGATCGCCCTGCTCCTGCCG
This sequence comes from Pseudomonas sp. P1.31, assembly GCF_001269815.1. Classification (NCBI taxonomy): domain Bacteria; kingdom Pseudomonadati; phylum Pseudomonadota; class Gammaproteobacteria; order Pseudomonadales; family Pseudomonadaceae; genus Pseudomonas; species Pseudomonas sp. P1.31. Next base: position 235,649 of record NZ_LHVN01000013.1, on the reverse strand, counting down.
CTGTTGCTCAAACAGAGCTTCGATATCACCGCGCAGGTGATCGTGCAGTCGAAAAAACTCTCTCAGGGTGACGCCACCACGTCGCTCACCGTGGACAACGCCACGTTCATTCCGCCGTCGCTGGCGGACATGGAAACCGAGAGCAATATCCTCCGTTCGCCGGCGCTGATCCGTCAGACCATCAGCGAACTGCGCGACAAGGGCGAATACACGCCTTCGCCGGGCATGTTCAGCAAACTGGTGGCCGATCCGTTCAAGCGCTACGTCAGTTCGCCGCTGCGCCAGTACGTGATCAACCCGGTGCGCAACATGCTCGGGCTGGAGACCGATCCGGTGCGTGACACCGCGCTCGACGCCCTGACCCAGCAAGCCATCGACAGCCTGAAAATCGAGACGCTGCCGGGCTCAAACGTGATCTCGATCATCTACAGCTTCCCTGATCCGCATCAGGGCACGACGTTTGTCGCCGCCCTCTTGCAGAACTATCTGGTCAGCCGTCAGGCGCTGCAATCGATCGACTTGCCGCAGTCGTTTTATGAGTCGAAAAAGCAGCTCTACCAAGTGCGTCTCGATGGCCTGGAAGGTAACCGTCAGGCCTTGCTGGAAAGCGTCGGCGCGTCGGATCCGAAGGAAGAAATCACCTTCCGCCTCAACGCGATCAACACCGAAGAGCAGGCGCTGAACCTGTATCAGGATCGCCTGCTGCAGAGCCAGCGCTGGCTCGAATACCTGAAAACCGCACTGGCCGCCGCGAGCACTAACAAGCTCAACGACTACACCTTCCCCTACACCTTCACCACCACTGTCGACAACGTGGCGTTCGAAGATCGGGAGATCAAACAGATGGGCGAGCAACTGACCACTCAGGTCAGCCGCTACATGAATGATCTGGCGGTGTTCCAGCCTGGCAGCGAGCCGATGCTGCTGACCCGCGAGCAAATCGCCCGCACCCGTAGCCAGTTCCTCAAAGTGGTGAGCAACCGCATTCAGGAACGCACCAACGATCTGGCGGTGGTCAAGCAGGTGATCGATCAGAAAACCGCGCGCATCGCCCAGTTCAAGAACCGCATCCACGAGTTGCAGCAGACTCAGAGCAAGCTACGGCAGATGGACACCGAGATTGATGCGCTGCACGCCGCGTTTTCAACCTACGCCCAGCGGTTCGCCGAAAGCAGCACCACCCGTTCGCTCAGCGACGACCTGTCCAACGCCCGGGTGCTCAGCCCGCCGTTCGAACCGACCGAAGCGGCGTTCCCGAAACCGGGCCTGATCATTCCATTCGGCATGCTCACCGGGTTGCTGTTGGCGATTGCCTTCGTCTACGTGCGTGAGTTCTTCGATCACCGCTTCAAACACCCGGCGCAAATCAGCCACGAGCTGGGCATTCCGGTGCTGTTGGTGATCAACGACCAGAACGTGCTGCCGAGCAATCCGCACAAGAACTGGACCGTGCCAAGCTTCCTGCACTGGGTGCGCAATTGAGCAGCGCATCCGCCCCGAATGCCGCGCTGCCGATCATTCATTTGCTCAGCAGCGGCGGTTTCTATGGGGCCGAGCGCATGTTGCTGGATCATTGTCTGGCGACGCCGGGGCAGCATCAGGTGCTGTTCCTCGACGCGCCAGCGGACCTGATCGCACGCTTTCGCGAGGCAGGGGTCGACTGTCGCGGTTGTGCCGGACTAGCGGAATTACTGCAGCACTTGCGTCAGCGTCGCGCGGAAAAACCGTTGCTCAATACGCACAATTTCAAAGGGCTGTTGTTCGGTTGGGTTGGCGCGACGCTGTTGCGCCTGCCGTTGGTCATCACCCAACACGGTTTCACACCGCGCAGCCGCAAGCAGAAGTTTTACACCTGGTTGAGTCTGCAACTGTGCCGCACGGCGTCGGTGGATCGGGTGGTCTGCGTGGCGGAAAGCATTGCAACGCTGCACCGTGAGGCCAGCGTGCGGGCGGATAAATTGCAAGTCATTCCCAACGGTTTGCCGGCCGCTGCGGCGATGGTGCCGGATGCCGATCGGCAACGCTGGCTGGCCGGTTACGTTGGCCGGTTGAGCAGCGAGAAAGGCCCGGATCTGTTTCTCGACGCGCTGATTCCGCTGTGTCATCAGCATCCGCAACTGGACGCAGTGATGCTCGGCGACGGCCCGGAACGCGAGGCGTTGCAGGCGCGGATCGACAACGCCGGATTGCAGCAACGCATTCGTTTGCCGGGTTATCAGACGGCGATGCAACCGTGGTGGCAGCAACTCGATGCGCTGGTGATCAGCTCGCGCACCGAGGGCACCCCGATGATTTTGCTCGAAGCCATGCAGGCCGGGGTGCCGGTGGTGGCGTTCGCTGTCGGCGGGATTCCCGACGTGCTCGAACATCGGCACAACGGTTTACTCGCGACACCGGCCGATTACGCCGACCTCAGCCGTCAGCTCGACACCTTGCTGAGCGAGCCGAAACTGGCCCGGCAACTGCGCGACAACGCAAAACGCACGCAACAGGATCGCTACGACCTCAAGGCCCTGGCCGAACGCTGGTCGCAGCTGTACATCCGCACGGCACGGGAGGCACGCGCATGATTTTCCCGCTCTCGATCGTCAGTTTGCTCGGTCTGGTCTGCATCGCTTTGCTGGCCAGCCCTTATCCGTTTCTGGCGCCGGGAGTGGTGCTCGGCCTGGTCGGTTTTGCGGTGCTGTACCGCAAACCGACCTGGGGCCTGCTCGGTATCGCTGCACTGGTGCCGTTCGAGGGTTTCTTCAAGGACAGTTCGTTTTCCGGGAGTAAATTGCTCGGTGCCGGGCTGGCGGTGATCCTGATGCTGCAACTGGCGCTGCATCAAATTCCTTCGGAGCGCCTGCGCAGCAATATCTGGCGCTACCTGATCTGGTTCATGGTTCTGTACTTTTTGAGCATGCTCAACACCGATGATCTGGGCATGTCACTAGGGCATCTGCGTGAACTCAGTGTCGGCCTGATTCTGTTTGTCATTACCCTGTTGATCGGTCGCGACCTTAATCTCGACCTGTTCGCCCGACTCGTCACCCTTGCCGTCAGCACCACCTGCGCGATGGCGATGTTCTCGGCCAAATTCCAGGATCAGGGCCGCGCGGCGGGCCTGCTCGAAGACCCCAACGCTTTCGCCATGCTGATTGCCTTCGCGGTGCCGATGGGTTTGCTGCTGGTGATACGTAGCCCGAACCTGCTGCACCGGTTGTTCTGGGGCGGTTGCTGCCTGCTGTTGCTGGGCGGCATGACCAAAACCGAATCGCGCTCCGGGCTGGTGGTGTTGGCGCTGAGCTTGTTGATCGGCTGCTGGCACTACCGTTCGCAACTGACCCACATTCGTCCACGGCACTTGGGTTTTGCCATGCTCGGCGCGGCCATTGTGATTCCGCTGGCGATCTACGCGATGCCGGCCGGCTACATGGCGCGCATCCAGTCCTTGAGTATTCTCAGCGCCGGTTCCAAGGCGCAGGACGAATCCCTCGGCCGCCGCGCTTCGTACATCGTCGTTGGCAGCCAGATGATCCGCGAGAACCCGCTGCTCGGCTCCGGCCCCGGCACCTTCCCGCTGCATTACGCGACCACCGGATACGCCAAAGCCTTTTCCGCCAACCGCAAAATCGGCGACTTGTACCGTCGCGCGCACAACACCTACCTGGAGATTTTCAGTGAACTCGGGGTGCCTGCCGGGCTGTTGTTTGTCGGCATGCTTGCCCTCGGTCTGTACAACCTGATTCGCGCGCGGGCGGCGTGGATGCTGCGCCGCGATGCGTATCAGGCGGATCTGATGACGCACCTCGGCGTGAGTTTTCTGTCGCTGACGCTGTTCCTGATGTTCCTCAGCGCGCCGAACCAGAAATACGTGTGGATCATGCTCGCGCTGACCAGTGTCCTGCGTCTGAAAGCCGAGCAAGCACCGCTGACAACGGAGGCCAGAGCATGAGCCGGATCAGCATCGTCATTCCGATGTTCAACGAAGCCCAGCACATTGGCCGCACGCTGCTCGCGGCGCAAAAAGCCGCGCACGCGGCTGATATCGAGTGCGAACTGATCGTGGTCGATAATGGCTCGACCGATGAAGGCCCGCACATCGCCCGCCAGTTTGGCGCGACAGTGTTGGTCTTGCCGGGCTTGTTGATCGGCGCGTTGCGCAATCGCGGCACCGCCATCGCCAGCGGTGAATGGCTGGCGTTTATCGATGCCGACATTGAAATGCCGGAAGACTGGTTGAGTCAGTTATTCGACATCGAAGCCACCGGCCAGGCCGATATTTTCGGCCTGGATCTGCATACCCCTGCCGCCGCGCCGTGGTACGCCACGGCCTGGCAGCGCCGCACCTTGCGCCCGACGACACACGCGCATTACGTCGTCGACTGGTTACCCAGCAGCAACCTGTTGATGCTCAGACGCTGGTTCGACAAGGTCGGCGGTTTCAACGAGACCCTGCGCACCGGCGAAGACAAGGAATTTACCCTGCGCCTGCGCGAACACGGCGCCCGACTGCTGGCGATCAATAAAAGCGTCGCCTTGCACTGGGGCTATGAAATGAACTGGCGCGAGTGGATGGGCAAGGAGTTGTGGCGTCAGGGCAGTCATCTGCAATTGCTGCGCACCCACGGTTTCAGCCTGCGTTTGCTGCGCTTTCCGATGCTTTCGTTGCTGGTGTGGTTGCTGGACTTTCTGGCGATTTCAGCGTTGCTCGACGGCTTTCCACATCACGCGGCCGTCATGGTCGCGCTGACATTGATACCGGGACTGGTGCTCAGCGTACGGCAGAGCGCCCGGCACCGGAACATCGGCCTGACCCTGCAATTGTGGGGCCTGCACTGGGTGCGTCTGCACCTGGCCGGCGCCGCGTTCATTTTGAGTCTGTGTCATTGGAACGCCAGGAGGCCTGCCCGTGGCTGAATTCATTTTCTGGATGTGCCTGTTGCTGCCGGTCTACGCCTACGTCGGCTACCCGCTGCTGCTGACGCTGGTCGCGCCGCTGTTTCCGGCCTGGCGGCACACCCCGGCGCCGCCGCTGAATGTCAGCATCGTGATTGCGGCGCACAACGAAGCACGGCATATCGAGCACAAATTACGCACGTTGCTGGCGCAGGATTATCAGCCAGCAAACCTGCAAATCATTCTGGCCAGCGACGGTTCGACCGATGACACCGTGGCTTGCGCGCACAAAGTCGTTGACCCGCGCATCACCGTCCTCGACCTGCCGCGTCAGGGCAAAGCGGCGACGCTGAATGCCGGCGTAGCCCTGAGCACTGGCGACATTCTGGTGTTCACCGACGCCGATAACCAATGGTCCCGCGAAACCCTCGGCTACCTGCTCGCACCGTTGAATGATCCGCAGGTTGGCGGCTGTGCCGGGCACATGGTCATCCCGGTCACCGGCGGCGGCTTGAGCGTCGGTGACAGTCTCTATCGGCATTACGAAGGCTGGTTGCGCCGGGTCGAGAACCGCACCGGTTGCATGGTCTCCGCCGACGGCGCCCTGCTCGCCCTGCGCCGCGAGTTGTTCCAGAACGTGCCGGCCGAGGTTAACGACGATTTCTTTATCAGCACCTGCGCACCGGTGGCGCACAAACGCATCGTCTATGTGCCGGAAGCGCAAGTGATCGACCACGGTGTCGATGAAGCAGACAAACAATTCCGGCGCCGTCAGCGCGTCACCGTCGGCGGTTTGCAAAGCCTCGCGCAACGTCGCGAGCTGCTCAATCCGCTGAAATATGGCCTGTACTCGATCGCATTGATCAGCCACAAACTGATCCGCCGACTGGCGCCGATCCTCTTGTTGCCGCTGCTGCTGAGCAACTTCTGGCTGTGGCAAGAACACGGTTTCTACCGCCTCGCCCTGATCGCGCAACTGATCGGCTACACCATCGCGATTGCCGGGCTGCTGGATTCGCAACACCGTTTGCCAAAACCCTTCCGCCTCGCTGCGTTTCTGCTGGTCACCCTCGCCGGGATGAGTCTCGGCCTGTGGCAGTTCCTGCGCGGTCAGCGGTATGCCCAGTGGAATCCCGAACAGAACCGTTAAAAGGACTGAAGCCATGGCGATCAAACAACTGCTAAAACGCACCAGTGGCTGGCTCTATCTCAACTCGTCGATGGGCCGCAACCAGTTGCACGGCGCCGGGGTGATTTTGATGCTGCACCGGGTGCTGGCCAACGACCGCGCCGCCAACCTGCCGCACCGCAATGAACTGTGCGTCGGGCCCAAGGCCTTCGAGCATTTGCTGGTGTGGCTGCGCAAGCATTTCGATTGTGTGCCGCTGATGGAAATCCTTCAGCCCAACTCGCTGCGCACCGAGCGCCCACGCGTCGCGCTGACCTTTGATGATGGCTGGCGCGACAACGCGGTCAACGCCTTCCCGCTGCTGCAAAAACATCAGGTACCGGCGAGCATTTTCCTCTCCACCGATTTCATTGGCAGCCGTCAGCGTTTCTGGTGGGAAAGCCTCGGCGAAACCCTGTGGGGCAGCCACGGCGAAAAGGCGCGGATGCATTTGATCGAGTGCTTGCAAATGATGCATCACCCCTTGCCGGTGATGCTCGATGACATCGATGTCGACCGCCGCAGCCTGGCGTTGCTGCATTACCTGCAAGGGTTGAAGTCGCTTGACCCACGAGAGCTGGAAAAACTCACCGACGAATGCCCAACGGAATCGCAACCGCAAGCGCTGGACTGGCATCAAGTCCGCGCGCTGGAAGCTTCGGGACTGGTGCGTTTTGGCCCGCACGGCGCCAGTCATGCGATCCTCACCGGCCTTGATGATCAGCGCCTGAACGAAGAAATCAGCCGCAGCCGCGATGCTTTGTACAACGGCTGCAACCGGCCACTGCCGGTGTATTGCTACCCCAACGGCGACAACGATGAACGCGTGCGCGAGCAGATCGCCAATCACGATTATCCGTTCGCGCTCGGCACCGGCACCGGCATTTATCGCGGCGAAGGCGAGCCGTTGAACCTGCCGCGTTTCGGCGTCAGTCAGCGCACCGCGCGCAATCCGGAATTGTTGTCGTGGCGGATTTTTCGCGGGGCGCGGCCATGAGCCGAGGCACCTACCTCAAACATCTGGCGCTGAGCATGGGCACCAAACTGGCGATGATCGCCCTGCGTTTGCTGCGCAACGTGCTGCTGGCGCGGATTCTCGGCCCGAGTGAGCGCGGGTTGTTTGCGCTGCTCAGCACCCTGCCCGACTTGATCAGCGCCGCCACCAGTGGCGGGCTCAATTCGGCGGTGGGTTTTCAGGCGGCCAAGCAGCGGCCGATGGGTTTGTTGCTGAGTCAGGTGTTGGTGTTCGGTTGCTTGTTGGCGGCGCTGCTGACCTTGCTGGTGGTGGCGCTGGTACGGGAATTCGGCAGCGAACTGGATGTGACGATGCAACTCGGTTTGCTCGCCTGGCTGTTGCTGCTGGCGGTTCCGCTCACCGTGTTGAAAAGCGGTTTGCTGACGTTGCACAACGCCTCGGGTGGCGTGGTCGCGTTCAATGCCTTGCGTCTGGTCGAATCGCTGGCGCCGCTGCTGCTGTTTCTCGCGCTGTTCTGGATGTGGAAAAGTGCCGCCCTCGAAGCCGCGCTGATCAGTTGGCTTGCCGGGATCAGTCTGGTGGTGCTGGCCGGTTGGGTCTGGCTCAAACGCGCACAGCCATTACAGCTGCAATGGGATCGCGCCAGCCAGAAAGAACTGCTGCGCTACAGCGCGCGCAGTCATCCGGATCTGCTGTTTCAGCAAGTGATATTGCGCTCGGATTATCTGTTTATCGGCGCCCTGCTCGGCAGCACCGCCCTCGGTCATTACGCAATGGCCAGCGCCGCCGCCGAACTGCTGCTGATCGTCCCGGAAGCGGTAACCACGCCGCTGATGAAACGCCTGCTGCAACAAGACGAAGGCATGGACAAGGTCACGCCGCTGGCCCTGCGCCTGACCGCGACGGTGATGCTCGGCGCGTGCCTGACCATGGCGGTGATTGGCGAATGGCTGATCGTCACGCTGTTTGGTGCGGTGTATCAACCGGCCTATCCGGCGCTGCTGGCTTTGCTGCCGGGGCTGTTGGGCCTGTGCTACGCAAGCATTTTACGCCTGGACTTGCTCGGTAAAAACCGCCCCGGCACGGTGTCGATGCTGATGGGTTTGGGCGCGCTGCTGAATCTGGCGCTGAACCTGGTGATGATTCCGGCGTACGGCATCGTCGGCGCGGCGGCGGCGTCGTCGATTGCCTATCTGGCGGTGACGGTGGCGATGCTGGTGCTTTATTGCCGCTTGAGCGGCGTGCCGTTCTGGCAAACCCTGATCATCCTGCCGCGCGACGTCACACCGATGTGGCTGATGCTGCAACGGCGGAAAACCGCATGAAAGGCCTGGCCCTGCTGATCGGTCTCGGCCTGTCGCTGGACGCCTTTGCGGCGTCGATGCGCTGGGGCGAGATTCGCGACGGCAGCCTGTATCTGCAAGCGGATCGTCCGGACACGGTAACCGTGCGCTGGACACCGGCGTGGCAGGCTGAGGCCAATGAAGAACATGTGTATTTGCTCGATGGCCAAGGCAAGTTGCAGGGTGATCGGTTCATCAAGGCCAGTGAAACCCGTGGCAGTCAGAGCTGGCCGCTGCTGCCCGGCGCGGCGAGTTATCGACTGGAAATTCCCGGCTACAGCTTCCGCAATTATCGCGTCGAACATGACGAGCGCACCGTCGCGTTGTTCGCTCCGGCGAAAGTGCATTTCAGCGCTGATACCCATAACGGCGACGAGTTGTATTTCAAAGTCGCGCCGGGGGAGCACGCGGTGCTGGCCGGCAAGTTTCATGGCGGCGTCAGCGGTTTGCAGGCACAGCGCTTTGGCGATGATCAGCAACTGACGTTGGCACTGAAACCCTATCGCGCCTATTGGCAATTCGATCAGGTCGCCCTGCCTGTCAGCGAGCGCGAACAGGTCTGGCGCCTGCGTTTGCAGGGCAGCGGCAAAGCAGCGTTCTGGCTGGATGGCACGGCCAACCTGTTTGCGCAGAATCCGCAGCAACTGAAGCCGCTGCGCGAAGACGCCGGGCACACCCGTTTGACCCTGCACGACAAAGTCCTCGGGCGCACGCCGGATCTGGGCATCGCCCTGCCCTACGTGATGCCGCCGCCCGCCAGTCACGCGGCGCTGGATGCGCTGAAACCGACGGCAGCGAGTTATTACAGCTTTGTTGATGTGATGGCGAAGAATCCGCATTTCGAAGACGCGTTCCGTCAGGTGTATCAGGAGCGTTTCGGCATCAAGCAGGACATCACCTTGCTGGCCGGCAGTCAGCGTCAGGCCGATCTGCGCGCCGATGTGCAGAGCAACAGCGGCCTCGATGCGTGGCTGGCCGGGACGCGTGAGCTGGGCGGCAAAGGTACGCACTACATTGGGTTTGCCGATGAGCCGAACCTCAACTATTCGAGCTACGCGCAGTATCAGGCGATCTTCACCAGCATGGCCCGGCAGGTACGCAGCGACCCGGCGAATGCCAAGGCCGGCGTGCGCATTGCCATGCCGGCCAGTTCGCGTCTGGTCAACGGGCCGTTCGCCGACAACGCGGCGGGCAAGCGCGGGATCGATTGGGCGCGGCGTTTGCTCAACGAATCCGGCGATCAGGTCGATGCGCTGGCGTGGCACGAATGGATGATCCGCGACCTGCTCGCCACGCGCGTTTATCGCGACAGCGTGCGCCGCGCCGCCGACCTGGTTGGCCTCGACAGCAAAGGTCAGCCGCGCAAGGCCTTGCTGCTCGATCAGACCAATATGTCCAGCGGCTCCAGCCTCAGCCCCTACGATCAGGAAACCCACTACGCTTCGCTGTGGTGGGCGTCGGTGGTGATCAACGCCTCGCAGGACGGCTTGTTGAGCATGCTCAACTGGTTCCAGGCTGCCGATGAGCCGCAATATCCCAAGGGCATGCTGCGGGTTTCGGCGGATGAACAACGTTTCGAGTTGAAACCGGTCGGCCTGGCGCAGCAGTTTATCGCCCAGCATTGGCTGCATCAGGTGTTGTGGCTGGAGAACGATTCGTTTGAAGTCGATGTGCTGGCGATGGCCGGCGACGATCAGCGCGGCTTGCTCGGCGTCAACAAAGGCACGCGCCTGCAGCGCATGGAACTGAGCGGCGCCAAGTGCCCGCTGCACAACGGCGCCCTGCGCTACTTCGGCACCGACAACCGCAGCCGCGACGCACCGTTCACCTGCCGCGATGGACGCGTCAGCTTTGATCTGCCAGGCCAGACCCTGTTTGCACTGAGCTGGATCGCGTCATGAAGCCAATTCCGAACATTCATGAGAAAGGCCAGGCGAACCTGAAAACTGTGGTGATGGAGCTTTTTTTTGATGAAGGGAATTTGTGGTGATGGAAGTTGTGTTGAACAGTTTTTGTGGCGAGGGGATTTATCCCCGATGGGCTGCGAAGCGGCCCCAGCTTTTCAGGTTAGAGAAGCGACGACTGCTACGCAGCCGATCGGGGATAAATCCCCTCACCACAAAAGCTCATCACCACAGAACCCCATTACCTCAGGAGCCTCACCACAAAAGCCTCACCCCACAGGGTTCGCCGTGCCAGGGTTCAGGAGCACACACCATGGGCATCGTCAGCAAACTCAGCGAGCACATCAAACAAAAAGGCCTGCGCGCCACTTTGGCAAAAGCCTGGAAACACTACGTTTTTTCCCATCAGGAACTGCTGTGGATGGAGCGTGATCTGGTCAGCCCGGTGCCTCCGCACAACCTCAAACCCTACCCGCCGTTGCAGGTAGTGAAGATCACGCCAGACAACGCCAGCGCCTTCGCCCGCAACTTCGGTGACCGCGTCGGCACCATGGCTGAACTGGCCAACGAAGGCCACACCGGGCACATGCACCTCGACGATCAAGGCGCTGCCGTGGCGTTCATCTGGGGCAGTTCGCGGGACTATTTCGACCGGCATTACTACGGCTGCCTGTTCCCGGTGAAACCCGGCGAGTTCTTCGAGTTTGGCGGCGAGTTGACCCGCAAATATTGGGGCACCGAGCTGTCGGTGGATCTGCAACTGGAGCTGTGGAAAGCCATGGCTGCACAGGGTTGCGACAAGGTCGTCGACGTCTGCGAATTTCACAATATCCCGGCGCTCAAGCTGCACCTGCGCATGGGCTATACCGAACAGGGACGGATCATGAATGTTTACACCTTGTTCAGTCGCTGGCGCTTCTACCGCGAAACCCGCTACAGCGGCTCGCGTCTGGACGCACTGCGCAAACCGTCCCGTCCACCCGTAACAGCAACGGCGGCCTGAGCCTATGGTGACGCGATTTGAATGGCGCACTTCACTGTGCGCCGCCGATTTCCCCGAAGCAGCGTATGAAGCGCTGCGTCTGCGGGTGACGGATCACACGCCGTTCAACAACCTTGGTTGGTTGTGCGCGGCCGAGCAGGCCCTTGGTACGGATGAGCGTCTGCACATCCTGCTGGGTTGGGAGGCGGACGAATTGCGTCTGTGCCTGCCGCTGGTGGCGAGTCGCGAACGCTTTGCCGGCGTGCCGTTTCGGGTGCTGCATCACTTGGGTTATCCGCTGGCGGATCGCTTGGCGTTGTTGTCGTTGTTGGGCGCTGAGGACATGCGTCAGGCGCTGAATATGATTCGCCAACGTGTGCCCCACGCGCTGCTGCAACTCAATGAATTGTCCGAACCTGCCGGTGAGGAAAGTGCGCTCACCGAATGGATGGCGCACAGCTCCACCGGTGAACGACGGCTGAGTTGTCGAGTGCCGGTGCACCTGATCAGCGAGGCCGATCATCAGGAAGTCTCCGGTGATCCGCGCTACAAACTGCGTCGGGCGCGCAAGCGGATTGCCGCGTGTGGCGCTGAGGTGCGCAGAATTACTCCCGATGCGATGAGCATGGGCCCGTTGTTGCAGGCCATCAGCGAAGTCGAAGCGGTGAGCTGGAAAGGTGACGAAGGCGTAGGTATTTTTGCCAGCGAACCCAGTCGCCAATTGATCGAACGCGCGTTCATCGCCCTCGCCGGCCAAGGCCTGGTGCGGGTGGTCACGCTGGAGTTGAACGGGCGCTGCATCAGCTATCGCCTCGGCCTGCTGGAACAAGGTCGGCTCTACGATTACAACCTCGCCTTCCTGCCGCAATACGCCGATCTGGGCAGCGGCCGGGTGCTGCTGGAGGAATGGATTCGCTGGGGGCTCGACGATCACTGGCACTGGATCGATGCCTCGCGGGTCAGCCTGGAAAACTCCAGCCATCAACTGCACGAACGCATGACCGGACAACTGGAGCACTGGCGCTGGAGTTTTTATTCCTGGCGGCCGAGTGGTCTTGTCCTCGGCCTGGGCTTGCGCCTGTGGCATCGACTCAAGCCGCGCGTACAAGCCTGGCGGGCGCGGCGTGCCGAGCAAGCGAAACCTGTTTTGAAACCTGTCGCGATCACCACGGAGGGCGAACATGCCACGCCAAGTCATAGTCAACGCTGACGATTTCGGCCTCAGCCCGAACGAAAACGCGGTGATCTTTGCTGCCTTTCAGGCCGGGGTCATCAGTTCTGCCACGGCCATGGCCAACATGCCGGCGTTCGAAGCGGCGTGCGCGATGGCCCGGTATCCGACGTTGCAAGGCCGGGTTGGATTGCACTTCAACCTGACCTACGGGCGGCCGTTGAGTCAGGCGATTCTCAAGCGCCGTACCTTCTGCGACGACCATGGCGTGTTCGACTTGAGTCTGCCGCGCCATCGGTTGTGGCTCAGTCGCGAAGACCGCGAGGCGGTGCGTGAAGAATTGCAGGCGCAGTGGCAGCGTTGCGTCGATCACGGCGTGCGGCCGAGTCATATCGATTCGCACCAACACGTGCACAACATCTGGCCGATCGGCGAGATCGTCGCGCGGTTTGCCGCGCATCAAGGTGTGCCGATTCGACTGGCGCGCAATCTGGGGCAAAACCTCAATCTGCCCAAGCGCGTGTTCAAGGGTTTGCTCAATTGGCGCTTGCAGAGTCTGGCTGGTGTGACGGCTGACTATGTGTGCACGCCGATCGACCTGCGCAATGACATTTCGCCGACCGACGGCGTGCTGGAAATCGTCGCCCACCCGACGCAACTTGGCAGCGATTTTGGTGATGCTTATCTCAACCCTGACGAGTCCCTGAGCCGCGTGCTAGAGCAGCGTTTGACGGGCGTTCCACGGGTTTCCTATGCCGATCTGAACAAGGATTTTCTACGCGGTACCGCCGCACTCGATTGAGTTACATACCTTGCAATACTTTCGAAGATGGCACTTTGAAATGAACCCCCAAGGGTGATCTATACCCACAAAAGCGACATCCACAACACCGGGCTTCGGCCACGGAGGGCATCATGAGCTTTATCAAAAAACTACAAGAACGCATCCGCCAAAAAGGCTTGGGCCGCACCTTCGGCACGTTGTGGAAACGTTACGTGTTTTTCCATTGGGAACTGTTGTGGATGGAGCGCGACCTGGTCACTCCGGTGCCGCCGCACAAGCTGCGTCCGTACGAGGGCCTGAGCAAAGTCGATATCACCGCAGAGAATGCCGTTGCCTTCAGCAAACATTTCGGTGACCGCGTGGAGACAATGGCCGAACTTGCCGCCGAAGGTCACACCGGGCACATGTACCTCGACGCTGCCGGCGATGCCGTCGGATTCATCTGGGGCAGCATTCGCGACTATCACGATCGTCACTATTACGGCTGCACCTTCCCGGTGAAGCCGGGTGAGTTCTTCGAATTTGGTGGCGAGATGATCCGCGCGTATTTCGGCAGCAGCCTCTCGGTGGACGTGCAAGTGGCGCTGTGGGAAGCGATGGCGGCGCAGGGTTGCAACAAAGTGGTGGACGTCTGTGAGACGCACAATATTCCGGCGCTGAAGCTGCACATTCGCATGGGTTATCACGAGCAGGGGCGCGTGATGCACGTGTATTGCCTGTTCGGACGCTGGAAGTTTTTCCGTGAGACGCGGTATGAGGGATCGCGGCTTGAACCGCTGCGTAAGCCGGGGCGGCCGGTGGTGAGTGCGGCGGCGCAGGCTTGATTCTCTTTCGGAATTTGCAGTGGCTTTGATGCAGCCTTCGCGAGCAGGCTCACTCCTACAAGGGATCTGCTATGCGCCGAATACCAGTGTAGGAGCTGCCGAAGGCTGCGATCTTTTGACTTTGAAGATCAAAAGATCGCAGCCTTCGGCAGCTCCTACAGGATTTGTGTATGGCGCATAGCCAATGTGGATCGACTCACTAAAGCATTCAGGCCTTGGTGGCGACCAGGGTAAAGCACATCGGCATCTGCGCCTCTCGATTCATATACTGGTCATACACCTCTTCCCGATTCGAATGCGGGTATTCCCTGAAGTGCGCAATGTTCAGCCCTGCCCCGATGGCGCCGCTGAAAATCGCCCCCAACGTATGCACAAACCAATACGACTTCGCCGCCTGCTGCTCAACCTTGCCGACATACACAATCGGCTCCTCCTGCACAAACGGCTCGGTGCGGAAGTACGAACTGGCGAGCTGATACGGATCTTCCGCATCCGGATCAACCATTTCCAGAAACGGATGGGTTTCGTAGATCACCAGTTTGCCGCCCGGTTTCAGCGTCGAGACGACATGACGGAAAAACTCGCCAATGTCCGGCATCCAGCCGAACACGCCAATGGTGATCAGCGCCACGTCAAAACGGTTGTGCAAGGACGCCGGCAAATGATGGATATCGGTCTCGATGAACTCGGCGTTGTGTGGTGAACGGCGGTTCAGCTCACGCGCCTGATCAAGAAACGCCGCCGACTGATCGACCCCGACCACACTCCGCGCACCGTGGGCAAACAGCGACAGACTCTCGCGGCCATTGTTGCAGCACAGCTGAATCACATCCTTACCATCGACCTCCAGCAACCCGCTCAAGGTCTCATCAAGACAAGTGAAATCCGCCTGCGCAACTTCGGCAAGCAAGGCCTGCCAGTCAGGCGAATCCTCATGATGGCGGGCGGAATCGTTCCACGCCTGTCGATTGCTCTCGATGGCGGTTTTGTTATTAGGCACTTCCATGGCGCACTCCGGACGATGCTCGTAATTGAGCGAAACCGAGTCTAAATCACCCCGCCAATCCCGATTGTTGCAAACTTGTAAGCCACTCCGTGTAGGAGCTGCCACAGGCTCGGGCCGCGTTCGGACGATCTTTTGATCCTGCTTTTAAAGATCAAAAGATCGCAGCCTGCGGCAGCTCCTACAGGGATCCGATGTGGATCGGGCGTTAGTGGCGTGGGCAGCTATAGTTAATAGCCTTGGGGAATACCGCACTCGCAGGTGCCGCCATGCTGATGCTCGAACGGCTGTTGTTGATGGGTTGTCTGCTTGCTGCCGCTCAGGCGCAGGCGCTGGACAGCAATTTTGTGTACTACGGGCCGAACCAGCCCTTTGCCCACCCTGCCCCGTATTCACTGAATGCGACGCCGCCGCGATCTTATGAAGAGGCGGCGCCGCAGGATTTTGTGGTGATCCCGGGTGACCATGAGTTCTACGATTCGCAACTGCCGACGGTGGCGGATGCGACGGTGCGGGTGTTTATTCGCACGTACGATGCCGAGCGCGGGATTTATGTGAATGACGAAGTGCTGGATCCCGGTTGTTTGCTGGAGTGTTTGAGCCGGCAGCAGCATTGATTCGGGTTGGCCAAAACTTCGGCTGGAACACCCAACCGTTGTAGGAGCAAGGCTTGCCCGCGAAAGCGCCATGTCAGTCAGCACATTTGGCGGCTGACAGGATGCCTTCGCGGGCAAGCCTTGCTCCTACAATTGATCGGTGCAGGGATTACCACTGCCGTTTATCCGGGCGGGCCAGGCCGAGTTTTTCGATGCGGTAGCGCAGCATGTCGCGGCTCAGGCCAAGCAGGCGCGCGGATTTGGTGACGTTCCAGTCGGTCTTGTCGAGCATTTTGCGCACCATGTCGCGTTCGACTTCCGGCAGGTTCATCGATTCGGTATTGCTCGCCGGCCGTGGTTCGTAATGCACCGGCGCTTCATGAATATGCAGCGGTGGCTCATCAACCAGGCTCATGCACACATTAAGTTGATGCGCGGCAATCGTATCGCTCGGCGCCAGCAGCACAGTTTGCTCAAGCATGTTGCGCAGTTCGCGCACGTTGCCCGGCCAGGTGTAACTGAGCAATAACTCCTCAGCCTGTTGGCTGAAATGCAGATTCGGTTTGCCGTAACGCTTGCCATGGCTGGCGAGAAAATGCCGTGCGAGCAGCAGAATATCGTCACCGCGCGCATACAAACGCGGCACTTTGATCGAAATAATCCGCAACCGGAAAAACAGATCACGCCTGAATTTGCCCTGCTGCACCATCTGCTCAAGGTTGCAGTTGGTCGCGCTGATCACCCGCAAATTGACCTTGCGCTCCTTCACCGAACCGACCCGGCGAATCGTACGATCCTCCAGCAATTTCAAAATCTTCGCCTGCAACAGCAGATCCATCTCGCCAATCTCATCGAGAAACAGCGTGCCGCCATCCGCCGCTTCCACCAGCCCGACCCGGCGATCCTTGGCGTCGGTGAACGCGCCCTTCTCATGCCCGAACAGTTCAGATTCCACCAGATTCGACGGAATCGACGCGCAGTTGAATTCAATGAACGGGCCTTTGCTACGCGGGCCGTCGAAGTGCAGCGCACGGGCCACCAGTTCTTTACCGGTGCCGGTCTCGCCTTCGACCAGCACCGGTGGCAGATCGGTGTTGGCCATGCGCCGTTCGGCGTCGAGCAACTGGCCGATGGTGTGTTTCAGATACTGCATCGGCGCCGAGTCGCCGATCAGCGCCTGTAACCCGGATTTCTGCGCCTCGCGCTCCTGATAGAACGACAGCGTGCGCTCCATCCGTTCAGTGGCCAGGGCCTTGTCGAGCAGCAGTTTGAGTTCTGCCAACGCGACCGGTTTGGTCACGTAATGAAAGGCGCCCTCCTTCATCGCCACCACCGCGTCTTCGACGTTGCCGTAACCGGTCATCATGATCACTTTGAGATCCGGCGCGCTGACGCGCAGCTTCTGGATCAGGTCGTGACCACTCATGCCCGGCAGCGAGTTATCCGTCAGGACGATGTCGGGCATAAAGCTTTCCAGTCGCTCCAGCGCGTCTTCGGCCGAATGGCAGACTGTCACCTCGAAGTCTTTGCGCTCCAGGTAGGTCTGAATATTCTCGGCCAACAGTTCGTCATCCTCGACCAGCAGAATGCTGTGTTCCATATTCCCCTCCCGATGCCACTTTGAAGTTGAGACTGACGCGGGTTCCTTCCTGCTCGCGGCTGGTCAAGACGACCGAACCTTGAAAGCGCTCCATGATTCTTTTGACCAACGCCAGGCCAACCCCGAGGCCGCCCTGTTTGGTGGTGAAAAACGGTTTGAACACCAGCTGTTGCTGCGACGCGCTCATGCCCTTGCCGGTGTCGCTCAGGGTCATGCGCACGCTGTGTGGCTGCGGCGATTCGAATTCGATGCTGAGCACACCGCCCTTGGGCATGGCTTCGAGGGCGTTGGCAAACAGGCTATTGAGGATTTGCGTAAGCAGCACCTTTTGACTGACCACCGGCAGGCAATTTTGTGGACTGAAGCGCACTTCGACGTCGTTACGCCTGATCAACGCGTCGAAGGCACCCAACGTGTCCTCCACCGCCAGCACTAGATCCACCGCTTCGCCGTCGTCATTCATCGGCCGTAACGACACCAGCAGTTCGCGCACCCAGCGCGACATGCGGTCGACCTGACTGATGATGTCGCCGATATTGCGTTGCGCACCGGGGCTGGCGACTTCCTGAGCCAGTTCGGCGCTGGAGCGAATCGTCGCCAGCGGATTACGCAAACTGTGCGCCACCGCCGAAGACATCTCGCCGAGGGCAACAAAGGTTTCGTTGCTGATCAATTGCTGTTGTTGGCTTTGCAGCAATTTCGCCGCGCGCCGGACAATCCAGAACAAGGCGAGAAAAATGGCTGCACCTCCGAAACACGTGGCCGCCCAGATTGAGGCGAAACCACGGTCGATGCGATCGACCAGATCCGACGGTTCCTTGTAGATCTCGACCATGGCGATGACTTTGCTTTTATCGGCATTGAACATCGGGATGTAGTTTTCGATGAACAGGTATTTCGGCTCGCGCAGCAAACGTTGCTCCGGACGCTCCTCGTCGATTTTGTGGTAGCTGGAGGAGACCGGCACTCTCATCTCGAACGACTCGTCGAGTTCGTCGTCATCGTCGATGTGCACGCCGATCAGCTCGGCGTTGGTCGACCAGATCACCGTGCGATCCAGCGCATAAACGGTGGCGAGAAGAACGTCCGGCAAGTGCTCGACGTGATCGAGAAATTCGGTGCGGGCCGACACGTGCGACGCCGGGTCGACGTCGGGGTAATTGTTGTCCTGGCGCGGGTCGAGCATTTCACCCATGGTTCGCGCCGGCGAGATGTCGGCGTGGCGCATTTCCGCCTCGCCGATGGCCTGAACAAATTGCGCGGTCAGCAGCGCGTCACGCTCGACGCTTTCGGTGACCACGAAGCGCGTAGAGATGTAACCGAGCCCCAGCGCCACGGCAGCAATGATGAAAAAACTCGCGAGCGTGAACCAGCGCAGCAGATCGAACTGCTCACGCCAGCCCTTGCCTGCGACCGATGCGTTCGGTGCAGAGGTTTTTTGTGCTTCCAGTCGCTGCATGGGAGTGCCCTGGAGTGTTTGTATCGAAGCGGTTACAGCCCTTAGTGTAGGTGGCTATGACCGCGACACACGGTTCAATGATGCTATTTTGCCGCTAGCGCATTTGACTCACCGTCGCGGCGCTATCGCCCGGTTTTACTGGCGTCAAGCCGCCGTCGGCCAAGCCTTTGGCAGACGTTTGCTGACGTTCGGTTTCGTCACTGAGGAAGTCGATGATCGACTGCGCCGAGGCTTCGTCGAGGCGCAGGTTGGGCATCGGAATTCGCTCGAATTGTTCATACAGTTGCAGCGCGATCGGATCTTTTTCCGCAAGCAGGCGATCCGGTTCACGAATCCAGCGATTCAGCCATTTGGGGTCGCGGTTGCGGGTCACGCCAATCAGGTCGGGCCCGATGTTGCGCATGCCAATGCCTTGGCCATCCTGCGGGCCGAGGCTGTGGCACGAGGCGCAGCGGGTGCGAAACAGTTCTTCACCGTTGCTCGGCGGGCGAATGTCCGGGGCGTTGGCGTAACTTTCTTCGATGCTCGGCTGCTTCCAGTTCTGCAAGGTGTTGGCCAGTTGATCGGCAAGAATCCACGGATTTTCGAATGGCGAAGCTTTCATCCAGCGCCCGGTGGTTTGATTGCCGACGATCAGGCTGAGGTTGTGATCCTTGCTGCGGCCGTTGTCGACACCTTCGATGAACAGCCCGAGTTTCTTGCGCAGGTCGGTGACGTCTTCGAATTCGCCGGTGAGAAACTTCCAGCCGGGGCCGACCTTGAAGCGTTGCGAATAGGCCTTGAGCACCTCGGGCGTATCGCTCAGCGGATCGATGCTGATCGAGTAGAAGAAAATGTCCTGCCCGACCCGATCGCCGAGCAGTTTCTGCACCTGGCGCAGGCGCGCGGTTTCCAGTGGGCAGGAGTCGCTGCACGAGGTGAAGATGAAGTTGATCACCACCACTTTGTCTTTGATCAGGTCATCGAAAAAATGCACCTGCCGACCGTCCTGATCGGTCAGCAAGGTATTGGGGAAATAGTCGCCACCCCACGGGGTGGCGGATTCGCTGGCCGCGGGCGGTTGGCCGACGCTGGCCTGATGTGCCAGCAGCACGCGGCTGCCGAGCACACAGACCACCAGCATCAGCACCAGATGCATGCCCAGCGCGCGGGAACGCGGAGTTTGTATTGGCATGACGGCGCGCTCGCGGTTCATTTCTTCACGGTCACTTGCGGGCCGTAGCCATCGCCGTTGCGGAAGGTTGGCAGCGCGGCGGAGTTGACATAGCGCACGCCGTCCCAGCTTGGCAGAGGCGTCGGCATCAACTGCAGTTGCCCGGGCTTCTCAAGGTCCCAACGCAGCAGCATCGAGTTGTCCTCATGCTGAGTGTTGTGACAGTGCTCCATGTACGTCCCGGCAAACTCGCGGAAGTTGATCGCCATCTCGACGCTGTCCAGCCCATCGTTTTCCGAACCGATGCGATAGACGTCTTTGCGCGCCCATTTTTCCCATTCAGGCGGTGCCTTGCCGCCGCGACTGAGGATGATCCCCTCCTCGAAGTGCACGTGCACCGGATGGCTCCAGCCCTTGCCGCCGGCCTTGATGTTCCACACCTCCAGGGTGCCGAATCCGGTGACTCCGGCGTCGGTCGGGCCGCTGGACAATTTGGTCGAGGCGTTGAGGCGCCTTGGATCCATGTGGAAGCCGAACCCGCCATCGGTCTTGACCGTCCACGGCGCTTCATCAGTGCCGTCGGAACGGCCGAAGGTGAAGGTGCGGTGACGGGCGTTGGCCAGCAGTGCTTTGTCGGCAGCGTTGTCGCGGTGAATCTTCAGCGGAATCATCACCAGCCCTTCAGCCTTGCCCGGTTTGGCCGGCTCGTAGGCTGCCGGATCCATCGCCAGATCCTGGCCGGTGTAGGCCTTGACGTTGAGCTGCAAGACTTTGCCCACCGCCGGATCACCCTTGTCCCACTGCGGGCCTTTGCTGCTCTGTTTGATTACCGCGAGGTATTTCTCGGAGAGCACGTCGGCCAGCGAAATCACGTCTTTCGGCCCCTTGCCGTCGTCGTGGGCCTGCAAGTTGAGGAAGAACAGTTTGTCGCCGGGTTTGATGCCGTTTTTGGCGAAGTTGACGATGATGTCGAAGCGCTCGGCAATACCCTGGGTCGGCAAGATCGCGTTGTGGTTCTGTTTGTCGCCGTCGGCATCGAGATCCATCGAGCCGTCGAATGGCACGCTGTGCTCCATGATGTTGCCGTCGTTGGCAATCATGTGAAACGGCACGCGGCTGTACGACACACCGGAGTTTTTCGGCCCTTGAAACTCGCCGCTGCTGCCTTTGATCTCACGCACCAGCGCCAGTTTGAAGTAACGCGACACCGAGCCGTTGAGGATGCGGAAACGGTAGCTGCGCGCACGCACGTCGAGGGTCGGTTTCCACTGCCAGTTGACCAGCACCTGATCGCCGAGGAAGCCGTCGGTGTTGAACGGGTTGAACCACAACTGGCCTTCCTGATCCCAGGCCTTGTCGGCGAACACCAGGTTGACGTCGTAGTCGCGGTTGCCCCACGGCAAGGCGCTGCCGCTGGGCAGGCGCAGGTTGACGCCGTCGTTGACCGACTCGTTGCCGCGATCCAGCGCGCTGTAGTAATTCATCATCGCCGCGTTGCCCTTGTAGACATTCTGCGCGGTGAAATCGAGCATGTGATCGTGGAACCAGTGGGTGCTCATGGTCTCGCGCCAGTCGCCGCGAATCTTGATGGTGCCGTGGTCGCAGGTCTTTTTCGCCGGAGCCAGGTCGTTGACCCACAGGGTTTCCCCCGGTGCGCAGGGGAACGCTGCGCGCGGGTCTTCAGCCTTGGTGTTGATGCTGTCGTAACCGGCGAGCTGGATCGGCCAGCGATAGTCGTAGAACTGCCCCGGGAAGAAAAATGCGTTGGCGTAACCGTCGCTTTCCGCCGGCGCGTGACCGTTGTGCTCGTGGGTACTGATGGTGTGCAAGCCGAAACCACGGTTGGCCGCCGGATCAATCGGCAAGCCGTTGTAGTGACGCATCATCACCGGCTGACCGTAGCGCACCATCAACAGTTTCGGCGGCAGCGTGCCGTCGAACGTCCACACCGCGTTGTGGTTCTGCACCGGCATGTTCGGGTGAAAGCGCGGGTCGACGCCTTTGGCCGTGCCGTCCGTCAGCGGTACTCCAGCGACGTTGTGGTACAGGCCGCCGGGGCCGAATTCGCCCACGGCGTAATGGTGCATCTGCACGCTGTCACGCAGGCCGCCATTGATGCGCGCACCGGTTTGCGCGGTTTTGTAGGCAACTTGCGGGTAGAACTCGTTCCAGCGCTGGTGCGCCCAGCCCTTTCCTGGCGGCCGCCCTTCTGCCGACGAACCGATATGGCGGTTGAGGAACACCTCGATCTGCGCCTGCCACGGGTTGCGGTCGACAATGTTGGAGAACTGGCTGGGGAATGGCGTCAGGCCCGGTTGGCGCAAGAACGCGTCGAGCGCAGTGCCGGGTGGCGCACTGCGGGCGACGTTGTTCGGATCCTGCGCGGGGGCCGGGCCGATCGCGGCCGGTGGAAATGGCAGCGGCGCGGCGGGAGTGGTCGGGTCGAGTTTTTCCGGGCCGAACTCTTCGAACAACACCAATTGCTGAGTGAACGGCTGCGCGCCATAGAGCGGGCTCGGCTTGCCGTTGGTGGGGTAATTGAAACTGGTCTGCACGGTCGGCGGCAGGCTGTTTTCCGCACGCGGAGTGTTACGCGAGCCTTTGACGCCGTCGGGCAAGTCGAAAGAATCTTCGTTGGCCTCGGGCATGGTCAGGATGGCGTTGAGCGCCGTCGCCTCATCCGCTGGCTCGTCGTAGTAGGCCGACGGATCGGACGCTTCGGGCTCGCGCTCGTCATCGATCGGGCTCGCTCTAACGCCGGCCATGGTGCCGAGGGTCAACAGCAGGAAGACGCTCAGCGGCGTCAGCAGGAAGGTGTTGCTTGGGTTTCGCGTTGTTCTGTCCATCACCAGCCGCCTCATCAAGGAAGGGGTGATGGTGTTTTGCAACTAGTGCGCCAAGAATTTATTTCCAGTTGTTACAGGGGCTTGCGGGGGCTGCGGGTGTCCCCACTCCCCGGTGACCGGGGCTTGACACCCAGTGATGGGGGAAGTTCATAAAAATTTTGGGGCATACGTAATCCCTGTAGGAGCTGCCGAAGGCTGCGATCTTTTGATCTTGTTTTTTAAGATCAAGATCAAAAGATCGCAGCCTTCGGCAGCTCCTACAGGGGTTAGCGAATTACTCGACGAGTTGGAAGGCCAGGCGAACGGTGGTGCCCTCGCCTTCGCGGCTGTGCAGGGTTACGCCGCCGCCGAAGCGTTCCATGATGCGTTTGACCAGCACCAGACCGACGCCGAGGCCGCCGGCCTTGGTGGTGAAAAACGGCCGGAAGGCCATGGTGCGCTGTTCTTCGTTCATGCCTTTGCCGGTGTCGCTGAGCACCACGCAAACGCCACGATCGTCGCTTGGTTCGAGGTTGATGGTCAGCGTGCCGCCCTTGTCCATCGCCTCCAGCGCGTTGGCCAGCAGGCTGTTGAGGATCTGCGTCAGCTGCACCGGCTGGCTCAGTACCATTGGCGTGTGCTGCGGCTGAAACACTACTTTTACGCCTGCCCTGGCGATCTGCTGTTCGAAGGCGACGAGGCTCTCGTGCAGCGCCGCCACGAGGTTCACCGGTTCCGGGTCATCGTTGAGCGGACGCAACGACTGCAGCAATTCGCGCACCCACTTCGACATGCGATCAACCTGGCCGATGATGTCTTTGATGTTTTTCTCTGCCGGGCCGGCGTCGAACTCCAACGCGAGCTCGGCGCTGGAACGGATGGTCGCCAGCGGATTGCGCAGACTGTGCGCCACGGCGGACGACATCTCGCCCAACGCAACATACGTTTCATTGGCGATCAGTTGTTTTTGCTGCACGGCGAGCAAAATCGCCGCGCGCCGCACGATCCAGTAAAGGCCCAGATAAATCAGCCCGCCGCCGAGCGCAGTGGCCAGCCAGATCAACGTCAGCCCGCGCTCCATGCGCGCGATCAGGTCTTTGGGTTCCTTGTAGATCTCGACCATCGCTGTGACGTTCTTGCCGTCGGCGTCGAACAGCGGGATGTAGTTTTCGATAAAGATGTAGTCCGGCGGAATGACGAACTTCTGTTCCTCACGCGCCTTGTCGACGTCGTGATAGCTGGCCGACACCGGAATCTTTTCATTGAAGGCGCGATCAAGGTCTTCGTCGGCATGGATGCTGGTGCCGACGAGAACCGGGTTGGTCGACCAGATCACCTGGCGATCCGGCGCATAGATGTTGGCGAGGATCACGTCGGGCAAGTGTTCGATGTGATCGAGAAACTCTCCGCGCGCATCGGCCCGGGCTTGTGGATCGACATCGGGAAAATCCTTGTCCTGGCGCGGGTCGAGCAACTCGCCCATGGTGCGCACGTTGGGGATCGAGACGTGGCGCACTTCGGCTGAAGCGATGGCCTGAATGAATTGCGCGGTGAGCAAGGCATCACGTTGCACGCTTTCCTCGATCACAAACCGCGTCGACACCGCGCCGAGCGCCACGGCCACGGTGGCGATTACCGCCATGCTGATCAGCGAAAACCAGCGCAGCAGGTTGAACGGCTGCTTGCGCGAGCCCAACCGTAGCGTGCCCTCCTCAACCGGAAGCGATTTCGACTGCATGTTCATGGCGGCGACTTCCCGATACGTCTCTTAGGGTTATAGCCCACCGTCGGGTGTTTGCCCGGTTACGGGGATATCGACCCGATGCACACCTGCCAAACCCACCGCAAATCCCTGTAGGAGCTGCCGAAGGCTGCGATCTTTTGATCTTGATTTAAAAATTTAAAAACAGGATCAAAAGATCGCAGCCTTCGGCAGCTCCTACAGGGGTTCTGTGTTTGGCGGGCCATGGATGTTCATCCCCATCGTCCCCGATTCTGGGGAATTGCGCCCTTTTCCCGCCTGTCGCGCTCGGCACTTCGCAACTGCGAAATCCCTCTACCCCGGCCCTCTCCCGCCCATTCACCGCACCTTGGCATGGAAGGTGTACAGGCCTCTGCAACTGACCCATCCCCAAGGGGCAGGTACTTCGATAGAGGGATTAACTCATGCACCCTTTACTGTCCAAAACCGCGACCGTCCTGGTCGTGAGCGCCTTGGCCCAGGGCATTGCTCAGGCCGCTTTGTTTGCTGTAGATCCGGGCCCGTACACACCGGCCAGTGGCGGTTTCGCCAATTGGTATCAGGACACCCACGGTCGCACCCTCGATCTGTGCCTGTCGAAAGCACTCAGCTCGCGAGTGCCGAGCGCACCCGGCGCGCCGTCGTACATGTGCTCGCTGCTACCGACCCCCGGCGTGTTTGACGACACCCAACCGATCGTCTTCCCGAGCAACTTTCCCGACGAAGCGTTCTGGTTCACCGGCGAAACCACCCTCGTCGACGCCACACGCGGGATCGACCTGACCTACGTCAGTGCCATCGAAGCCGCGTTCGCCGCCGAAGAACCGGTGGAAGGTGATCAAGTCAGCTTCGCGCGAATCCGTATTCGCGTCGACGTGCCCACCGCGGGCACCTACGTCATCACCCACCCGTACGGCGTCGATGTGTTCAACATCGACACCCCCGGTCGCCGTGCGATCAACATGACCCGCGACATCGGCATCGGCACTCCGAAAACCTATGACGGCGCACTCAAGGGCGACATCGGCCCGTTCCTGCGTAGCGTCAACGGCCCGTACACCGAGACCAATCCGCTGACCGGTGCCGCCGAGCAATTCGTCGGCGACCCGAACCTTTCCGAAGCGGTGACGGGCAGTCCGTTCAACACCAACTTCGTGCGCATCGAAGGCCCGAATGGTCTGGATCTGCGTTCCACGACGTTTGCCGTCTCCGGCAAATTGTCGACCGTCGTGCGGCCAACGCCGATGATCGCGCAGCGCAGCACCTACTCACGCAAGGCCGGCGACAGCGCACCGGTGGCGCAGCAAGACGTGTTTGTCCTCGCGCCGCCGGCACCGGGTACAGCGGCCGTCACCAGCAGCACGCCCGTGCTGAACATGACCGAAGCCAACAGCACCGGCAGTTGGTATGCGCAATCGGCGGTCAACCCGACCTTGCCGACCACCTTGCAAGTGACCGCCGACAACCACCTGGCCATCGCCAGCAGCACGCCGACCACCCTGCCCATGGCCCTGACCGACCTGGTGGTGATCCAGAGCGCGCAATACAGCCTGAGCTCCGGCCAACTCACCGTGGTGGCCTCGACCAGCGACGAAACCTCGCCGCCACTGCTTACCGCGACCTCCGGCAGCGGCGCCGCCATCGGTGCGCTCGGTGGCGACGGCGCGGTGAAAACCCTGGCCACCGGGATCTCGCCGATTCCGCCGTCCCGGGTTCGCGTGACGTCGTCCAACGGCGGCAGCGACACCGAAGAAGTGGTCATCGTGCAATGAACGCTCACATGCCCAGATCCGCATCAGGAGGCATCATGAACAAGTGGCCACGCTTTGCGCTCAACGCGCTCGGGCTCGCTCTCTCGCTGACCGGCAGTGCCTATGCGCAACTCGCCGCCGTCGACCCCGGCCCCTACACCTTCGCCACCGGGAAATTTCCGATGTGGTATCAGGACGAAAACCAGCTGTCGATGGAGCTCTGCCAGTCGCGCGCCGCCAGCTCGCGAGTGGCGGCCAGCGTGCCACCGGCCTACATGTGCATCCTGCTCGCCGAGCCGGGTATCTACGATGATGCTCAGCCGATGATTTTCCCGGATAACTGGCCACCGGAAGCGTTCTGGTTTCTGGCCGAAACCACCATCGCCAACAACGCCGCCGGTTACGGGATGGACGCCTACGTCGCCGGGATTGAAGCGGCGTTCGCCTCGGAAAATCCGGCCGACGGTGATCAACAAAGCTTCGCGCGGATTCGCATCCGGGTGAACGTACCGCTTGCCGGCACCTACACCATCACTCACCCGTATGGTGTGGAAACGGTCAACGTCACCGCGCCTGGCCGGCGGGCGATCAACATCACTCGCGACATCGGCATCGGCGCACCGGGCAATTTCAGCGGTGCTGTCGGTGGTGCGATCGGCCCGTTCCTGCGCAGCGTCAACGGGCCGTACACCGAAGTGAACCCGGACACCGGCGCCACCGAAACTTTTGTTGGCGACCCGAACCTCAACGAAGCGGTCACCGGCAGCCCGTTCAACACCAACTTCGTGCGCATCACCGGGCCTGCCGGCACCATCCAGTCGAACGTGTTCAGCCTTTCCGGCAAAGTGCTCGACAACCGTCAGCAGACCCACGTCGACATCGACCGCGCGACCTATCGCCGCACCGCCGCTGGTGTGCGTGCCGAGGTGTTCGCCAAGGCTGACAGCAGCTCGACCCTGTGCTTCCGCGAAACCGTTGCGTTGCTGCCCGGCCCACCACAAACGCCGTGCCAGACCAATCTGCTGGGCGACAACAACGGTCTGTTCTTCGGCCATCGATTGGGCACCGGTGCTGTCCCTCCGGTAGTGGTCGTGACGGCCACCAACCCGACCGGAACCACTCGGCCAACGGCCGTATCGGCCAAGCTCACCGACGTGGTGAAAGTGCAGACCGCACGTTACAACTGGGCCAACCACAGCCTGCTGATCGAAGCCACTTCGAGCGATGAAGTGGCGATCCCGGACATGGTTGCCCAAGGCTACGGACGTTTGTCGAAGACCGGCACTCTGCAGCGCATTACCGTCGCCGACCTGACTCAGCCACCCGCTGCCGTGACGGTGAAATCCGCCGCCGGCGGTAGTGACACTGAGCCTGTTGTGGTGGTCGGCACCGCACCGAACACCGGTGAGAACCAGGCGCCAATCGCCAACGCCGATGCTGGCAGCACCAGTTTTGGTGTGCCGATCACCCTCAGCTTGCTGACCAACGACAGCGATCCCGATGGCGATAATCCACTGGGCATCACCGCGTTGACTCAACCGGCGGCCGGTCAAGGCACCGTCGCACTCAACGGCAGCACCTCGGTGGTCTACACCCCGCCAGCGGTGGTGAACGCGCCACTGACCACGACCTTCACCTACAAGGCGCAGGACGCCAAAGGTCTGGCCTCGGCCAACCCGGCGACCGTAACCATCACCGTCGCGCCAAACCAGGCACCGACCGCCGTCGCCGACAGCGTCGCCACTCTGGGCGTAGCGATCCCGATCAACGTGCTGGCCAACGACACCGATCCGGAAGGCAACGTGCCGTTGGCCGTCAACAGCCTGACCCAACCTGCCGCCGGACGCGGCACGGTCAGCAGCAACGGCACGGTGATCACCTACACCCCGCCCGCCACCGTCACCACGGCGTTCACCACGACCTTCACCTACATCGCTCGGGACAACTTCGGTGCCCTGTCGACGCCGGCCACAGTCACGGTGCAAGTGTCGCCACGGCCAGCGGCGGAAACCTTCGCCGTGACCGCATCGACGGTGCAGGCACGCTCCGGCGGACGCTTCAACTGGGACTTCACCGGCACCTCGTCAGTGACCACCGGCAACACCATCACCGTGCAGGTCACGACCCCGACCGGGCTGGTCACTCTTGGCACCACCACGGTGCCGTTGACCGGACGCTGGCGGCTGACGCTGAACAACACGACGGTGGTGCCATCGGCCAACCCGACCGCGACGATCCGCTCATCTCAGGGCACCGTGCGCACGGTCTCGGTGACCACGCTGTAAGCCAGATCCCCAGCCACTTTCGGGTGGCTGGGGCCCTTCAAATCGGTTAACGCCTGACAGGATTTTCGCCATGAACACGCCGACCGCCGCCCTGCTTTGCCTGCTTCTGCTGTGCAGCAGCGCGGGCGTGCGCGCCGACGACCTGATGGACAACGACGACCTGGCCCCGACCAGCAGCGACCTCGGCGAACTGCCCCCACCCGTGGGTCAGCAAGCCCTGATCGATCAACTCGGCCAAGCCAACGTCGCCCTGCTGCAACAGAACGGTCAGTCGCTGCTCGGGCAGATCGTGCAGTCGGGCAGCAATCAGGAGGCGTACATCCTGCAACAGGGCAGCGACCTGATGGCCCTGATCAACCAGAACGGTTCCGGCAACGCCGCCTCAATCACGCAAAACGGCAGCCACAACCGCGCGCAGATTTCGCAAAACGGCAACAACAACGACGCCAGCATCGAGCAGGCCGGCGCGGGGCTGCAAAGCGCCGTGACCCAGTCGGGCAACGGCATGAGCGTTTCGGTCAAGCAATATCGCTAAGCACTGCAAATCATCGGAGAGTTCAATCATGTTCAAACTGACGCCCCTCACCGCCGCCCTGCTGGTCATGATCAGTGCCCAGGCCATGGCCGACGACAGCCTGTCCAACCAGAACCAGGCCGGTACCGCCAACATCGCGGACGTGAAACAGACCCAGGCCCCGTTCAGCACGGCCACCCAGACGCAACTGGGCCAAGGCAACGACGCCGCCGCCGTGCAAGACCACGCCACCAGCGTGATCACCCAAGACGCAGTCGGCGACTACAACGCCGGCTACGCCGAACAACTTTACGAAGACAACGCCACCATCACTCAACAACAGGCCGGCGCCTTCAACACTGCCCACGCCAGCCAGTCGCTGGGCTTCGGCTCACCGAACAGCGCGCTGCAACAACAGCAAGGCACCGGCAACTTCTCGTTCGTCTATCAGGACTCGCAGAACGGCAGCGAAGGCAAAACCTTCCAGTACGGCGACAGCAACGAAGCCAACATCGAGCAACTCTATGAAGGCAGCGGCAACAGCGCGGTGATCACCCAATTCGGCACCGCCAACTACGGCACCGCCGAACAAGTCACCCACATCGGCGGCCAGATCGGCATCAACCAGGCCGGCGAAAACAACTACGCCTACGGCGACCAGCGCGACGGCACCGGCGGCAACATCACCATCAACCAGTTCGGCAACCTCAACGGCAGCGAAATCTGGCAAGACGCGCAACTGGCCAGTCAGGCGACCGTCAACCAATACGGCGACAGCAACGAAACCGTGGTCGACCAAAGCTTCGGCGAAAACAACACCGCCGCCGTCACCCAGGTCGGCAACACCAACGCGATCTACGCCGACCAGTTCGAATCGGTCAACTCGACCCTGGCGCTCTATCAGGTGGGTAATGGCAACGTCCACTTCACCTACCAAAGCGGCGACGGCCACGCCCTCAGCGCCACCTCCGTGGGCAACGACAACAAGGTCTACGCCAGCAACTGGAAAGGCCCGCAACTCGGCGGCCAGTTCGGCAGCAACCAACGCGCGACCGTTACTCAAGCGGGCAATGGCAACATCGCCAGCTTCACTCAGGATGGCGTTGGACAAGTGATGACCACGCAGCAGACCGGGACGGGCAACAAGACCACGGTCAGTCAGACGGAGTCGTATAACGAGCTGTATTTTGAACAGAATGGCAGCGACAACATTTTGATCTCCGATCAACGCGGCACTGGCAACCTGGTGCAGGGTTCGTCGAATGGCACGGGGAACAGTGCTGAGTTTGATCAGTCTGGGTCGGGGAATCAGGCGTATACCGCGCAACTGTATGGCAGTGACAACATGATCACGGTGAAACAGGCAGATACGATGAACGTGGCGTATGTGACCCAGGGCGGCACGGGGAAC
This sequence comes from Pseudomonas sp. P1.31, assembly GCF_001269815.1. Taxonomy (NCBI): domain Bacteria; kingdom Pseudomonadati; phylum Pseudomonadota; class Gammaproteobacteria; order Pseudomonadales; family Pseudomonadaceae; genus Pseudomonas; species Pseudomonas sp. P1.31. Next base: position 205,278 of record NZ_LHVN01000013.1, on the reverse strand, counting down.
ATTGCCAATGTCGATCAGAGCGGGGTCACGCAGACGGCGAATATTCAGCAGTTCGGGTCGGCTAACCAGGCGACGGTTTTGCAGCAGTAGGGGTTGGGTGTTGATGGGCCGCGATTCTCTGGTGAGGGGGGTCGCGGTTTTTTTTGCGCTGACGCTTGAGTTACGTCCTACAGAAAACGGAACGTTTTTAGAAATCCGGGGAGTTTTCTGACAGGTTCTGGCGGTTGGCCGTCGGAAGCGCAGGCTCTAGGATTTGCCGGGACAACTTGATCCTCATGGAGCTTGGCCTACATGCAATTCATCCAGACAGCGACGACAGCGATACCGTTAACGAATAGACTTCGAGGCACCAAACCCGGAGGTTCTATGATCGACCCGTCCTTGATCGACCCATTGTGCCCTGTTGTTTCGGATCTTGGTCCCGAGGAGCAGGCTGCGAGTTATGACCGTTGGTTTCGGGCCGAAGTACAGGCCTCTCTCGATGATCCGCGTCCGAGTATTCCCCATGAGCAAGTGATGGAGGAAATGAATGCCTTGATGGAATCAATGCGCAAAAGCGCTGATGCAGATTAAGTGGCGACCCAAGGCTCGGGTCGAACTCTCGAAAATCCTGAAGTACATTGGCGAGCGAAATTTTGTAGCGGCGACTGCACTTCACAAGTCCGTCGTAAAAACTACATCTGCGCTTTGTTGGCATCCCCACCTGTATCGCAAAGGTCGCTCTCCCGGCACTCGAGAGATTGTGGTAAGCCCGAACTATCTCGTCGTTTATCAAGTGGCGGACCACATTGAGATTGTGAGCATCTTGCATGCGCGTCAGGAGTACCCTCGACGCGACCCCGGTTAGGATCGCTTCCTCGTCTCAACACAAGAAACCGTGCTTCCCGTGGAGGTACGGTTTTTTTGATCGTTCCCACGCTCTGCGCGGGAATGCCTCTCGGGACGCTCCGCGTTCCAACTCGCGAATTTGACGCAGAGCGTCAAGGGCTGCATTCCTTTGCTGCGCGTGGGAAAGATCAATCAGCCATCCTTCAACTCGACGTGATCCAGCGCTTGGTTGACTGCCAGTTCGCCCAGCATGACGACTTGGGCGATGCCCAGTGCAGTCTTGCGCTGTGAGGTTTCCAGGGAGGCGGCGAAGTTGATGAGCATTTCGCTGGCCGAGCCCAGGGTTTCGCTGGCGTTGGCCAGCAGGGATTCGGTGTTGTACTTGGGGTTGGCGAGGTACATGGGTTCCGGCTCGTTGGCGCTGGACATGATGTGGGCGGCGGGATTGAGGTAGAAATCCAGGGCGCGGTCGGCGGCTTCGTGGAGTTTTTTGCTGTCGACTGAGGCGTAGGGGGATGTGGCGTTGGTGTCTGGTTCTGGGGGGTTGGGGGTTGGTTTTTTCATGGTGATTCTCTCTCATTGATGGTTGCAGCTGGCCCATTCGACTTCCAGGAAAAATGGGTGGCAGCTGTACGCAGGCTGGAAATCCGGGAGAGAGCAACCCGGCAGACACGAATGTCTCCCGCGCACAACCGCCATAACAGAGTGCACACAATGAAGTGCGCAAGCATACGTTATGAAAGGCGTATCTGCTCTCTCGTGTCTTCGGGTTTCCATGCCCGATCGCTGAATTGGCAGCGACACACACAGGCTAGAGACCGCACGTCCGACGGGCAACCTGAAAACCTTGTGGGAAGGTTCCGCAGATTTGAAACAACTTTTAAACATTCAGGAATCGGAATGCGATCCAGGTGGGAGTGGGCTTGCTCACGAAAGCGGCAAGACAATCAACACATCATCGACTGACCTGACGCCTTCGCGAGCAAGCCCGCTCCCACAAGGGAACCGAGTACAGACGGAAGAGATGCGTTGGCTGTCAGGCCGCCTTCGCGAGCAAGCTCAGCGCCTACACAAGCAAGATCAACAGATCGCAGCCTTCGGCAGCTCCTACACAGGATGAGCGCAAGCTCGGCTGCTGCTGTTGATCTTGATCTCGGAGCCCGTCGGCAGGCTGAGTGGAGGGATTGATCCGGGGGTGGGAGCGCAGCGACCGTTTGGCGCAGCCAAACACAGCGAGAGGAGGTGCAGCGAAGCAAACCGTAGGCGCTGCGCCCGGATCGATCCCGGAGCGAAGGAACCCCGAGCTTTAGCGAGCGGGCCGAACGTCAGGGCAAAGCCTTTTGGGTTACCTTTTCGGCGTCTGGAAAAGGTGACCCGCCGTAAGGGCGGAACCCTAAGTGGCCGTTACTGCAGGAATGGATATGTACTCAGTCAAAAAAAACCGCCGCCTGACAAAAAGCCTTCGCGAGCAAGCTCGCTCCCACAATTGGAAGTGGGTACATCTGCGAAAGATTGGTCGGCCCGAATGCCGCCATCGCTGGCAAGCCAGCTCCCACAAGAATTTGAGTACATCCGCAATAGCAACTGTGCCTGAAAGATAGCTATCGCGAGCAGGCTCACTCCTACAGGTTTAAACCGGTTTCGGCCAAAAGAGCTTGGTCGGCCCGAAGGCCGCCACGTTCACTCCGCCTCCGGATCCACCTTGTTCTGGCTCAAATACCGATTCAACACATCATCCTGCCCAGGCACAGAAGCGTCCCCCGCCACCTGCCACAACCGCCGCTCAATCCCCTGCGCCACCATATGCCCCACCGCCGCCTCAATCGCCGACAACACACACAACTGCGCCGGCTCATTCGTGGTGTAGCCAACCTCCGCCTCAAGCAACTTCTTGAACTCGATAAACTTGAAAATCCCCGCACTGCGCGCCACCGAATAAATCGTCTTGCTGGTCATCACATTCGACAACACCTGCCCACTGCGCACATCCACCGCACGCAAGTTCACAGTCACCTGATCCACCCGATATTCCCGAGAAATATCAATCCCCAAATACCGCGCCCCTTCCCCACCGCTACGCACATTCGTGTCATACGCGATGATCCCGCCCTCAAGCATCATGTTCGCCGCCTGCAACGGCGGCAGCTCACCCTGAATATTCACCGGCGTATTCGGCTTCTTCTGCGACGCGCGAATGATCTTGCGTTCGGTCAACAGGTTCTGCAGCCCTTCCCGTTCCAGCACCACAAACCAGCCACTGGCCTGCATCGCGTCCATCAACATCGACGCCGCGCCCTGGGTCACGCTGGTGGAAAACGAACTCGCCGGCGTCGGCTTGTACTGCCCGGTCTGGTCACGGAAGCCGTACACCACCGCCATCAACCGGCCCTTGGGTCGCGGCATTTTCAGCAAGTCGTAATAAGTCGAGGCCCTGGGGGTCAGGGTCGGGGTTTCGGTGTCCTGCTCGGCCGACATCGGCTCACGCAGACTGCACCCTTGTAATGTCGCCAACAGCAGCCCTAACGCGATGATCTTTTTCATGTCCGTTCTCCCCGGAACCGTCAGCCCGTCACGGGTTGAGGCCGTTCACCTGAATTTCCGAAACCTCACCGGTCGCTCGATCGGTCACTTCAATGCTCAGTGCCCCGGAGTCGTCGATGACGTTGACGATAAAAGAGTCGGTGGACAGGCTCCCCGTGTTGCCGGTGGAGATGTTGTCCAGCAACTGCCCTAGCAGCCGTGATTGCAATTGACTGGTGAAGCGCTCCAGCGCCGAGGTGCCGGCCACCGCCGAGCGGCTCTTGATGTCCGGGTCGTCGTGATCGTTTTGCGCTTGGGCGTTGTTGAGCAACCAGGTGCCGTTGAGCGGGTTGCCGCCGAACGACGGGTTGACCGGCGTGTAGACCAGTTCAGTGGCCTGGACAGCGGCAGCGCTGGCGAGCCCGATCAACAACCCCGAGATCCACAATCCGCTGCGCCGTGAGAACGTTGTGCTGTTCATAGTTCGTCCTTCTCAAGGTCGGTGGTGTCCTGCAACAGAGCCTCCAGCTTGCGCTGGACAACCTGGCGTCGAACCCAGTCGGCGGCCGCGTAGGCCTCGTCCTTCAGTTCCACGGTATTCGGCGGCAGGAAGCGCCGATAAACCAGGCGTTGCTGATATTCCACGGTCACCAGGCTGCCCCAGCGCGCGTCGGGCCGCTCGCGCACCACCAGGTTGAAATCCATCGGGCTGGTGTCGCGCAGGCGTTCACTGAACGAGTAGTAAAAGTCGTGGCCGATGTGCGAGATCGTGTCGTCGACGATGAAGCCCATCATTTCGTCTTCTTCACCGGCGCTGGCGCAGCACGCCACAGCGGTAAGGATCAGCGCGCACCACCATTGGCGAGTCATGGCTGCAACGCCTGAGGCAAATTCGATTGCCCTTTCGCCGGGCCATTAGTGCCGTCAAGAAAGGCTTTCTCAGCAACGAACTGCCAGTCCGAATAACGCTGCATGCCGTCGAAATCCGACCACTGCGTCGGGAAGTCCGCCTGTTTCAACGGCAGCTCGGTCGACGGGCTGTTGAGGCCGGTGATGCGTCCGTCAAAACCGCGTTGCAGCGCCCATTCACCCTGACCGATCGGATCGGGATAGAGCTGACGCAGGTGATGCTTGGCCTCAGGAAAACGCTGATCGTCGAGCAGGTCTTCAAGCTCTTTCGGGTACTGCGCCAGCCCCGGCGAACTGCGGTAGTAGCTGCGCAGCGCCTGCGCGTATTGGGTGCCGACCCAGAGCAACTGGCGTTCACGATCGCGGCGCGAAGCGGTCGACCACAACTCGCCGGCACTGGCCAGGCCCATGCCCATCACCACAATCAGGAACAGCACGCCCAGGTAAGTGAAACCACCCTGCTGCGCACGATTACCACTCGGAATACTGGCTGCCATCACGCGCCCTCCCGGTAGCACCGCTTTTGATGTCGGCCACACCACCAGCGACGCCGTCCGGTGGCGCGATCAGCACCCACTGGTCTTTGCGTTCGGTGATCGGATCGAGTGGCGCATTGCGCAGGTAACGTTGTTCGATCAGTTGCTCGATGGAATCCGGATAGCGCCCGGTGTCACCGTAGAAGTGATCCAGCGCTTCGCGCATCGCCGACAGGCTCTGGCGCAAGGTGGTTTCCTTCGACGCTTCGAGGCTGTTGAAGTAGCGCGGCAGCGCGATGGTCATCAGCGTGGCGATGATCGCCATCACCACCATCAGCTCCAGCAAGGTAAAACCTTTTTCCCGGCGCATGAGGTTCACCACTCGCGGTAGGCGATGCCGTTGAGGCCCTTGCCCCGGGCGTGGGAGTAGACGTCGAAAACGTCCTCGCCATCGCGCGGGTTTTGAGCCGAACTGTTGTAGGCGCGCACGCCCCAACCCCCTTCATCATCACGTTTGGCCGGCACCAGCGGATCGCGCGGGATGCGGCGTAAAAAGTAGAACTTGGCGCCCTTCGCGCTGCGCACATCGCGCACGCCTTCGACCAGCACTTTCAGGTTCGGCGGGTAGCCGCTGCTGTTCAGCGACTTCTCGATGTAACCGGCATCGAACGCGCGTTTGTAGGCGTCGATACCATCGCGAATCTGGTACAGCGCATTGCGCAACTCCTGCTCCTTGCCCCGCCGCACCAGGGTCTCGGTCAGTGGCGCGGCCATGCTCGCCAACAGGCCGATCAGGGCCAGCGTCACCACGACTTCGATCAGGGTGAAACCGCGTTGGGAGGCGTTCATGATCAAGGCTTCTCGACAGTGACGCGGGTGGTGGCCACGGCCGATTCATTGACGGCACGCGGCTGCGCGGCCGGCGACGGCATCACGTAGCTCTGCGAACGATCCGGTGCCTGGATGTGCATGCTGGTTTCAGTGCCGGTGGAGAACTCCATGTCCGACGGGCTCTGGTACGGCAGGTTGCGCACGATCCGTGGGGTGATCGACAGCACCAGTTCGGATTTGCCGATGGTGTCCTTGTTGCTGCCGAACAAACGGCCCAGCCCGGGGATGTCGCCGAGGCCGGGAATCTTGTTGCCGGTCGCGCCGTGATCGTTGCGCACCAGCCCGGCGAGGATCTGCGTTTCGCCGTCGTGCAGACGCAACGAGGTTTGCGCGTTGCGGGTATCGACCTGCACCGGGATCGTGCCCTGACGGGTCGGTTCCAGCGGCGTGGCGTTACTCACTTCCAGCGCGATCTTGATCGCCACTTCGTTGTTCAGGTGCACGGTGGGCGTCACTTCGAGCTTCAGACCGACATCCAGATAGGTCACGCTTTCAGTGATCACCGGCCCCTGCGTCGACGGCACCGAGGTGGCGCTGATGATCGGCACGCGCTGACCGATGTGAATGCGCGCCTGCTCGCGGTTACTGACACGAATCACCGGGCTGGCGAGGGTGTTGATGTCGTTGTCCTGCGCGTTGATCTTGGCTTGCGGCGACGGGCCGATGGAGATGCGGTCAGAGTTGATGCCCTTGAGCTGGCCCAACAGCGTGACCGGCGAACCATCTGAGTTGACCACGCCGAAGGTGCTCGGCCATTGCAGGCCAAGGTCGAGAATGCGCTGGGTGGCGACTTCCATCACCTCCACTTCGAGCACCACTTCCGGGTTGGACTGGTCTTGCGATTGCAGGAGTTTCTCGGCCATGCGCACGGCATCTTCGGTGTCGCGCATGGTCAGGGTATTGAGGCGTTCGTCAACGAACACGTCGCGGGTCTTGAGCATGGTTTTCACCATGTTCAGTGCGGTGTTGGCGTCGATGCTGGTCAGGTAGAAAGTGCGCATCACCAGTTCCTGGTAATCCTTCACTTTCTGCGGCGAATCCGGGTAGATCAGCAAGGTGTTTTCGTTCACCACTTTCTGGTGCAACTGGTTCTGTTGCAGCAGCAGGGTCACGGCGTCTTCGATGCGCACGTCACGTACGAAGATTGTGGCTTTCATGTCCGGGCGCAGGTCTTTGTCGAAGATGAAATTCAGCCCGGCAACCTGCGACAGCACTTCGAAAATGGTCTTGAGGTTGGCGTCGCGAAATTCCAGGGTCACCGGGCGATCGAGCTTGGTGCGCAGTTGCGGATAGGCAATCACGTTGCGGCTCTGCACCAGACGAATATTGCCTTGCAGCTCCAACGCACCGTCGTTGTTCGGGTCGAGTTCGAGGATCTGTTTGACCTGACGATCGGCGCCGTAAATGTCGCCGCGACGCAGGTCGCCACGGGCCAGCTCGAGTTTTTCGTCCATGCTGCGCAGGTAATCCATCTGCTTCAGGGCATCCTGGGCGCGGCGGTTGTTCGGCTCGATGGTCAGCACTCGTGCGTAAGCGATACGTGCCGAGGCGAAGTCGCGGCGCGAGCGATCGGTGTCGCCGGAGGTCAGCAGCGCGGTGATCGCCTTGGCCCGGCCGCTGTTGAGCAGTAAGTGCAATTCGGTGTCGCGAGGATTTTCACGCAGACCTTCCTCGATACGAGCCAGACCCGCCTCGTACTGACCCTGTTCAATCAGGTCGGCGGCTTCCTTGTTGGCCACCTGCGCAGAACTGCACGCGGCCAGCCCGGCGCACAGGCCCAGGCTCATCAGCAAACGGGAACGGTTCATTGCGTACTCCCCACAGACAGGGTCTGCGACAAATGCAAAGGCAGGTAGACCAGACGCAATTCCACATCGGAAATGCCGGTGATCTTCCAGGTGTCGTCGATCACATCCCCGTTGCGCACGACGTAGATTTTTTCGCCGTTCTGCAAAAACACTTGCAGGTCGCTGCGGTCATGCAGCCTGCCGACGAACTGAAACGGCACCGGTGGCAGGCTCGGGGCTTGCACCACTGTTGCGGGATTGACGGCAATTTCGGTGACCGTGGCCAAGGTCGGCGCGGCCTTCCAGCTCTTGGCGGCGAACAGATCACCGGCCGGGCTCAAGTCCTTGATCGGCGCATCTTTGGCCTTGGCGGTGCTGGTCGGCAGCGCACCACGGGTTTTCCCCGGTGTGGCGACGGCCACTTGTTTCGAATCGGCGTCTTCGCTCGGCGAAAAATATTCCGGCAACCACGCCAGCGCAGCGGCCACACCGAAGAACGCTACCCACCCTGTCACGCGCTTGGTATTCATCACGACCTCGACAGGAAAAGGGTCATACGGATCCGGCCATTGAGGTCGGTGTCGCCAATCTTTTTGCGTTGCAACTCGAGGTCTTCCACCACCACCGCCGGCAACTGGCCGAGCAAGGCGTGCACAAAGCGGCGCAGTTGCGGGTAGCTGCCACGCACGGGAAGAAGGATCTGATAGCGCGCCAGATGGGTTTTCGGGTCGACGCCGAGCGCATATTCGCCACGCGCCAAAGTGATGTGCTCTTGGGCTGCGAGGGCGTAGATGCGGTCGATGGCGACGGTGGCCTGCGGCTGCGCCGGCAGTTTATTGCGGAAGTCGTCGAGCTGACGTTGCGGCACCACCGGCGGCGCAATGCTGCCGTCTTCAACCTTGGCCAGGTATTCGGTGGCTTCCTGAGTCTGTTGGCTCAAGTGCTGCAAGGATTGCCAGCCCGGCAGCAAACCAACGAGTGCCCACGCCACGGCGACCAGCAGCAGCGCCAGCCCGGCGAGGCCCGGAATGCCGAGGCCTTGCAGGTATTCGTGGACGATCAGTCTAGGGATTCGCATCGCCCATCTCCCAAGTCGCCGACAGGTTGAATTGCACCGGTTGTTCCGGTGACTTGACGACGATCTCGTGGCTGAGCAGCGAGACGTCGGACAGCTCGTCGCTGGCTTCCAGACGTTTGTGAAAATCGAGCATCGCTTGCAGATCGCGCGCCTCGGCACTGATCCGCACCTGACCTTTGCGCGCATCCGGGGTCAGGCTCAGCAGTGCAACGTCATCGCGCGGCATCGCTTCGAGCATGGCGAACAGCCGTTCCCACGGGCGGCGCAGTTGCTGCGAGACCTTGCGCATCTCGGCGAGGTTCTGCGCTTGCTCGCGGGTTTCCGCCGGGCTCAGGGTGGACTTGGCGCCGCTGTCGCCGGTGAGCTGGCGCTGAGTGGTTTGCAGGTGGCCCTGTTGCTGTTCGGTGTGCGCGTCGAGGTGCTGTTGCACGCCGAAGCACAGCAGCGCCAGCAGCACTCCGCCGCCGAGCAAACTCCAACCCAACGGGCCGGAACGCGGGCGTGGCTGAAAATCGAGGTTAAGGGCGCGCATCTCAGGCCACCGCCCGGGACATGACGTACAAGCCGTCACGCACAGTCATCGAGTCGTCTTCAAGGGCGCGCAACTGCACACCCGCCACGTCCGGATGCGCATCGAGGCGCGCCGGCGCATGCAGATAAACGTTGAACGCGCGTTCGCTGGTCGAGGCCTGCAGTTGCCGTTCGCGACCGATCAGGGCATTCAACGCGGCATCGCTGTCGCTGCCGCCCACTGAGCGCACACCGGCCCAGCGCCCTTCCCTTGCCAGCAACAACACACTGCGTTGCGGCTCGGCGACGACGAAGAGGAAGTCGCCGGCATCGAGGCTTTTGTCGAAACGGTTGAACGCTGCCATCAGGTAAGGCTGCACCGAACGCAGACGCAAACCGCGACCGCTGACCAGCACCCGCAAGCGTTCAAGCAAGTCTTGCGGCAAAGCGCTGGCGATGCGGTCGTAACCAGCCGGTTCGGCGGACAGCACCAGACTCCACGGCTGGGTTGGTGCACCGAACAGGTCTTCAAAACACAGTTGAGCAAAGCCACGCAGTTCTTCAGGGCTGCTGATCTGCGCGCTCCACGGCACCAGGCAGAAACGGCTGAAGTGCCCGGAGATGACCACGCTCAGTTCGGCACCGGCGCGGGCGTGTTCACCGAGCAGGCGATCGAGGGTGTCCAGCGCCACCGCGTAGCTCTGGAAGCCTTCGTCGATGTAACCGACGCTGCCCAGCCACAGGGTGTCGCTGCCACGCCGTTGACCGAGGCCAACACCGCTGGCGCCGAGTACGGCGACAAAACGCTCACGAGATAAATGTGACACGGTTGATCTCCTCCAGCGTGGTGCGACCTTGTTCCACCAGTTCCAGCGCCGATTCGCGCAGCAGGCGCAAACCACGGGCGCAGGCCAGGGCTTTGATTTGTTTGATCGGTTGGCGCTCGACGATCATCTGGCGCAGCTCGTCGTCGAGGTGCAGCAACTCGGCAATCGCCGTGCGCCCGCGATAACCGCTGCCCCGGCAATGGCCGCAGCCCTTGCCGTGAACGAAGTGGTAATGGTCGACTTTCTGCGGATCGAGGCCGGAGGCGCGCAGCTCTTCATCGCTCGGATTGACCGGCGCGCTGCAACTGGCGCACACCAGTCGGATCAGGCGCTGGGCGAGAATCGCGTTGAGCGCCGAGACCAGGCTGTACGGGTCGATTTCCATTTGGGTGAAGCGGCCGATCACGTCGAAAACGTTGTTGGCGTGGATGGTGGTGAACACCAAGTGGCCGGTGAGCGCCGATTGCACGGCGATCTGCGCGGTGTCCGGGTCGCGGATCTCGCCGACCATGATCTTGTCCGGGTCGTGGCGCAGGATCGAGCGCAAACCCCGGGCGAAGGTCAGGCCTTTTTTCTCGTTGACCGGGATTTGCAGCACCCCCGGCAATTGATATTCGACCGGGTCTTCGATGGTGATGATCTTGTCCACGCCATGGTTGATCTCGGTGATCATCGCGTACAGCGTGGTGGTTTTGCCGCTGCCGGTCGGGCCGGTGACCAGCACCATGCCGTAGGGTTCGGCGGCGAGCCGGCGCAACTGGCGCAGGGTTTCGTCTTCAAAGCCCAGCGCCTGCAATTGCACGCCGCAAACCTTGTCGGCCAGATCCTGTTTGTCGAGCACCCGCAGCACCGCGTCTTCGCCAAAGATGCTCGGCATGATCGACACACGAAAATCAATCTGGCGGCCACTGATGCCGATCTTGAAGCGACCGTCCTGCGGTACGCGTTTCTCGCCGATGTCCAGTTCGGCCATGACCTTGACCCGCGAAATCACCTGCTCGGAGAACTCGGCGCCCTGGACTTTGCTGATGTTGTTGAGCACGCCGTCGATGCGGTACTTGATCACCAGACCGTTGCCGGTGGTGCCGAGGTGGATATCGCTGGCGTGCATTTTCAGCGCGTCGTAGAGGGTCGAGTTGACCAGTTTCACCACGCTGCTGGCGTCTTCGCTGATGCTGGTCAGCGACAGGCTTTGCAGGGTATCGATTTCGTGATGAGTGTCGCCTTGTGCGTTGAGCGATTCGACGGCGTGGAAGCTTTCTTCGTGGCGGGCCAGATAGGCTTTGAGGTCATCGGCGTGCACCAGATACAACGGCGCTCCGTGCAGGCAATCATCAATCCAGGCCAGCCGTGCCGGGTCGAAGGGATCGGCAAACACGCCGATGACTTCGTCGTTGTGGCGCAGCAGGATGAATTCACGCTTCAGGCATTGCGCGAGGGTGACCCGGTCAAACACCGGCGTCGCGGCAAACAGGCTGTCGGTGTCGAGCACCGGGTAATGCAGGGTGGCGCCGAGGGCTTGAATGAACGGCATTGCTGCCAGTTCGCACAACACGCCGAGCGCCTCAAGGACGCGTTCGCCGGAAGTGGCGGCCCGCGCCCGGGCCTGGGACAACTGCTCGCTGGAAAAATGTTCACTGGAAAAATGCGCAGGGGCACTTTCGGCCGGCAGTGGTTCGACGACAACGGACAGACGTTCCATGGCTTGCTCTCCAACCGGGGCTCAGAGCCCTGTCGGCGCGGCAAACCTTGGCGGCAAGTGCCGGAACGTCTGATCGCGCCATTACTCCCCGGTGAGCATTTGATCGTCGTCCGGTGCCATGGCGTGCAACTGTCGTCGCCGATCCGCCAACACCCAACTGCCATCGTACAACTGCAACGGGAAGCTCTCGGTCCTGCTCTGGCGTCGTTCGACAAAGCCCTCGGAAGGGCTCGCACCGGGTTTCGCTTCACGCTTGATGCCAAGAAGGTCGCAGACCGCTCGGGCCAGTTCCGCCAATGGAAACGGTTTGAACAGGATGTGGCTGACCCCCAGTTGCCGCGCCCGCTCACAGACTTCAGCGGTCGGGTGACCCGTTATCAGCACAAAATGGCACGTCCTGTTCTGGCGGACTGCGTCGAGCACCTCAAAGCCTTCCATATCGGGCAAGCGGTAATCGAACACCAGCACGTCGGGGGCAAAGGTTTCGGCCAAACCGATAGCCGTCGCTCCGTCATGTGCAATCCGGACGTCCAGCCCCTGCGCCGACAGATAATCCTGAAGGTTTTGTGCAAGCAGCTGTTCGTCTTCGACAACCAGTACTTTGTTAACCAAGGTCGACTCCTTGAAACAGCAGGTCCGATGACCCCGCCCTGAGAGTGCGCCTTACACGTGGTAACGCACACTTCATGCCAGGCTGAGTGCCGGTAATTTTATGTCTTCATGTCCTTGAAATTAATGACAATGCCCGCTCGTCCCGGTACCCCGTTCCCCAGAAACGGGGAAGCACCTGAATGGGCATCGAAGCCATTCCCCACTATTGGGGGGGAACCTTCAGTCGTCGTCAATTCGTTCGATCCTGTTCTGCACCCGTAATTGCGCGAGCACTTGGCGACGAGCCTGGGTCTGTTGCTGTCGGGCGAGCTGTGCCCTGACTGTGTCCAGCCCCTGTAAATCTGGGACATCGGCGGCCTCCAAGTGGTTCTGCAAATAAATCACATGCCAGCCGAACGGTGAACGCACCGGTTGGCTGGCAAGCGCTGCCCCGCTGATGATCGAGGCGCGCATTTGCATCAAGCGTAGACGCGCTGCGGCCACTGTGGCTGCATCGGCTTGCGCTGGCACGCGGATCAACAGTTGCCGGGGTTGCAAGGTGTTCGCGCGGATCAGCTCGGCGAATACCTGCTGTGCGGCCAATTCGCGGCGGGTGTACTCGGTAAAGGAAACCTCGTCGAAACCGGCATCCTGCAAGCGACGCTGGAATTTGTTCGTTCCACCGATGGCACTGCGCATCTGCTCGATCTGCTGACGCACCGCTTGCTCGTCAATCTTCACGCCACGTTTTTGCGATTCCTGCCAGAGCAATTCCTTGTCGATCAGCGTTTGCAGCGCAGCCTGACGTAGCTGTTTATAGGCTTTGGGATTACGAATGCTCGCCACCGCGCGGCCCTGATCTTCGAGGTATTCGGCAAAAAATCGCTCGAAGCGATAGCCAGAGATTTCCTCGCCATTGACCCGCGCCACCGCCGGTTCGTTGTTGGCCCAGACCGCCTGGAGCCAGCAGGACAGCAGCACTATCAGACTTGTGAGTTTCATGATCGGGGCCTCCGTTCAGGGGCTGGCAACAATCGGTTTGTAGGGTGCGACCAGATAAAAATGCTGATCCGGCAGATCCACGGTGACCACGTGCGCGCCGCTCAAGCCCAGGCGTCGACCGGGGCCGAAACTCAGGCGCGGGGTCAGGCCGGTATCGAAGTCATGCAGGCCTTCCAGCGCCGCCACCAGTTTTTCGCGGCTGGCGTCGCGGCCGGCCTGTTTCATGCCTTCGCTGAGCAGCAGCATCGAGGCGTAGGCGCCCACTTGCAGCACCGCATGCTGGGCGCCGAGGCCTTGGCCTTCGCGTAAAAGCGTCAGACCGATACGCCCTGCCTGGGTCCAGTCGCTGGGCACGAACGGATAGGCGAGAAACACGCGACGGGTAAAACCACTGGGCACTTGCAGCAGATCACCGGCCACCTGGCTCGATGCCGCGAACAGGTACGGCACCTGCCCGGCGCCCTGCAACCTCGTCGCCAGACGACTGAAACCACCGCCGCTGCCCAGATAAAACACCGAGCGCGAACCCAACGGCAGCGCTTCCGCCGCCGGGTCATAGGCTTGCAGATGGACGTTCTGCCAGCCGTGATCCTGCAAATACTGACCGAGGTTTTGCGCGGCTTGCGTCTGCATCGGGTCAGCGGGATAAGCGATCAGCGTCGGCCCTTGCAGCACGCGCAGGCTCGCCGTGGCGTAGTCGGCCAAGGCGATCAGTTGCTCGCGCAAACCGGGCAACGGCTCGAAAATCTGTGGACTGGCCTGCATCGAGCCGAGCAACGACAGCGCGCCGATCAGCGGCACCCCAGCCTGTTCCAGACGCGGGCCGAGTTCGCTGTCGAGGGCTGGCACCATCGGCGCGATCAGCGCGAACACCTGTTCCTGCTCGATCAGTTGCTGCAAGGCCTGTTCGGCACTGGCGCGATCCGGGCCGGGGTCGATTACCGTCAGGCGCAGTTGCCGACCGTGAATGCCGCCGGCCTGATTGATCCGCGCGACACTGCCGTTGAGCACCGCCGCAATCGTCATGCCCTCCTCGGCCAACGGGCCTTGGCTCGGCAATAACGTGCCGAGGTGTAAGGTCTCGGCGTCGAGACCGGGGTCGCGCTCATCGGCCAGGCGCTTGAGATAGGCGGTGAGATTGCGCTGATCCTTCATCGACAGCAGAAAGCGCGGCATGCTCGGGTCGAGGCGATTGTGGCCGGGATCGCGGCCCTGCTGAATCACCGTTGCCAGCGTGCTTTCGTTATAGGCCGGATAACTGCGGCCGTTGACCTGCTGCTGGCCGTAGGTGCTGGTCAGTCGTGCCCAGTTCAGCGGCGGCGGACGTAAGCCGCCCTCGGGCCGACCGAGGCCGTCGGCGCCGTGACAGTTCGCGCACGGCAGGCTGGTGGCCGGCAGCAACACGTCCGCCGCGCCGACCCGCGCCATGATCGCCTCGCCGCTGGCTGACAGACCTTGACGGTACAGGCGTTTGCCCGCCGCTTCTTCCGAGGTCAGCGGCGCAGCATTCGCGCCGAGGCTGATGCCAGCGAGCAGGATCAGGGCGAGTACGCGGCAGCGTTTCATGGCGCGGGCTCAGCGACCGGCCACGGGCATTGTCAGCAACTGCAAGCGCTGGGCAATGGCGGCGGCCGGGGCGTCGGGGCGAATTTTGCTCCAGCGTTTGTTGGCGACATCCCCAACGATCAACTGCGTCGAGTGCTGCTCGGGCGTCGGCACGATCTGGCCGATGCGACTCAGCACCAGATCCATCTGCGCCTTGTCGCCGGTGAGAAAAAGCCAATGAGGGTCATCGGAACCCTGCTTCAAGGTGTAAGCCTTGAGCACCGCCGGCGTGTCGCGCAGCGGGTCACTGGTAAGGGAAATGAAGGTGATGTCCTGCGCCTTGTCGCCCAGCAATTCGCGGACTTCCTTGAGCTTGCGGGTGATCAGCGGGCAGGCATCGTTGCAACTGGTGAAAATCACGTTGAGCAGAACGATGCGGTTTTGCAGGGCGTCGCTGTAGAAGCGCAGGGTCTCGCCGTTCTGATCCTGCAACGGCGTGTCGGTGAACCAGGTTTTTGCGTCGTGCGTGCCTTTGGCCGGCGCGACTGCAACCGTTGTCGGTGCTTCGGGGGCATGGCCTTCGTGGGCAAACGCGACGTTGCTGAAAATCCAGAAACACACGGTCAGGGAGATCCAGTCGAGCAGTCTCATGGCTGTTGCTCCATGGCGATGGCGGTGTGTTTGGCGTGGGTGCGCAGGCCGCTGAGCTTCTCGACTTCCTTGGCCAGCAGCTCTGGATCGGTGAAGCCGTAGTAGCGCATCCAGTGGCGATTGTTGCCGTCGCCGACGAGGATCAACGGCTGATGATTCTTGAGGTCGCCACTGAAACTGCCGAGGCCTTTGAGGGTTTCATTGATCGATTGTGGCGAGCCGGTCAGCCAGCTCCAGCCCGGGCCGCGCTGAAAAGTGCGGGCGTAATCCTGCAGGCGTTTCGGGTCGTCGCGTTGCGGGTCGATGCTGATCGAGACCAGTTGCACTTCCTTGCCGACCCGCGCGCCGAGCTGTTTCTGCACCTTGCCCATGATCGACGAGACCACCGGGCACACCGTCGTGCAACTGGTGTAGATGAAACTCATGACGACAATTTTGCCCTGCACCAGGTCTTGTTCCAGACGCACGGTTTTGCCGGTCTGGTCGAGCAGCGGCACGTTGGCGAACTTGACCTGGGTGTGTTCTTGCGTGCTGCTGGCGGGGGCTTTGTGCCCGGCGTGTTCGTCTGCCGAGTGGGCGTTGGCGTGTTGAACGCCGAGGCTCAACAGGCACAGGGTCAGCAGGCCAGTGGATGCAAATCGGTTCATGTCGAAACTCCTCTTCAACGGGCCTGGTCGGGGGTGACCCGAACACTGGCAAAGGTTTTGTCATCGAAACCGGCGCCCAGCGAGGCGGCGCGCACGTGCAGGTACCAGGCGCCGCTGCGGTCGAGGCTGATCGGCGCTTCGTACACACCGTCGGCGACTTCCAGTGCCGCGACTTCACGCGGGTGTGAAGTGGGCGCGAGGTAGTAGCGCAGCTGCACGTCTTTAACGCCGCTGCGCTGGGTTTTGTCTTTGCCTTGAACGATGCGGAAGCGCACGACATACGGGTCGTTGAGCGTCACGGCAGTCTTGTCGAGGAGGAACTCGACTTTCGGCTGGCCGAGGTGTTTTGGCTGTTTGCCGTCGCTATCAATCTGCGCGGTAAAGCAGTGAATGATGTTCGGTTGATTGAGCAGGAACGCCACGTCGAAACGCCCCGCTGCCGGCAGTTTCACCCGCGCGCTGTACAGGCCCGGCGAAACTTCACGCAGACTGCGGTCGATGACCATCGCGGCGCGGGCGATCTGGCCACGGTTGGGGTAACCGGACATCGGCGCGTTCATGCCTTCGGCGTAGAAGTAGGTGGTGTTGTCGACCGGGTTGACCACGAACACTGCGTTGTCGTCGCGTGAGACGGCGAGGCTGGAGGCCAGCGGCAAGTCACCGGCCAGGCGCGGTGCTTGCGGCCCGGCTTCGAAACCCTGGCTGATCGGCTGGCGACCTTCGCCGAGGGAGGACAGGTTGATCATGGTGACTTTCGGTGAAGCGAGTCCGCGGATGTAGGCGTAGGCCTGGGTGAACACCACTTGGTAGGGTTCGGCGCTGACCTCCAGATCATGGATGGCGCTGTTGGTCGCTGCATCGATGACGCTGGCGCGGTTTTCCACGGTATTGAGGACCACACCGAAGCGGCCGTCGGCGCTGAAGCCCATCGGGCCGAGGCCTTGTTGCAGTTTGAGCACCCGGCGGATGGCGTGGGTGCTGGCGTCGATCACGGTGACGGTGCCGTCCTTGCCGTCGGCGACGTAGACGGCGCCGGACAATGCCGAATAGGCGACGGATAACGGGTGGGAGCCGGTTTTGATCTGCTCGACAATCTTCAAGCTGGCGATGTCGATCACGCTGACGGTGCCGTCGTCGCGGTTGCTGACGAAGGCGAAGCGGCTGTCTTTGCTGAAGGTGATTTCGTGGTGGCCGCGTCCCGTCTGTAAATGTTTGAGGGATTTGAGGCTTTGGGCGTCGATCACGGTGACGCCGGAGTCTTCGGTTTTGCTCGCGTTGTTGCCGACCCAGAGCAGGCGTTCGTCCGGTTGCAGGGCGACGCGAAACGGTTGGCTGCCAGCGCTGATCGAATCGATGACTTTGAATTGTTCGCTGTCGATGACGGCGATTTCCCCGGCAGTCGGCATGGAAACGAAGACGCGTTTGTTGTCTTTGGGCGTGACCCAATCCATCGGCGGCTGCTTGAGCTCGATCCGCGCGAGGGTGCTGGTGATGCCGCCGACTGATACCGATGGATCGACCACGGCGATGCTCGCGTCGCGGTTCATCACCAGCAGGAAATAGCTGTTGAGGTCGAGCAACGGCCGCGCGCCGATGTTGGATTTGAGGAACACGCCGACCCGGGCTTTGCAGCTCTGGTCACGGCCCTGGGCCTTATCGGCAGCGAGGGTTTGCGGATCGACCCAGGCACCCGGGGCCACGCCGGACAGAGGCTGGCCGGATGCGCTGTCGCTGATGCGGAACTGCACATCGGCGAACTCGCCTTCACGCAGTTTGCCGTCGGCGGCCAGTGGCTTGAGATCGAAATCCACCGCCACGCCATCACGGTTCAGCGTCTGCCCCGCGCCGGTTTGCGCCAGCGCAATCTCACTCAGCGTCAACAACGCCCCGGCCATGGCCAGCGTGCAAATACCGATGATGTTGATGATCCTGTTCATCTTTCACTCCCCTACGCATTCCAGCCAAACGACGCGATCCCTGTGGGAGCGAGCCTGCTCGCGAAAGCAATCTGCCAGCCACCCACCTGTTGCCTGTGCCGCCCTCTTCGCGAGCAAGCTCGCTCCCACAAGGGATTTGCATTCATCCCGCATCCTCACTGCCCACCGCAGATCCTTGTAGGAGTGAGCCTGCTCGCGATGGCGTCATCCGCCCCACCATCGAAAACCGAGTTGCCCCAATCGCGAGCAGGCTCACTCCTACAGGGGATTTGCATGCATCCCGCCAAGCTAACTGCCAACCGCAGACCCTGTGGGAGCGAGCTTGCTCGCGAAAGCAATCTGCCAGCCACCACACCTGTTGCCTGTGCCGGCCTCTTCGCGAGCAAGCCCGCTCCCACATGGGATTTGCTTCCACGGGGATATTGGCGTCGTGTCTACTGCCCCTGCGGCGCCGGTTCCGGTTCATTGGTCACGCGCAGCAGTCCCCATAATCCGGAGGTGTTGCCGTAGGCGGCGTAGTCGCGGAACAGGTAATCGCCCGGGATCGCGTTGCTGCCGCCGGCGCTCGGGATCATGAAGCTGAAGTGCGCGGCCGGCAGGATGCTTTCGTGGGCGCCGATGTACATCGACATCGGGTTGTAGCCGAAGCGCACCGAGCCCACGCCCGGCGAGCCCATCGGATAACCACCGACATCGCTCTTCTCGGCCTGGAACGGGTTCACCGACCAGACGTGCCCGTCGAGCTGGAACGTGGTGCCGCGACTGCCACCGCTCGGCATCAAAATATGCGTACGGAACGGCTGCCCCGGTTTGGCGTAGAGCACCGGCGTCTGCGGATCGCCACCCACCAACTCATTGCTGTAAGCCATGTGCGCATTGACCATGTCGCCGTAACCCGCGCCATCGGCATGACCGAAAGGTGCATCCGGGGCGAGGCCGAAGCGGTACCACAGCGGCTCGGTCTTGTAGTTGATCGCCATGCTCGAGTTGTCCTGCGGATCGGTCGGCACGCCGAAGCCTTCAGCGGCAATCCCTTCCACCGGCCGGCCATTGGCCCAACGGGTGTTCAACGCCTTGTGCCAGACCATCGCGAAGTCGCGGTAGCTGGTCTGCCCAGGCGCCGTAACCGTGGCGTTGACCTTGCGTGCATCGTCAACCCAGGTTGCGCCGATCGGCAGAATGCTCATCGCTCCGCCAAGGCCTTTTTGTGGCTGCTTGATCACGTCCGCCGGGGTGAAATTCAAGCCGCCGAACTCCACCGCCGTGGCATTGATGTTGTCGACGCTGCGACCCAGTTGAGTCACCGGTTTGCCTTCACGCTCCAGATGCCCGGCGTAGTACTGATAAGTACGCGTCGGGTACGCGCCGCTGTTGCCAACGCGCGGTGGCACGGTCTGGATCGGGTTGGCACCGACGTTGGCGCCGTCGGATTTGGTGATGTCATACGCCAGCAATTGCGCGTGCAGGCCGACGTGACTGGACGGCCGCATCAGGTTGTTGCTGAAGGTGGTCGAACCCAGACCGCTGTTGCGATCACGCTTGACCATGCCCTGCATCACCGCCGTCTGGGTCAGATCCGGCATCACGCTCGGCAGACGGTTTTCCAGGGTGATGTTGATGCAATCCCCTGCCGCCGCACGCAGCACCAGCGGTTCAACCGGGATGCCGGGTTTCAGCTTGCCGCTGAGCGGATCCAGATCGGATTTGCGCACATACAGGATCGCAGTCGGGTCATGCAACGGCCCGCTCTGCCCGCCGATGGTGATGGTTTCGCCATCCTCCGGATCGGTCACGGTGACTTGTGGAATGCTCACCGTGCGCGAGTTCAGCACCAGGGTGCCGCCCGCCGGATTCAGCGGCCCACCGACATGCTGACCAAGCCCTTGCGGATCGCCAATGGTCAGGCCCAGCGCATTGCCGAGGATGTCATTGGCCAGCGCCGCGACCACTTCATAGTTGCGCTGTACCGTCGGCCGCGTGCCGATGCCATTGGGGTTGGCACTGATCCGCGGGCAACTGCCCTCGAACGCCACGGTGTTGCGCATGCCCGCCGGATTCGGGTTGTTGGGGATGGCATACAGGTCGTTGCGTTTAGCGGTGTAGTTACGCATCACGCCCCAGATACCGCTCCAGTAGCCTTCGATCGAAGCGTCCATCGAGTACAGATAGTCGCCCGTCGTCGCAGCGGAACTGGAGAGCATCGACACCGGTGCAATAAAGCCCATCTGCTCGGAGATGCCGATCATTTGCGAGGCGCGCCAGCCGGAGTTGGAGCTGTTGCCGAAACCGGAACCGCTCTGCAGCCATTTCACGCCGTGCAGGGTGACGTTGTGCTCTTCTTCATGGCCGCCGGCATGCACCCGCAGCCGTACGTTGTCGCCGGTGTAAGTACGCAGCATCGGCGTAAACGGATCGCCAGGTTCAGCGCCGCCCTTGTTGATGTGCGGCGGAAACAGCGTGGTGCCGCCGGTAGGCCCGGTCGCGGCAGTGAGCAGATTCGGCGCCAGGTTCATCGCCGGAATTGCGCGGTCGGTGCGGCTTTGCATGGCGAACGACAGATCGCCGCCTAGGCCATCAGCCTGCATGCCGCGCTTGCCGTCCGGGCCGACCTTGTTCGGGTCGTAAACGCGCAAGGCCAGCGGTTCGTTGCGATAGTTGACGACGAACATGCCCGGATCATCCACCGAAATTGCCTGCGGACATGGCCGGCTCGGGCAGCCCGGCACCTGACCGCCCTGCACTTCCAGCACGCCTTCGAGCAGGTTGCTAGCGTTGTTGCGCACTGGCGGATTGATCGCATAGCGGAAGCTGTCGGCAGTCGCCGGGAACGCTTGCGCATTCGGCACGCCGTTAGGGCCGGCACCGACATAGACGCCGGCTTCATAGGCGTGCTGGAAGTCGCTGTATTCGAGGAAGAACTCGCGGAAGCTGTCATTTTTGCCGTCGCCATCGAGGTCGCCGGTATTGATCACCGCTTGCCACGAGGTCGGCCCGCCGTCCTGACGCGCGCCACTGTACAGAGGCTCGCCGGTTTCCGCATGGAACCAGGTCGAACCGGCCGGCTCGGCCAACACGGTGGCGTACAGACCAATCTGCTGGTGCGTCGATGGGCCCAGGTGGTCGTGAGTGAAAATGGTGCCAAGGCCACGATCTACGCCTTTGATGTTCACCACAGGATCAACGAACCAACGCTGCATCGCCGTGCGCGCACCGAGCCAATCGGCGCGGCCGTACTGACCGAAGAACGGATGGTTTTTGGCTTTCGGGCACGCCTGTGTGCCGTCGCGCGGATCGGTGGCGGCGCACTGGTTGAACTCGCGGATCGCGTGAATGCGTTCCTGCACGGCGCCCGGCGAGAGCACGCCGTCCTCGTAGTTCCAGCCATTGGACGAGCCGTCCGCCGAGGTCAGATCCCACTTCGGCAGGTGAATATGCTGGCCGATCACATCGGTCGGCGTGCGCACCTGATAGTCGTCCATCTCGTAAGTGGCCGGCACCAGGTTGGTTTGCTGGTATTGCACGCAATCGAAGGTGTTCATGCGCATCACCAGCGGCTCTGGCGGACGCTGCTTGGTGATCACCGGCCAGGCGTCTTCCCACAGCGCCAGAATGCGCGCCTGCGGGAAGTGATAACCGACCTTGTTGTACACCGCGTCGAACTGAATATTGGCGGCTTTGTAAATGCGTGGGCGGTCGGCGGTGAAGCTTGAAGCGCCGACAAAGGACATGCCGTCGATGCGGTCACCGCTGGCAAACTCACCGCTGCCGGCGCTGCTGGTCAGGCGCTTTTGCCGATCGTCCATGCACGGTTCGTAGTACGGCGCGCCGGCCATTGGCAAGGCACCGTTGGTACGGAACGCCTTGGCCACCACTTGATTGCCGGGCAGCAAGGCATAGCTTGGGTGATCTTTTTTCGCGTGAAAGGCCATCGCCGCTTGTTCGACTTCGGTGCCTTCTTCCGGCAGGTAAATCGGTTTGGCGCGGGTGACTTCCTTGGAGAAATCCAGCGAGGTGGTCACGGTGTGCGCTTCGCCACCGGCCGAGACGCCGTCGAGTGTATGCCGTTGCAAGCCACCGTCCCAACCACCGGACTGCGCCGGGTCGAGGTTGGCCCACAGCGCTTTGCCGCTGGCCTTGAGCGATTGCGCGGTAGCCGCGTCGAGCATGTCCAATGGCGGGGTTGGTGGACGTTGGCCCACTGAGCTTTCCATGCCACCGATCCAGAATGGATAGCCCGGGTTTTTCAGGCTGCCGTCGGCATTGCGGTTGGCTTCGCTGCGATCAACCAACGCCAGCGAACCGATGGCTTGACCACCGGCGTTGCCGCCATGGTGCTCGCCGTCGTCATCGCCCTCTTCTTCATCCTCGTCGTCATCATTGCCGGCGATCAGGGTTTCACCGATTTTCGGCACGACCACGACTTTGCCCGGCATCGGTGCCATGGCTTTGCCCGGCAGCGGCACTATCGCTGGAATCGGTGTGCCGGCGACGATTTCGCCATCAGGCAAGGCGCGTGCGCCGGTCGCCGGTTTGCCACTGCGCAGGGCAAACGGTTCGCTGTGATAACCGTCGGCGCCCTGCTGGGAAACGTCGAGCCGGGTGCCCTCTTCAAACACATCGTGTACCCGCCACATGGCCCACATGCCTTGGGCAAAGTGCGGATAGAAATGGCAGTGATAGATCGCATCGCCGGCCACGCGGTTGCGGTTGCCCGAACCACCGTTGGCGATTTCATAGGTGTAACCGGCGCCCGGGCCAATGCCCTGGGCATCGACGTAATCGGAGTTGTCGTCGTTGGGGTTGAACAGCCACTGATGGCCGTGCAAGTGGAAGATGTGCTGCTCATGACCATTGTGGGTGTTGCGGAATTTGACGAAGTCACCGATGTAGCTGTGGTTGACGTTCGATGGCTCCGACGGATACAGCGCCATGGTCGCTTTCACACCGATCTGATCAGCACGTGGTGTCTGGCCAGGGGCGATGTTCTCAAGCCCGGCGTTGGCCGGCACGTCGACCAGCATCGCCACGTCGCCAACGGTGTGCGAGCTGAGGAAGAATTCTTCGTAGGCGCACGACAGGCAATCGTGCATCGGCCCGACGCCCAAACGATTGGCCACCACTTCGGCGCCCATGCCGCCCGAGCCGTAGTTGATCATGAACGAATCGCGAGTCGGCTCCAGCACGTGGGCCATCACCGGATCAGCCCAATAGGCTGGAAACGCTTGAGTGGCGGCAGTTTCGTCCTGGAATTGCGAGGCGAAATCGCGGAACGCTTCCAGTCGATTAGGGATCGCCGGGTTGCGTTTTCCAACCGATTCCAGCGGATAAGTGCTGGGTGGGAAGCTGCCGTCGGCGTTGCTGCCCATGACAATTGCATCGCTTTCGCTGGAGATGATTTCATTGCCGTCGACCATGCCGATGATCGGCGTACCGGCCTTGCCTTCGCGCAGCCACGGTTCGCGCTGCGGGTAGCGCGCCTGGTAGTCGACGATCGGTTGGCCGGTGGGTGCGCGGCCCGTGGTGGCCAGGCGCATTTCTTCTTCGGTGAGGGTGTTGCGATAGGTGCGACCGCCCTTGGGCAGGACGACAACCTGGCCGAACAAGCCATTGGCGACGTTACCGGCCGCGCCCTCGCCGCCAAACGTTGCGCCACGGCTGCTGACGGCAAACGCGCCTTCACGCTCGGCGTACAGGGTGTAAGAACGGCTCGCACCCGGCGGCACCAAGGTGTTGGCGTTACGCCCGGTGAACGAAGAAATGTCATCGATGCTGTTTACCGCTTGCAGGCCATTGACCTGGAAACCGACGTGACGGTCAGCGACTTGCTCATCGACTTTGAAGTCTTCAGCCGCGTTGGCGTTCTCGACGCCTTCCTCTTCTTCACCTTCATTCTCGAAGTGCTTGTTCGGGTTGGCCTGATAGTCGAGCAGGTTTTGCAGATTGATCGTCAGGCAATCACCCGCCGCCACGCGCAAAACCAATGGCCGTGGCCGCTTGTCCGGGCGCAGCGAAACCTTGCCCGGCACCGCTGATCCGCCGTAGGCCAGCGACATGTTGCGGTCATCCACCACGTCGCGGCGCAGGGCGAACATCATGCCGTTGATGTTCTGCGCACCGAGGCGGTTGAACATCAGCGGTTGATCGAAGGCGACGACGTTGGCCACCAGGTTGCGCTCGCATCGCACGGCCGCGCTGGCCAGTTCGACGCTGAGCATCGAAGCCAGAATCAGCAGCCAGTTGAACAGAGACGGAGCGTGATGAATGCCAGCCATGATCAGTAACCTCGTAGTGGGTGCTCTTGGGAACACTTCTCGACAAATGCCTCGGAGCAATCCGCGTGCCACAAAAAATTCGTTTACCGTTCAATCGGTTACTGCAGCGACTTGAGAATCCGGGGCATATTCCCCACCGCTTTGCCCCACTTTTCGGGGCTGCCGGGTTTGCCCCGAAAGTGGGGAAAACCGGGTTGGGGTCACAGCGGGGCGTCCATCGCCAAGCCCTGCAAACGTCGGTACTGGCGCAACACATTCGGCACGTAACGCTGGGTTTCAGCGAACGGCGGGATCACCCGGCCACGGCTGAGCACCGCGTCGGGCCCGGCGTTGTAGGCCGCCACGGCGAGTGCGATGTCGTTGTCGAAGAGGGTCATCAAACGCTTGAGGTATTTCGCGCCGCCCTGGATGTTGGCCTTGGGGTCGTAGACGTCGGTCACACCCAGTTCGCGCGCGGTGTCGGGCATCAATTGCATGAGCCCGCCGGCGCCTTTGGGTGAGGTCGCGCCGGGGTTGTAATGCGACTCGGCGTTGATCACCGCGTGCAGCAACGCTTCGGGTAACTGGTTGACTTTGGCGGCTGCCGACACCAGTTCTGCGTAGGGCTGATTGGCGATCATTTGCGGCTGTTGATCGAGGCTGGCCACAGGCATTTCAGCCTCGTGGATCACCCGTTCGTAGGTGCGTCCGGGACGGTGAACGTTGGACAGCACGTAGCTGCCCTTGGCGTCCACCGAGATAAATACATCGGCCTGCGCGGCGCCGCTGAGCAGCACACAACCGAGCAATCCGCTGGCGAGAAATTTCATGTCGGGCCTCCCCGGATCGACCCCGATAAATTGGGGGAAATGCCCCAATGGCCGATCACGTCTGAGCCATACGCAAGCACTGTGCCGACTCTTGAGAGGCCCGTATTTCAAGGGTTTCGGCGTGTCGGCCAGTTTTCAGTGAGGCTGAGCATGGCAATTGCATAAGCCCTTCAGGCGACACGGCTGCCACTCACGGGAGGTCATCATGAAGCTGCAATTTCGTCCGCGTGGCCAACGCGGTTTTACCCTGCTCGAATTGCTGGTGGTGCTGGTGGTGCTCGGTCTGTTGGCCGGGATCGTCGCGCCGAAATACTTCGCTCAACTCGGTCGCTCGGAAGTGAAAGTGGCCAAGGCGCAGATCGAAGGACTGAGCAAAGCACTCGACTTGTATCGACTGGAAGTCGGCCACTACCCGTCCACCGAACAGGGCTTGCAGGCCTTGGTCACCGCCCCGAGTGACGAGGCGAAATGGACCGGCCCGTACTTGCAGAAAAAGCTGCCGCAGGATCCGTGGGGGCGTAGTTACGCCTATCGCTATCCCGGCGAAAACAGCGAGTACGACTTGCTGTCGATGGGCAAGGACGGCCAGCCCGGTGGCGAAGGCGAAAACGCCGAAGTGACCAATTGGCAGTGAGCGGAGCGCGGCCCATGCGATTTCATTTGAAAGCGGTCGGCAAGGCTGGCGTGGTGTCCTTGAGCGTCGAAGCAGCGGGCGACAGCGAAGCGCGACGGATTGCCGAGGATCAGGGTCTGCGCGTGCTCAGTTCGCACGCCGACAAGCATTGGCGTTCGCTGCGATTGCGTCAGCGCGAGACCTTCAATCTGGTGCTGTTCAGCCAGGAACTGACCACGCTGCTCAACGCCGGACTGCCGTTGATCGATGCGTTGGAAAGCCTCGCCGAAAAAGAATCCGCCCCCGCTGCCCGGAAAACCTTGAGTGAGCTGGTGCGCCTGCTCTACGAGGGCAAATCGTTTTCGCAGGCGCTGGGCCAGTTGTCGGCGGTATTCCCGCCGCTGTACGTGGCGCTGGTACAGTCCAGCGAGAAGACAGGCGCGGTCGGCGATGCGCTGGGCCGCTACGTCAGCTATCGGCAGCGCATGGACGAGGTGCGGCAGAAGATCATCAGCGCCTCGATCTATCCAATGCTGTTGCTGATAGTCGGCGGTGGCGTGGTGCTGTTCTTGATGGGTTATGTGGTGCCGCGCTTCAGCCTGGTGTTCGAAGGGCTGGGCAATAACCTGCCGTGGCTGTCGCAGGTGTTGATGAGCAGTGGCATGTTTCTGCATGCGCATCAGGCGGAATTCTTTGGCGCGCTGGCGGCGATTGTCATCGCCCTCGCCGTCCTGCAAAAACAACCGGCGTTTCGTCGTGGGCTGGATCGGCTGGTGGAGAAATTGCCCGCCGTGCATCAACGAATTTTCATGTATGAGCTGGCGCGGTTTTATCGTTCGCTGGGGATTCTGCTGCAAGGTGGTATTCCGCTGGTGACCGCCATGAGCATGGTGCGCGGCCTGCTGACTGTGGCCTCACGAACGCGGCTCGATCAGGCTTGCGAGCGGGTGCGCGAGGGGCAATCGTTGTCTACCGCGCTGGAGCTCAATCACCTGGTGACACCGGTGTCCCTGCGCCTGCTCCGGGCCGGCGAACAGTCCGGCAACCTCGGGCAGATGATGGAACGCAGCGCCGACTTCTACGACGAGGAAATCAGCCGCTGGCTGGAGTGGTTCGTGAAGCTGTTCGAACCGCTGCTGATGACCTTCATCGGCCTGCTCATCGGGGTCATCGTGATCCTGATGTACATCCCGATTTTCGAACTGGCGTCGAGTATTCACTGACCCCGGGAACGGGTCGAATCCCTGCAACAACGCACTCTCACGTTCCCAACAAGACCACAAAGACGGAGAACGATATGCACATTAAAAAGCTCGTGCTCGCAATGGCCATCGGCGCAGTTCTGTCGGCGTCCACGGTACTGATTCCGGACAGTTTGTCGGGGGTTTCCAGTGTTCAGGCCAAGGAAGGTGGGAGTGGTGGTGGAGGGAACGGCGGCGGACATGGCGGAGGGGGTGGCGGTAGCGGCGGTGGAAACGGGGGTGGGCATGGAGGCAGTGGCGGTGGCGGTGGCGGTGGCGGTGGCGGTGGCGGTGGCGGTGGAAATGGTGGCGGTCATGGCGGCAGTGGCAATGGTGGAAGTGGCCACGGTGAGGGCGGCAGTGGTCACAGCGGCAGCGGCCAAGGCTCCGGACACTCGGGCAATTCCGCGTCATCCTCCGGCCGCAACGGCACCCACGCCGAACCGGGCGATGATCACGGTGTTCACCGGGCGGGTGAAGTCGGCGACGATCATGGCGTCCATCGCGCCGGTGAAGTCGGCGATGACCGAGGCCTGCATGCAGCGGGCGAACCGGGGGATGATCGCGGCGTGCACGTCGGCGGCGAACCCGGCGATGACAAACGCGCCAACTGACCTCTAGAGCCCACAGGACTCGTGGTTCACCCAGATTTCACAGTCATCCATAAAGCCAATGTGGGAGCGAGCTTGCTCGCGAAGGCTGTGGGTCAGCCAATGATGGGTTAACTGACAGTCCGCCTTCGCGAGCAAGCTCGCTCCCACAGGACTCGTGGTTTACCCAGATTTCACAGCCATCCATAAAGCCAATGTGGGAGCGAGCTTGCTCGCGAATGCTGTGGGTCAGCCAATGATGGGTTAACTGACAGTCCGCCTTCGCGAGCAAGCTCGCTCCCACAGGACTCGTGGTTTACCCAGATTTCACAGCCATCCATAAAGCCAATGTGGGAGCGAGCTTGCTCGCGAAGGCGTCGGGTCAGTCAATTGTGTTTTAGCTGACCCGACGCTTTCGCGAGCAGGCTCGCTCCCACAGGACTCGTGGTTTACCCAGATATCACAGCCATCCATAAAGCCAATGTGGGAGCGAGCCTGCTCGCGAATGCTGTGGGTCAGCCAATGATGGGTTAACTGACAGTCCGTCTTCGCGAGCAGGCTCGCTCCCACGGGGTTTTGCAGGGTTTGAAAAAACCACTGTAAGGTTTAGAGGGCGACGTTGTTTTGGTTCAGGCGTTCGCGCAAAAACTCGACCAACGCCTGCACCGGTCTCGATGCCTGGCGATGCTGTGGGTAAACAGCTGAAAGTGTCAGCGGCTCCGGACGCAGATCATCCAGCACCGGCACCAGCCGGCCATCCTTCAGCGCCGCGCCGACAATAAACGTCGGCAAATAGGTAATCCCCATCCCCTGCACCGCCGCATCCCTCAGCAACTCGCCGTTGTTCACCCGCATGCGCCCGGTGACATTGACCAGCAGCGGCTTGCCCTGCCCGGCATTGAAACGCCATTGCACCGAGCGACCATGGCCATAAGGAAGGCAATCATGGCTGTGCAAGTCTTCCGGTTCGAGCGGCGTACCGCGTTCGGCCAGATACGCCGGACTGGCGCAGTACACCCGCTCGATCGACGCAATGCGCCGGGCGATCAGCGTCGAGTCCTCCAGCACGCCAATGCGCAAGGCCAGATCGTAGCCCTCACCCAACAGGTCTACCGGACGATCGCTCAAGTCCACTTCAACGGTAACTTCGCGATAACGCTGCAAAAACATCGGCAGCAGACAACCGAGGTGCGCGACGGCAAACGACAGCGGCGCGCTCACGCGAATCGTTCCGCGCGGCTCGGCGGTCTGCCCGGCGATGCCCTGCTCGACCTGTTCGACCTCGCCCAGCAGGCGCAATGCCGACTCGTAATAGCTCTGGCCCAACGGGGTGACGTCGAGGCGCCGGGTCGAGCGATTCAACAACCGCACGCCGAGGCGTTCTTCCAACTGCATTAAACGCCGGCTGACGAACTGCTTGGACAGGCCCAATTGATCGGCCGCTGCGGTGAAGCTGCCGGAGTCCATGACCTGGCAAAAAATACGCATGTCTTCGAACGGGTTCATTGTCACTCTCTGGTGGACAGTTAAACGCTTTATAGCCGCTTTTTCACTCTCGAGCAGCTCATTAATCTGTGCTCACGGTTTGAAAACAACCCTGAACACGTAGGAGCTGCCCCAGGCTGCGATCTTTTGATCTTGATCTGCGGTGACGCGGGTAAAAGGCAAAAACAGGATCAAAAGATCGCAGCCTGCGGCAGCTCCTACATCACACATTCGAAAATGGAATTGAACATGAACATTAAACAGACCCTCGCCGCTTCCCTCCTCGCCCTGTCCATCGGCAACGCGTTCGCCGCCGAGACCTCCGGTGTCGAACACAACACCCAGGCCTTCCTCAACGCCCTCGCCGCTGGCGGTGGCAAACCCCTTGAGCAACTCAGCCCGAAGGATGCCCGTGCGGTGCTGACCGGAGCGCAGGCTTCGGTGAAGGTGGACTTGTCCGGTGTTGAAGTCAGCGACAAAGCGATCAAGGTCGATGGCCAGACGATCAATCTGAAAGTGGTGCGTCCGGCCAAGGTCAAAGGCGAGTTGCCGGTGTTCATGTTCTTCCACGGTGGCGGCTGGGTACTCGGTGACTACCCGACGCACCAGCGCTTGATTCGTGACCTGGTGGTGGGCTCGGGCGCTGTCGCGGTGTACGTCGACTACACGCCGTCGCCGGAAGCGCAGTACCCGACGGCGATCAACCAGGCTTACGCCGCGACGAAATGGGTGGCTGAGCACGGCAAGGACATCGGTGTCGACGGCAAGCGTCTGGCGGTGGCCGGCAACAGCGTCGGCGGCAACATGGCGGCGGTTGTGGCGTTGATGGCCAAGGAACGGAAAACCCCGGCACTGCGCTTCCAGCTGTTGATGTGGCCAGTGACCAACGCGCAGTTTGACGACGGTTCGTACCAGCAATTTGCCGAGGGCCATTTCCTCACCAAAGGCATGATGCAGTGGTTCTGGGACAACTACACCACCAACCCGGCCGAGCGCGCGCAGATCCATGCTTCGCCGTTGAACGCCAGCGCCGAACAGCTCAAAGGCTTGCCTGCTGCACTGGTGCAGACCGCCGAGTTCGACGTGCTGCGTGATGAAGGCGAAGGCTATGCGCGGCACCTCGATGCGGCCGGCGTGGCGGTGACCTCGGTGCGTTACAACGGGATGATCCATGACTTTGGTTTGCTCAACCCGCTGAGCCAGATTCCTGAGGTGAAGGCAGCGGTGCGTCAGGCGGCGGCTGAGTTGAAGACTCATCTGAACTGAGCCCAAGTCCTCGCCACACCCAAAATTGTGGCGAGGGGATTTATCCCCGATGGGTTGCGAAGCGATCCCGCTCTTATCCAGAAGAAGCAGGGACTGCTGCGCAGTCCATCGGGGATAAATCCCCTCGCCACAAAAACCTCCTCCCCACCAAAAACTTCTTCAACACTGGTGCAGCTCCGGAGATTGCCATGTCCTTCCTCCTCACCCATCTGCTGTCCCTGAGCGCCGCCCTGCTGCTGCTCGACGCGGTGCTCTGGCACTTCACGCCGTTCACCCATCGTGCGCCAAGAGTGGCTGTGCGGCTGGCGCTGTTTCTGGCCTTCTCCGCACTGGTGATCAATGCCGGTGTCAGCCCGCTGCAAGCCCCGCTGTTCGCCGATGACCGCGTCGCGCAATTGGGTGCAACGGCGTTGGGGATTCTCTGGTGGTTGTACGCCGCACGAGTTTTGACCGAAGTGATCGGCCTCGCGCTGATGCGTCGCATCGGTCACAGCGGTCGTTTGCTGCAAGACGTGATCGGCGCACTGGTGTTTCTCGTGGCCATCGTTGCCGCCGCCGGTTACGTGCTGGAACTGCCGGTCAAAGGCTTGCTGGCGACCTCCGGGGTGGTCGCTATCGTCGTCGGTCTGGCGCTGCAAAGTACCTTGGCCGATGTGTTTTCCGGGATCGTCCTCAACACCACCAAGCCTTATCAGGTCGATGATCTGGTGATGATCGATGGCGTCGAAGGCAAGGTCTTCGACATCGACTGGCGTGCCACGCATCTGCTGACCAGCGCCGGCACCATGGCCGTAGTGCCCAACTCGGTGGCGGCGAAGGCGAAGATCGTCAACCTCAGCCGCCCGAACAACATGCATGGCGTGTCGATCAGCATTCAGGTGCCCAATCACATTCGTCCGCGCCGGGTGCTCGATGCACTGGATCGTACGCTGCAAGGCAGCAGCTCGCTGTTGCTGAGTCCGGCGCCAAAAGCCGTGCTGAAAGAGGCCGGCGAAACCATGTCGGAATACGTCGCCAGCGGTTTCATTGCCGAGTTGGGCAAGAAAGGCGAAGTGCGCAATCAACTGTTCGACCTCGCCCACCGGCATCTCGAAGCAGCAGGGATTTCGCGGCATCCGGACGGCGTGATCGAACCGTCGACCCGCGCACGTGCGCTGCTTGATGAAGTAAAAATTTTCCGTTCGCTGAGCAGCGAAGAACGTGATCGCCTCGCCGAATCGATGGTCGCTCAGCAGTACACAGCAGGCCAGGTGGTGCTGGGGCTGGATGAAGTACCGGACAGTCTGTTCGTGATTGCCACGGGTGTGGTCAGTGCGACGGTGCCGGATGGTAATGAGCAGACTGAAGCCGGGCGCATGGGGCCGAGTGAGGTCATGGGTGAGCAGAGTATTCTGGCTGATACGCCGTCGCAGGCTACGTTTACCGCGTTGACGTCGAGCATCATTTATCGACTCGACAAGAACCTCACTCGTCAGTGCATGGAACAGCGCACGGAGGTGGGTCGGGCGTTGAATAAATTGCAGGCGGTACGTCAACAGAACAGTCGCCTCGCGTTGATGGCTAAACCGGTGGCGGTGCGGAAAGGCGGGTTTTTGGGGTGGTTGCAGAAGCGTTGAGGCGTAGATTTTTAAGATCAAGAGCCTACCCCCTCACCCCAGCCCTCTCCCCCAAGGGGGCGAGGGGGAAAGGGAGCCGATCTTCAAGCTTTTCAAAATTGAAGTTCGACTCGGTATTGCACGTCGGCGTACCTCGCAAGAACCCCTCGGTCAGTCCCCTCTCCCTCCGGGAGAGGGTTAGGGTGAGGGGCTCTTCCAGCTCACACCCAATTACTTGGCGGTGAACTTGGTATAGCTGTTAATCAAATTGCGATAGTTCGGCAGACGCTCCGACAGCAAGTGCGCCAAACCTTCCATATCGTTGCGCCAGTCACCCTGCAGCTCGCACGCCACCGAGAACCAGTTCAGCAGGTGTGCACCCGCCGCCGACATCCGCGCCCACGCCGCTTGCTGCACGGTGGTGTTGAAGGTGCCCGACGAGTCAGTCACCACAAACACTTCGTACCCTTCAGCAATGGCCGACAGCGTCGGGAACGCCACGCAAACATCAGTCACCACACCAGCGATGATCAGTTGCTTGCGACCGGTCGCCTTGATCGCTTTGACGAAGTCTTCGTTGTCCCACGCATTGATCTGCCCCGGACGCTGAATGAACGGCGCATCCGGAAACTGTTCGCGCAGTTCAGGCACGATCGGGCCATTCGGGCCGGCGTCGAAACTGGTGGTGAGGATGGTTGGCAGCTTGAAGAACTTGGCGATGTCGCCCAGCGCCAGCACGTTGTTCTTGAATTCGTTCGGGGTGAAATCCTGTACCAGCGAGATCAGGCCGGTCTGGTGATCGACCAGCAGTACAACCGCATCATCTTTGTTCAGACGTGTGTAAGGAACGCTCATGGGAAAACTCCTGATGGACGGATGGATGAAGCGTGAAGCGCCGACCGGTCGGCCGGCGCTTTGGGGGAGAATCAGAAAGCGAAGCAGGAGCAGCCGAACGCGCCCCAGAACCCGGCGAAGTCGCTGACCGGCGCGTTCGACATCCGCGCCTTTTCATGGCTGTGGGTGTGTACGGCGCAAGGGCCGCTGCACTGGTGAACCTGCGCCTGCAACGGCGAATTCGGCCGCCAGTGGCCCGGGACTTTGACCACCGGCGACCAGTCCGGCAGCACCGGAATCGAGCGCGGCCCGAGGTCTTCAAAGTCGCCGGCAGCGTAAACAATCTTGCCGCCAACCACGGTCAGTACCGACTCGATCCACTTGATCGCTTCTTCCTCGACATGGAAAAAGTCCGCACTCAACGCCGCCAGATCCGCCAGTTGCCCGACCTTGATCTGGCCTTTCTTGCCCTGCTCCGAGGAGAACCAGGCGCTGCCGTGGGTGAACAGTTCCAGCGCGGTAGCGCGCGGCAAACCTTCTTCGTACAAAGCCAGGCCACCGACGGTGCGACCGCTGACCATCCAGTACAGCGACGTCCACGGGTTGTAGCTGGAAACCCGCGTCGCATCGGTACCCGCGCCGACCGGCACACCTTCGGCGAGCATGCGTTTGATCGGTGGGGTCGTTTCGGCGGCTTGCTTGCCATAACGGTCGACGAAATATTCACCCTGGAACGCCATGCGATCCTGAATCGCAATGCCGCCGCCCAGCGCTTTCACCCGCTCGATGTTCTGCGGGGTGATGGTTTCCGCGTGGTCGAAGAACCATGGCAAACCGTTGAAAGGAATGTCGCGATTGACCTTCTCGAACACGTCGAGCATGCGGCTGATCGATTCGTTGTACGTCGCGTGCAAACGGAACGGCCAGCGCTGTTCAACCAGGTGGCGCACCACCGGTTCCAACTCTTCTTCCATGGTCTGCGGCAGATCCGGGCGCGGCTCGAGGAAGTCTTCGAAGTCCGCTGCGGAGAACACCAGCATCTCGCCGGCGCCGTTGTGGCGCAGGTAGTCGTCGCCCTGATGCAACTTGACGCTGCCAGTCCAGTTCTGGAAATCGCTCAGTTCTTCTTTCGGTTTCTGGGTGAACAGGTTGTAGGCGATGCGCACGGTCAACTGGTCGTCTTTGGCCAGTTGCTCGATGACTTGATAATCGTCCGGGTAGTTCTGGAAACCACCGCCAGCATCGATCGCGCTGGTCAGGCCGAGGCGATTGAGTTCGCGCATGAACTGGCGGGTCGAGTTGACCTGATACTCCAGCGGCAGCTTCGGCCCTTTGGCCAGCGTCGAATAGAGAATCATCGCGTTCGGCCGCGCGACCAGCATACCGGTCGGGTTGCCATTGCTGTCGCGAACAATCTCGCCACCCGGTGGGTTCGGCGTGTCGCGGGTGTAACCGGCGACACGCAGCGCGGCGCGGTTGAGCAGCGCGCGGTCGTACAAATGCAAGATGAACACCGGTGTGTCCGGTGCGGCCTGGTTGATTTCTTCGAGGGTCGGCATGCGTTTTTCGGCGAACTGGAATTCGTTCCAGCCACCGACCACGCGCACCCATTGCGGGGTCGGCGTGCGGTCAGCCTGATCCTTGAGCATGCGCAGCGCGTCGGCCAGCGACGGCACGCCTTCCCAGCGTAGTTCG
Organism: Pseudomonas sp. P1.31; assembly: GCF_001269815.1. Lineage (NCBI taxonomy): Bacteria > Pseudomonadati > Pseudomonadota > Gammaproteobacteria > Pseudomonadales > Pseudomonadaceae > Pseudomonas > Pseudomonas sp. P1.31. The sequence goes on along the minus strand of NZ_LHVN01000013.1, from coordinate 170,977 downwards.
AGGTTGTAGTTCAAACCGCCACGGATCAGGTGCAAGTGCGAGTCGTTGAGTCCGGGGATCACGCAGCGGCCGTGCATATCGACCACTTGCGTGTTCGGCCCGCGCAGGGCCATGGCCTGGTTGTCGTTGCCAACGACCACGAAACGGCCATCGGTAATCGCCACGGCACTGGCCAGCGGTTTGGTGCGGTCTACGGTATGAAATTGGCCATTGAACAGAATCAGATCGGCGCTCATCGCAGTTCCTCAAGCAAAGTAAAAAGAAGCAAACCCCGCGCGCTCAGCGTGGCGAGGTTTCTTGGGAATCGAGGTGTTCATGGGCCTGACTGGCTTCGAGCCACGGCGCGAACAAGCGAGTGACGCGCGGCATGAACACGTACACCACCGACACGACGATGGTCAGAGTGATCAGGAACGTGGCAACCACGTAGTTGGAAAGCAGCGGATGCAATCTGAGCAGCGGCCCCCAGATCAGCGGCACCAGCAAGGTGTGCGGCAGAATCACCAGCAGCGTGATCACTGCTTGTTTCCAGCGCGGCGGTGGCGAGGCGGCTTCGGCCAGCGGCGAGAACCAGAACTCGTTGACCGGCGCGACTTCGGTCTGGTCGCCATCGGCAAGCATCGGCGCAGCTTCATCGACCAGCGCCTGACGCTGCGGCGATTCCAGCCACGATTGCATGGCGTCGGTGGAGCAAAAGCGCAGTACGCAGGTGTAGAAGTCGAGACCGGCACGTTTACCGCGCACCACATCAACCCCCAAGTGCCCTTCCCGCTGCCCCGCGACCCGCACGATATTGCGCAGCCAGGCTTCATACGCCGCCTCAAACCCGGCCTTGACCCGGTGCTTGACGATCAGCGTCACGGTCTCATCAGACCCCGGTGCTTTTGGACTCAGGACTTCAGGCATAACGCAGCACTCCGGGCAAACGGACATTGAGCGCCAGCCGTCCCGGCCCGGCGATAAACACGGTGGCAAACAGGATCAACAGCAACCAGCCGAACTGCCCCTCGGCCACACTCCATTGCGGATGCACGACCAACAACGCCACCAGCAGAACAAAGAGAATAGGCACGCAGGCCAATCGCGCCAGTACCCCGGCGACGATCAGTAGCGGGCAGACGACTTCGGCGAAGATCGCCAGCATCAGGGTGAGGTGCGAACCGAGGTGGAACGGATCTTCGATCAGCTGTAGTTGCGCGCTGAAATCCAGCAGCTTGGGCAAGCCATGTACCCACAGCAAAAACAATCCGCCGCTGACCCGCAGAAACAGCAAACCGGCGTCGCGCGCCTGTTCATCGCGTTGCAAAGCGTTCATGACCCCATCCTGGAAACTTCATCGACCTGAATAATGCCGATGCCGGGAAGGGAAAAATTGAACGGGTGTGCTCAGTTCACCAGCGTACCGAGATATTCAGCACACCACAAAACCCTGTGGGAGCGGGCTTGCTCGCGAAGGCGTCGGGCCAGTCGATTGATCGTTCCCACGCTCTGCGTGGGAATGCAGCCCGGGACGCTCCGCGTCCCTTCCAGGGCCGAACGCGGAGCGTCCGTTGAGGCATTCCCACGCAGAGCGTGGGAACGATCATGTTCAGGCAGGTGGATTAAGGTTATCCAGCACCCGATTCACCGCGAGCTCGCCGAGCATGATCAACTGCGCTATCCCCAACAATGCCCGGCGCTGCGCGGCGGGCAAGAGGTGGGCGACGTCTTGGGCAATGGTTTTGGCCGAGGCGAGGGTTTCGCTGGCGTCGGTCAGAAGATCTTCGTTTTTGGTGTCGGCGGTGACGGCGTACATCCCACGGGTTTTACGTGGAGGCGGCGTAGAGCCGGGTGGGCAAAGGTAATGGTCGAGGGCGCGGTCGGCGGCTTGGTGGAGTTTTCTGGAATCGATGGATGCGTAGGGGGATGTGGGGTCGATGTCTGGTGGGTTTGGTGTGATTTTGAACATGGATGGTGCTCCTAGAGTCAATGGAGCTGCCACGATTCGCTGCGAGACGAATTAAGGTGGCAGCTATACGCGGGTCGCAGACCGGGACTCTAGAACCGGCAGACCCGAAGGTCTCCCACGTACAGCCGCCATGACAAAAACGAACAGATGAGTGTTCGACGATGGAAGATGTTGTGCGTCTAGAGATATGCGGGCTGCGAGACCCGATCACTGGTGTCAATGACCGACCCACAATAGAACCCAGCTCCAGAGCGCACAAGCCGGCGGATTCTGTCTTAGCTGTAGGCAAAGGCGCAAGGTTGTGTAGCCTGAAAGAGTGTCTGCTGGTGTTGCTTAAACAGTGGTGTTTAAAACACCAAAAACTCAAGCATCACACAGATGCCAATGTGGGAGCGAGCCTGCTCGCGAAGGCGTCGGGGCAGTCGATAAATGCTTTGACTGACACACCGCTTTCGCGAGCAAGCTCGCTCCCACAGGGGTCTTTTATTGTCTGTGAGATCGGCGCTGGGTTTAAATCGCAGGGATATCCAGCGGCGCCGCCATGAACTGACTGATCCGCGACCGCAACCACTTCTCCGCCGGATCGTTGTCATGCACCCCGCTCCACGCCATCGACAACTGCGCCGCATCAATCGGAAACGGTGGGTCTTCGGCGCGCAGCGCACAGCCCTCAACCAGCGCGCACGCCGCATAATCCGGCACGGTGGCGATCATTTCAGTACCCGCCAGCAACGCGCGCAAGCCACTGAACTGCGGCACGCCGAGCACGACGCGGCGGCTGCGGCCGAGTTTGGCCAGGTCGAGGTCGATGTTGCCGCTCAAGTCTCCGGAGAACGAGACCATCGCGTGCGGGCGTGCGCAGTATTCGTCGAGCGTCAGCGGGCCTGGGCGGTCGTCGCCGCGCAGGACTTTGCAGGGGATGTCGCGGAGTTTTTTGCGTTTGGCGTTGGCCGGCAGATCGGTGGTGTAACTGACACCGACGGAGATCTCGCCGGACGCCAGCAGCGCCGGCATCAGCAAGTAGTTGGCGCGGCGCACCACGACGACGATGCCCGGTGCCTCTTCCTGAAGCTGACGCAACAACGGCGGGAACAGGCCAAATTCCGCGTCGTCCGACAAGCCGATCCGGAACACATCGCAGCTGCTTGCTGGCTCGAATTCCTTGGCGCGGCTGACGGCGCCGGAGATCACGTCCATGGCCGGTTGCAGTTCTTTGAGAATGTCGAGCGCGCGCGCCGTCGGCTCCATGGCGCGACCGTTGCGCAGCAGCAACGGATCATCGAACAGATCGCGCAAACGGCCTAACGCGGCGCTGACGGCGGGTTGGCCCATGAACAGTTTTTCGGCCACGCGGGTCAGGTTCTTTTCGAACATCAGTGCTTCGAATATCACCAGCAGGTTCATGTCGACGCGGCGCAGATCGTTACGGTTCATGGGTTCGATTTCCTTGTATGGCCAGCCAGACGCAAGTGCTACGCACTTTACTCGATCAACGGCCCATCCAGCGCGGGTCTGTTAAGCGAATTAACAACGATTAACTCGTCAGCGGCCAGCCCGCGCACAACAATCGATGGCCTGCGCAGCGTTGTTTTTTGACCTGAGGGAAAGCGCCGAGTGTGCGTTCCCCACCGACACGGATCCTGGCCATGGCTCATTCTCTGCAAACCGTCGCCCTCGCCCCTGCCTGCGAACCCGTCGTGCCACGCACCGGTGGCCTCAGCCCGCAACGGGTGCGGCGGGTCAAGCAACTGATCCTCGACCGTCTCGGCGAAAGTCTGGAAGTCACCGAACTGGCGCAGGCGTGCTCGTTGTCGCGCAGTCATTTTTCGCGTGCCTTCAAGTGCAGCACTGGCGTTTCACCGCAAGACTGGATACGAGGCCAACGCCTCGCTCGCGCCAAACTGTTGATCCAGCACACCGACCTGAGCCTGACGCAAATCAGCCTGGAATGCGGTTTCTGCGATCAAGCGCACTTCTGCCATATTTTTACTCGCAGCGAAGGGATCAACCCGTTCGCCTGGCGCTGCCAGGTCATGCGTGAACCGAGAAGTCCTCGCCCACTGTCATGAAGTTTTGAACCCACCACTCACACCAGCCGTTGCACCGATGCTCAAACCTGAGGATTATGCCCGGACACCGCGAAACAGACGCCCTGCGCGCTCGCCCAGTGCTGTTTCGTCCTGTCCGCTGCAGCACCGCAGGAGTGAGTGGTTGAGTCTTCCGTCAAATCAGGCCATCGGCTTCGGCCCTTATCGGATTTACCCGGCACAACGGCTGGTGCTTGAGGGTGAGCAACCGTTGCGGCTGGGTCGCCGGGCCATGGACATTCTCCTGATTTTGCTGGCGCACGCTGGCGAAGTGGTAAGCAAGCAGGCGTTGATGGCCGGAGTGTGGCCGGACAGCGTTGTCGAAGACATCAATTTGCGCGTGCACATGGCCGCCTTGCGCAAGGCACTCGGCGATGGTCAGGCCGGTCAGCGCTACATCGTCACCGTGGCGCAGCGGGGTTACAGCTTTGTCGCACCGATTCTGCAACAGAATATCGATCAACAACCCGCTGGCACGCACGTTGGGCGACATAACCTGCCGCTGCGGCGCACGCGGATGATCGGCCGCCAAATGCTGGTCGACAGCCTGATGACGCAATTGCCGCGTCAGCGCTGCATCACCTTGGTCGGCCCCGGCGGAATCGGCAAAACCACGGTTGCCCTGCGCGTTGCCGAGCAATTGATCGGGCATTATCGCGATGGCATTCGCTTGCTCGATCTGGCACCGCTGTCCGACCCGCGAATGATCTACTCGCACCTGGCTGCCCTTCTCGACACGTTGCTTAACGATCACGATCCGCAGACCAGTCTGATCAACGCCCTGCGCGATCGGCAAATGCTGCTGGTGATCGACAATTGCGAGCACTTGATCGACGCCGTCGCCCTGCTCAGCGAGAGCATTTTGCGCGGCGCGCCGCAGGTGCACATTCTGGCGACCAGTCGCGAAAGCCTGCGCGCCGAGGGCGAGTATGTGCAGCGGCTGGAATCCCTCGACTGCCCGCCGGACATCGTCCTCGACCGCGCGCAGGCATTGAGTTTTGCAGCCCTGCAACTGTTCGTCGAACGGGCCATGGCCGCTTGCGAAAATTTTGAAATCAGCGAAGCCGAACTGCCGCTGGCGATTGAAATCTGCCGACGCCTCGACGGTATTCCGCTGGCGCTGGAGTTGGCGGCCGCGCAAATCGGCGAATTGGGATTGAGCGGTTTGTCGAAGCAGTTGCAGGGGCGTTTGCCGCCCGTGGCGCCGGACAATCAGGATCGTCACATCACACTGCGGGCCACGCTGGACTGGAGTTTCAATTTGCTCACCGCTTGTGAGCAAACCTGCTTGCGCCGGCTGGGGGTGTTTCGCGGCGGCTTCACGCTAGAGTCCGCTGCGGCAGTCATTGGTGGCCAGCACCTCACGCCCGGTGAGGTATTTGGCTCGATCACGCAATTGGTCGCCAAATCACTGCTGAACGTTGAAGTCGGCGATGAAGAGGTGTTCTACCGTTTGCTCGACACCACTCGCCGTTATGCCCTGGAAAAACTCTATATGTCGGGCGAGCTTGGACAGACCCGCAAGCGCCACGCGGAGCGCTGTCTGGCGCTGATGCATCAGGCGCAGAGCGCTTGGGAACACACGCCGACCACGCTGTGGATCGAGCGCTATGCGCGAGGTCTGGAAGATTTGCGCGCGGCGCTGGACTGGAGCCTGAACGGTGACGGCCCGGATGATCTGGCGATTCGATTGGCCGCCGCTTCCGCGCCGTTATGGCAGGAACTGTCGCTGCTCAAGGAATACGGCGGTTACGTGCGTCAGGCGCTGGCTTTGCTGGAGGATGCCGAGACGCCGTGTCCGCGTCTGCAAATTGCCTTGAATCTCGCACTCGGCAGCGCCTGTTATCACACTTGGGGTGGCACCCCGGAAACCATTGAGGCTTTCGCCAGTGCCACTGCGCTGGCCCATCAGCATGGCGATGTCGCCGGGCAACTGCGGGCGGTGTCGGGGCACATGGCGGTCAATCTCAGTTGTGGGCATTACCAAATGGCTCTTGAGCAGAGCGAACAATTCGATCGCCTCGGCCTGCACGGCGATCCGCTTTTGACATTAAGTACTCACCGTTTGCGCGTGCTGGCGCTGCACTACGCCGGCGACCAGACGCAGGCGCGCATCCACGCCGAACAAGTGATTCAGCGCATGGCGCAGAGCGGTCACCTCAATCGCTTTACCCACGGGTTCGGCGTGCAATACGACCAGAGCGTCGCTTCGCTGACCGTACTCGCCCGCGTGTTGTGGTTGCAGGGTTTTCCCGAACAGGCGTGGAATACGGCGCGGCAGGCGCTGGACATCGCGGTGCAGATCAATCATGGCACCTCGATTTGCTACACCCTGGCGCTGGCCACTTGTCTGATCGCGCATTACAACGGTGACCAACAGAACGCGCGGGCCTTGTTGCGTCTGCTGCTGGAGCAATCGCAGAAGCATTCGGTGCTGCTGTTTCATACGTGGGGGCGGCATTACGCGCAGGTGATTGATGCTGAGACGCCGACGGTTGTGCGGGCGGAGGGTGGCGGGTTGATCCGGGAAATCATGGTGACGCTGGACAGTGGTTTTGTGGAAGATGCGTTGCTGGAGCGGGCGCGCAGTGGTGCGGCGGGTTGGAGCACGGCGGAGATATTGCGGGCTCGGGCGGAGCAGCTTTTGGCTGAAGATTTGCAGTGTCTGGACTGGCCTCTTCGCGAGCAAGCCCGCTCCCACATTGGATTTGTGTCAGGCATAGATCCCTGTGGGAGCGGGCTTGCTCGCGAAGGCATTAGCCCGATCACCACAAAATCCCAAGAAGCAGAACACATCCTGCTGCAGGCCCTGTCCATCGCCCAATCCCAAGGCGCACTGGCCTGGGAGCTACGCAGCGCCATGTCACTGGCCCAGCTCTGGCAGCAACAATCGCGCTACCTCGAGGCCCTTGATCTGCTGACCCCGATCTACCAACGTTTCACCGAAGGCTACGCCACCCCGGACTTGCGCAAAGTGCGCCAGCTACTCGACAAGTTGCGCAATCAAACGCAAGCCTGAAACCCGGGATGACCGCCGCAGAAAATGTAGATGGCGATGTTCAAAATCACCGCTGATGAGTTTTGCCCGCGCGTACAACCGAGTGGTGTTGAGCATTCGATAGTGCAACGCCCCCTCCCCGCGCTTTACCGTTAGTAATGACTTCTGCACCAGTTGATCAATGATCAACTGCCCGTGTGCCTCGGCGAGCACCGCCAGCGCCGCCTCAAGCGTAAAAGCCACTTTGAACACCGACAAACGTTGCAGCACCCGCTGCTGTTGTTCGCTCAAGCGCTGATAGCTCCAGTCCAGCGCGGCTTGCAGGGTCTGATGCCTTGGCTCAGCAGTGCGTCGCCCCTGAAGTTGCAGACAATTACTCAATTGCGCCTGCAACCCCACCAGCGCCAGCGCATCGATTTGCGCTGCCGCCAGTTCTATCGCCAACGGCAAACCGTCGAGGCGTCGACAGATATCGCGCACGACTTCCAGATCCTGCAGCCGCAGGCAAAACCCCTGCTGACGTGCGCGGGCGCGGCTGACAAACAGCTGCACCGCCGAATAACCCATGGTTTCTTCGACGCTGTCCAGCGCGCTCGACGGGGGAAGGCTCAGAGGTGGCAGGTGCTGCACGGTTTCCAGATCGGCTTGCAGCGCTTCGCGGCTGGTCACGAGGATCGACAAACGCGGCGCCGCATTCAGCAGTTTCTCCACCACAGACTTGCAGGCGTCGCGCAGATGCTCGCAGTTGTCGAACAGCAACAGCGTGTGACGACTGGCCAACGTGGCGAGATCGGTATTTAGCGTGAGCAAAACGTGATCAAACAGCGCAGTGCCATCGTCGACAAGCGCCAGATCCACCCGCCACACGCCATCGCGAAAGTGCTGCAGCAACAACTCGGCCGCGCGCAAAGCCACCGTGGACTTCCCGACCCCGGCCGGGCCCGTCACGCTCATCAACCGGCACAGTGGCAATTGGCGCACCATCGAACCGACTAACGAATCGCGGCCGGTCACCGGCGTCAGGCGTGCCGGCAGATTGTGCTGGGGCGCTTGCACAGTTTCGAACACCACTTGCGCGGTATTGTCGCCCTGCACCGGGGCGACGAAGCTGTAACCGCATTGCGGCACGTTGACGATGTAGCGCTGGCCATTTTCACCGTCACCCAGCGCCCGGCGCAGCGCGGCAATGTGCACGCGCAAATTGATCTCTTCGACCACCGACGTCGGCCAGACCAGCGCAATCAAGTGCTCCTTCTTGACCACTCGACCGGCGCGCTCGACCAGCACTTGCAGAATGTCCAGCGCACGCCCGCCCATGCGCAATTGCCGATCCCCTTCCAGGATCAGCCGCTGGCGCAAGTGAAACGCGTAAGGGCCAAAATGCAGCACTGACGCCGAGGTCAAATCGATGGGGCTGTTCATGCCATCATCTTGGCAGCCTCAAGTGACGGTACAACTGCCACGCGGGGCGCAACACGGACTTCCGAGTGCGCGAAACGGACAGAACCGCTCTAGCTGAACTGTTCGCGGTACTGCGCGGGGGTCAGACCGAGCTTTTCTGCAAACAGAAAACGCATATGGCGGACGCTGCCGAAACCACTTTTGTAAGCCACGGTTTTCAGCGGCAAATCGCTGGTCTCCAGCAAATTACGCGCGCAATCGATGCGCGCACTTTGCAGAAACTCCATCGGCGTCATGTCGACGTCACGGCTGAACAGGCGCGCGAAATGCCGCGCACTCATGTTCGCCAACCCTGCCATGCGCTCGATGGTGAAAGCCTCGTCGAGGTGTTCAAGGACGTAATTCTGCACGCGGGTAATCGGCGTTTCCTGCGGCGCAACCGCTGCCATCAATGGGCTGAACTGCGCCTGACCACCTTGGCGTTTCATGACGACCAGCAACACTTTGGCGACATTCTGCGCGAGCGTCTTGCCGTGGTCTTGAGCGACTACGGCCAACGCCAGATCGATGCCCGCCGTGACCCCGCCAGAAGTGATCAAGTTGCGATCCTCGACGAAAATCTGATCGGTCGCGACGTCTGCCTTGGGAAATCCCCTGATTAGACGTTCGGTGTAATTCCAGTGGGTGGTCACGCGATAGCCGTCGAGCAACCCGGCGTGTCCCAGCACAAATGCACCGGTACAGATTGACCCGTAACGCTCGGCCCGACTGACCGCGCCCTTCAACCAATTGAGCAACGGCGGAGACTTGTCGTTGTAGGCACCGGGGCCGCCCGGCACCAACAGCAAGTCGTAGTACTCGTCTGTCTGCTCAATATGGCGGTCGGCGTGTACCAACACGCCATTTGAAGCGCGCAGGGGGCCGGGCTCGGTACCCAGAGTGGTCAATTGGTAATGTGCTTCAGCCTTCAAAAAGCGGTTGGCGACCGAAAACACTTCCATTGGCCCGGCCATGTCCAGCAGAAGAAAGTCGGGGAACAGCACCATTGCCACGGTTTTCATGGAAGATTTCACTGAGTTCAAAGAAAGAAAGACGCACCGGATACGCGAGGCATTATGGCCAACTGCAGCGCAGACGTCGGAAAAAATGCGTGAACCACCGCGCAAAACTGTCAACCTGATCAGGACAGTCTTTCAATTTTCATCTACTTATTGCACATGGCAATTACCAGTAACCTTCTCCTCACTCGGACGAATTAACGTCCCGTAAGGAGATTTCATCATGCTGACTCTTCGCAAAGCCTCCGATCGTGGCCTCGCCAATCATGGCTGGTTGAAGTCGTTCCACACCTTTTCCTTCGCCAGCTACCGCGACCCGCGTGAACAGGGTTTCTCTGACCTGCTGGTGATCAACGATGACCGCGTTGCTGCCGGTAAGGGTTTCGGCCAACACCCGCACCGCGACATGGAGATCTTTTCCTACGTGCTGGAAGGCGCGCTGGAACACAAAGACACCTTGGGCACCGGTTCGGTCATCCGCCCCGGCGATGTGCAACTGATGAGCGCCGGCAGCGGCGTGGCGCACAGCGAGTTCAACCACTCGGCGACCAAGCCTGTGCACTTCCTGCAAATCTGGATTGTGCCGGAAGTCAGTGGCGCCAAACCGCGTTATCAGCAGGAGCATTTCAGCGCCGAGAAAAAACGCGGTCGCCTGCAATTGATCATCTCGCCGGACGGCAAAGATGGATCGCTGAAAGTGCGCCAGGATGCGCGAGTGTATGCCGGCCTGTTCGATGGCAAGGAAAGCGCCACACTGAAACTGGCCGCTGACCGTTATGCTTACGTGCATGTGGCACGGGGCAGCGTTGAACTCAATGGCGTGCAATTGCAGGAAGGCGATGGTGTGCGGGTTCGTGAGGAACAGGCACTGACCTTGAGCAATGGCGTAGACGCCGAGGTGCTGGTGTTTGACTTGCGGCCGCAGGAATTGCCGCAGATGCCATAAGCAGTATTTCAACGCCAACAGAAACGGCCTTCTTTTGAAGGCCGTTTTTCATTGGGGTGGTACCGGCATTTGCAACGAGGCCGGCTTTTGCACGCTGATGTCTTTGCCCAGTTGAATTGCTGCGAGCGTAGTCTGCAGGGTAGTCAGCACGGCGGCTTGATTGGCGAAGTGCGCGGCCACAACGATGGTGATCACTCCGAAAAAATGTACGGCAGTCGCTGCCCAGTAATTAGCCTTCACAGTCGAGGCCTGTTTGATGGCTTCTTTCGACTCTTCGGCGATTTTTTGCACTCCGGCCCACATCAAATCATAGCGTTTATCGCGCTCTGCTTGAGTCTGATCCCGCTCCAATCGAGTATTGTCCCGCTCGGCCTGGGCCGAAAGAAAGGCATCGAATCTCGCCGACACGCCCTCAAGCCGAGCATCCATTCTGGCTTCGATGGTTTCTATCTTTGCATTGAATTCTTCGCGACTGATTGCACTCATGGTTTGGGTATTCCGACCTTGTCTCGACAGGTCACTGATTAAGTTTTGGCTGAATTCCGTAGTTTTCAATTCGACACCTTCCTGGGTCTACCGATACCGTCCCTGGTACTCCACATCAGTGCGAGCCTTTGGCCTCTCACCGAGCTGTCGTAACGATAGAACCCGCCCAGTCGGCTGACAAGCCAGCCGATTCTGCCTGTTTTGTAGGCCGTTTCGTCAGAAGACGTAGCCCTTGCATCTAGTCATTCTCAGCTGCAAACACACTGACAATCTGCTCGATCACCGCCCTCACCCGCGCGGTATGGCGCAGATCCGCGTGGGTCACCAGCCACACGTCATACGGTAACGGCCGAGTACGTTCGGGCCAGAGCCTGACCAATCCATCGCGCTCGCCCATGTACACGGGAATTTCTCCTACACCGAGACCGGCCGCCATCGCACGGCGCACCAATAAGCTGGAACCCAGCCCGGCAACAATCCGCCCGCGAGTCATCGGTTCAGAGACCAGCGTCAGGTCTTTATTGCCCTGCAGATACGGCTGATAGACCACCAGATCATGCCCCTCGAACGCCGAGCCCGGTTGCGGAATGCCCTTGGCATCGACGTACGCTTGCGAAGCGAACAAACCCACCGGCCAGCGGGCAATCCGCCGGGCGATCAGATCAGGATTGTCCGGCCGCGTATTGCGCACGGCGATGTCCGCCTCGCGCTTGGCCAGGCTGAGAATCTGCGTGGACGCGTCCAGTTGCACGCGTACGTCCGGGTGCAGTTCGTGCAGGCGGGCAATGGCCGGAATCAGAAAGTCGATGGCCAGCGAATCGGTAGTGCTGACGCGCACATTGCCGGTCAGGCGGTCGTCGAGCCCCTGAATCTGTCGCTCAAGCTCCAGCGCCGAGTGCTCCATTTTCTCCACGTTCTTCAGCGCGGCCTCACCCACCGCCGTCAACGCGTAACCGTCGGAGGTGCGCAGGAACAACGTCGCACTCAAGGACTTTTCCAGCGCAGTGATGCGTCGCCCTACTGTCGCTTGATCAACTCCCAGCACCCGCGCTGCGCCGCGTAACGTCGACTCGCGACAAACCGCGAGAAACACCCGCGCATCATCCCAATTCATGCTGTCTCCTGATGATGCAATTCCGCATCAGTGCGCCGCTTAATCGCTGCGCGAATGCAGCAACGATAGCCGATATCCTCAGCGCCATATACCTTCCTCGAGATCGCTCTCATGCGTACTTCATCATCCACCGGCCTCTGGCTGCCGATCTTCGCCGGACTCTGCGCCAGCCTGGTCAGCATCGGGCTGGCGCGGTTTGCTTACACACCGCTGATTCCTGCGCTGATTCAAGCGCAGTGGTTTTCTGCCAACGACGTCGTGTACCTCGGCGCCGCCAACCTTGTCGGCTATTTGATCGGTGCCCTGCTCGGCCGTCCTGTGGCGCGGCAACTTGGCAACAAAAATGCGCTGCGCCTGATGATGTTCGCGGTGACTGCGGCATTTTTCGCCTGTGCCTATCCGCTGTCAGTGAGCTGGTTTTTCGGCTGGCGACTGCTGTCGGGGATTGCCGGTGGCGCGATCATGGTGCTGGTGGCTGCGACCGTGCTGCCGCATGTGCCGGCCGCGCGCAAAGGGCTGGCCAGTGGCGCGATTTTTCTGGGGATCGGTTTGGGCATCGCCGGCTCGGGGACGATTGTGCCGCCGCTGTTGAGTTTGGGTCTGCAGGCGACTTGGCTGGGACTGGGCGCTTTGTCGCTGGTACTGACGGCGTTGAGCTGGTTCGGCTGGCCTGCGGATCTGCCGCAGCCGACCGCCTCACATGAGGTGGCGGCGACTCAAGCGACTCCGCCCGGCGTTTATCTGCTGTTCGCTCAATACGCCTTCATGGCGGCGGGTCTGGTGCCGGCGATGGTTTTTCTGGTGGATTACGTGGCGCGTGGACTCGGTGCCGGGGCGCATGTCGGCGCGTTGGTGTGGGTGATGTATGGCGTGGGCGCGATTGTCGGGCCGGTGAGTTATGGCTTTCTGGCGGATCGATTCGGCGCACGTAAAAGTATTCGGCTGGTGCTCGTCGTGCAGGCGATCACGCTGGGGCTGCTGGCGGTTTCGCATTCCTTTCTGGCACTGGCGCTGCTCGCGGTGATTCTCGGCTCATTCCCGCCGGGCATCGTGCCGCTGGCCCTGGCTCGGGTGCATGAACTGGTGCCGAATCATCATCGCCAGCAAATCGCCTGGAGCCGCGCCACGGTATCGTTTGCCACGTTTCAGGCGTTGGCCGGGTTTGCCTATTCGGCGCTGTTCAATGCCACGGGCGGCCATCACGCGTTGCTGTTTGTGATTGCTGCTGGTGCGATTGCGCTGGCGCTCATCCTGGAGCTAGCCATGAACCTTTGGACACGCACAAAACAATGTAGGAGTGAGCCTGCTCGCGAACGCGGTGTGTCTGGCAACCCTGCATCGACTGCCCCGACGCCATCGCGAGCAGGCTCACTCCTACAGGGGTGCGGGGATTGACCTGAATTTATTGATCGACGCAGCACTCCCATTTACACAAACCTTCTGAGAGGACTCTGCATGTCTTTGCCTAACGAAATGACCCAAATTCAAATCACCGAACCCGGTGGCCCGGAAGTCCTGCAACCCAAACGCGTACCGTTGCCAGTCGCCGCTGAAGGCCAAGTACTGATCCGCGTACATGCCGCCGGCGTCAACCGTCCCGACGCCCTGCAACGTGCCGGCAAATACCCGATGAAGCCTGGCATGGATCCGATTCCCGGGCTCGAAGTGGCCGGTGAGGTCGTGGCGCTGGGCGCCGGCGTCAGCCAGTTTGCCGTGGGCGACCGGGTTTGCGCGTTGACCAACGGCAGCGGCTACGGCGAGTACTGCGCGGTTGCAGCAGGCCAGACCTTGCCGATTCCCGACGGCATCGACTGGATTCAAGCGGCAGCGATCCCGGAAACCTTCTTCACCGTATGGGCCAATCTGTTCGTGCTCGGGGCTGCCAGCCGTGGTCAACGTGTGCTGATTCACGGCGGCACCAGCGGCATCGGTACGACCGCGCTGATGCTCTGCCGCGAATTCGGCATCGAAACCTTTGCCACCGCCGGTAGCGCTGACAAATGCGCGGCAATCAGCAAACTCGGCGGCCAGCCGATCAACTATCGCGAAGAGGATTTCGCCGCGGTGATCGCCGAGAAGACCGACGGCAAAGGCGTGAATGCGATTCTCGACATCATGGGTGGCTCGTACCTCAACGGTAATGTCAGCGCGCTGGCGATGGACGGCCGTCTGGTGATGCTCGGTTTCCTCGGCGGCGCCCGTGCCAATGACTTCGATCTGCTGGCAATGATGGCCAAACGTGCGGTGATCACCGGTTCGCTGCTGCGCGCCCGCACTGCGGCGGAAAAAGCCGAGATCGCCAGCCAACTGCGCGAGCACGTCTGGCCGGCACTGGCTGCCGGGCGCTGCCTGCCGATCATCGACAAGGTCTACCCGCTCGCCGACGCGGCCCAGGCCCACGCGCACATGGAGGCCGGCGACCATATCGGCAAGATCGTGTTGCGGGTGATTTAAGCCGTTGCAGCATTTTGTAATCGTTGCCCACGGGCGCTGGTCGAAATTGTCACGCGCAGACCGAGGGTTCTGGTAAAAAGCGTTCTTTGTCTGCGTGGTGAAACGTTTAATGTTCCAGTCCTTCATGACTCGTCTGCGCCGCCGCCGTCTGGCGTTCGCCTGCATGGCCGCGCTGATTATCGGCGTGCCAACGAGTTGTGCCGTGCTCGAACACACCGAACGCAAACTGCTGTTTCGCATCGAACCGGGCACGGCCGGCTGGTATCACGGCTTGCCCGGCAGCGTGCAGGAACTCGACCTGCAACCAAAGAGCTTCAAGGCCGGGCAAAACATTCACGCGTGGTGGTGGCCGGCGGAAAAAGCCAATGCCCCGGCCATTCTCTATTTGCACGGCGTGCGCTGGAACCTGACTGGGCAGTTGTTCCGCATTGAGCAATTGCGCGCAGCGGGTTACTCGGTGCTGGCCATCGACTATCGCGGTTTCGGCCAGAGCCACGGTGATCTGCCGTCGGAAAGCAGCGTTTACGAAGATGCCCGCGTCGCCTGGGAGCGCTTCAAACTGCTGCAACCGGATCCGAACAAACGCCTGATCTACGGCCACTCTCTTGGCGGCGCAGTGGCGATCGATCTGGCTGCAGAACTTGGCCAGGACGCCGAGCTTAATCACACACCGCTGCCGGTTCGTGGATTGGTGATTGAATCGACCTTCACCACACTGGCGGACGTCGCCGCGTCTGTGGCCAACACCTCGCTACCAGTGCGCTGGTTGCTCTCGCAGAAATTCGATTCGATCGACAAGATTGCCGACATTCATATGCCTTTGTTGGTGGTACACGGTTTGGCCGACGCTTTCGTGCCACCGCGTTTCAGTGAGCAACTGTTCAATGCCGCGCAACAACCCAAGCGTCTGCTGTTGGTGCCGGGAGCAACGCACAACAACAGCATGGCGCTCGGCGGTCAAAGTTATCGCAAAGCGCTGGACAGCCTGATGCAATCCAAACCCGCTCCCCGCATGGCCGGGCCTGCTTTGTTAAAAAGCTCAGGCGATTCCTGACCTGGATTCAGACAGCGCTAAACCAGACGTTTTTGAGAACGAATACATCTGGAAAACTCCGCCCTTCCCGACGTCCAACGCTCTGCTATGTTTTAACCGCCCAACGCGGAACCTGGCGAATAACCGCCGCTCTCCGCGCTACTGCCGGGAGCAGAGACATGAGAATCAACCCGTACCTGATCTTCAACGGCGACTGCCGCGAAGCGTTCACGTTTTACGAACAAGCCTTGCAGGGAAAGCTCGAGGCGATGATGACCTTCGGCGAAACACCCGCCGCCGAGCACGTGCCCAAAGAACATCACCATCTGGTGATTCACACCTGCCTGAAGGTCGGTGATCAGATGATCATGGCCTCGGACACCACGCCCGACCGCCCGACCCAAGGCATGAGCGGCTGCTCGATTTCATTGAACGTCGACAGCATCGCCGAAGCCGAGCGCGTGTTTAACGCATTGGCCAAGGATGGTCGCGTCGATATGCCACTGGAAGCGACCTTCTGGGCCGCGCGTTTTGGCATGCTGGTCGATCGTTTTGGCGTGTCGTGGATGGTCAATTGCGAAAGCGAAAAGTGACACTGACGTTGTGTGAGGCATGAAAAAGCCCAACCGGTTCAGGTTGGGCTTTTTGCGTTAACGCTGGGCCAATTCGTGGCGTATGCACTGTTCGTAATAAATTTGCTTGATCGCCGCCGGTTTGAGCTTTGAGCTGCTGTTGTAGGTCTGCTCGGTGATCCCCATCGCGGTCATGCGCATCCACGGTTGCTTAAACTTGCGCACCTGCAATTGCTTGCGCGCGCCATATAAAGAAACGCCAGACAGCTTGGACTGCTGCGCTCCGGCAGCCATGTCCGAGCCCCAGGTGCAGGCAAACTGATGACTCTTGCTAATCTCTTTCGCCTCGACAGTCGAAGCAAAAGCAGCCAGGGAAAGCGTTGCAACGGTGATGGCAATCGTCCGCATATAGCCAACCTAACCTTTTGAAAAAAAGGCGATTTTGACTGGATGTTTCCGATCAGGGGGCCAGCAATTTGCCGCCTATTGAGGATTTTTTCAGACAGATAAAAGGACGGTGATGTCTACCGCTCGTCCTACGCGACGCACCTTTGCCTGCGAGACACTTCCAATGCAGTACATCCCCAGCGTGGAAGGCTCAGACCATGAACAAGAAAATTGCCGCCCTGTCGCTCGCCAGCCTGCTTGTGGCCGGCCCTGTTTACGTCTTGGCAAGTGAACAAAACACGGCGGGATTCGCTGCGCCGCCAACCGCCATGCCGGGGGTCAATCAGTCGAAAAGCTCGAAAGCCAACGACGAAAAGGCCAGCAAAAAAGGTGAAGAATCTTCCGGTGGGAATGCTGGCGCGCAATCCCATGAGACGGCGAAGGATGCTGCGACGTCGAGTGATTCGGAGGACATTAAGAAAGCGCCGAAACCGTAGTTTTTTTTCGCAAAAAAGCCCAACCTGTTCAGGTGGGCTTTTTCATGTCAGCCGTAGAACTTATCTGCCATAGATCTTCGCCGCCGGCATCGTTTGGCTAAGCGATTGCTATTTTCAGCTCCGGCCCTAGGCACGAGTCGCGCCGATTCACGGATCATTTCCTGTTCGTCGCTGAATGCAAACTCCATCGCGGCACCTTCTACTCGTCTGGGGAACGCGCACGAAACGGCGCTCCTTTAGGTTTGGAGCGTGCGACGGTCTAAGGGAATCGTCGGGGTGCATGGTCTGAATGGGGGATGCTGTAGAGCAGTTGAGCGTCTCACTCCATTGCCTCTTATCGGCTAAGGCTTTGAGATATGTCGTAGGCAGTCTCTTGGCAGAACGCCGCAATCGTTAAACAACACGATGATTTTCAACGTTCTGTGTGCTGGAAAAATACGCTCGCTTTGACCTTTCCCAGCGCTATACCATAGCGCCCGAATTTGCCTGGCGTTTTCAATATACTGCCCTGGCTCGATTCGGCTAAATCCAATTAACTATAATCGGCCTCAAAACCCATGATTTTCAGCTCGTGGCAGTTCATATTTCTATTTTTACCCATCACGTTTTTCATTTATTTTTGGTTAAACGAAAGGCGCCTGATCATTGCCGGAAAAGTGTGGTTAGTCGCAGCAAGCCTATTCTTCTATGCCTATTGGGACGCGCAATATCTGCCGCTGATTCTGGGATCAATTTTTCTCAATTTCGCGATAGGTACTGGCCTGGCTCAGGCACACCACCGTTCGCTGACGGACACGAAACCGCACCACGGAGTGAACAGAAGGGTCGTACTTGCCACGGGTATCGCCGCAAACTTAATACTCTTGGGTTACTTCAAATACACTGACTTTTTACTGACCAACATAAATACTGCCTTCGAAGCAAGCTTCCAACTTCCTCATATACTGCTCCCCCTGGCAATCAGTTTCTTCACCTTCACTCAAATTGTTTATCTGGTGGACAGCTATCGAGGTGAAACTGCAGAGTATGACCTGCTGAACTACGCTCTTTTTGTGACCTTCTTTCCCCATCTCATTGCGGGACCCATTGTCCACCACCGGCAGATCATGCCTCAGTTTTCATCTCGATGGACGATAGCCCCTCGATACCCGAACATTCTGAAAGGGCTATTTATTTTCTCTATTGGTCTTTTCAAAAAAGTCGTTATCGCCGATAACTTCGCTGTGTGGGCCTCAGCAGGCTTTGACGGTGGACAGCCGCTAGACTTCTATGCGGCCTGGGCAGCAAGCCTCTCTTACACCTTTCAGCTCTACTTTGACTTCAGTGGCTATTGCGACATGGCCATCGGCGCATCGCTGCTTTTCAACATCTGGTTACCGATAAACTTTAACTCTCCTTATAAGGCGCTGGACATCCAGGACTTCTGGCGACGCTGGCATATCACACTGAGTAACTTCCTGCGTGACTACTTATACATTCCGCTGGGTGGCAACCGATCCGGTGAGTTGCGTACTTACGCGAACCTATTCGCCACCTTTTTACTCGGCGGACTCTGGCACGGCGCTACCTGGATGTTTGTCATCTGGGGCGCCCTGCACGGAGCGGCACTGGTCGCTCATCGTTTCTGGAAACGGTTCGGCCGACCGATGCCAGATGCACTTGGCTGGTTAGTGACATTTATGTTCGTGAACATCAGTTGGGTTTTCTTCCGTGCGAAAACTTTGGACGACGCCCTGAGGGTGCTCCAAGGAATGTTCGACTTCAGCTCAGCATTTGGCGATTCACCTGCAGTGACACCAACGTCTGATCTTGCTTGGGGGGGAAAGCTCTCAGATGCCTTGATGACGATTATGCCCACCCCCTCAATTGGGCACCTGCCAGCCTATGCAGCAATCATCGCCGCATTTTTCCTGGTCGCGCAGAAGAATTCGCTGGAGCTTTCGAGCGGGATGATCGGAAGATACAGAATGATCTACAGCGTCATTTTGTTCTCGGTAGCGATGTGTTGCTCTCTCGCGGCAACCAGTACTGTCTTCCTTTACTTTAATTTCTGATACCCATCTCTATGAAACGCAACGTAATGGTCTTTATATTTTTGGTGCTAGCAGTACTCATTGCTATTCCTGCAAAAAACATAATCACAGCACCCCACAATCAAGATTTCAATTGGCGGGACAAGGCGTTTCTTTACAACATGGACTTTGCCTCCCGTTGGGCAGCCACCGTGCTGTATCCATTGGGCATCAGTACAGACCCTCAACAGGTTATTATCGGTAGAAATGGCTGGTTGTTTCTCGGCGATATGTACGTCAACACGCTCTCCGACGATCGAACGCCAGCCACAGATGCTGATCGATTGACGGCCAAAAATATCGAAGCCGCTACGGTTGCCTGGAACGCCTATCTGTCCGACCACGGTGTAAAAATATACCGTGTGATAATTGGTCCCAACAAAGGCACTCTTTACCCTGAAAACATGCCCAAGTGGGCCGCGCCAGTCACGCCCAACCCTACCGACGCATTGCTGGAAGCAGACTCGGGAAGATTTTATGTAGATCTTCGCCCTGCTCTGCGAGAGGCCAAGCAAACCGCGAGAGGAGATTTGTATTTCAAAACGGATACGCACTGGAATGCGATCGGTGGTGGGCTCGCGTTCAAAGAGTTTGCACGCCACGTTGCGCAAGAAGTGCCTGAGCTCCAATGGCCTTCGGATAGCCTTTATGACGTCACAAAGACAACGTCGCGCAAAGGCGGCGACCTTTCAAGCTTTCTACGCATGAGTTCACATCTCGACGACGTTGCGCCAGCGCTCAGACTTTTCGATCTCCCGATCAGTATCACGCAAGTTGATTTCAACACTGGAAGAATACTGAGCACCGGCCCGAACGAACTCATCGACTACTCAATGACCCCCCTCCTGGTGAAGTCCAGCAGCGCCTTGAACAACAAAAAGGTTCTTTGGTTGCGTGATTCGTTTGGCGGAGGCATGTCTCAATTGATGGCTGCGACTTTTAGTGAAGTGATGCAGCTTCATTGGTCCGAAGCGTTGAAACCTGGAGGATCATTCGCGAAGCTGGTTGATGAATGGCAACCAGACTATGTATTTGTCACTGTGGTGGAACGCAGCGCCAGAACAGAGGTATTTACCCTTCCGCCGCCACCAAGCTTTGTGAAAAAAGACAGTGGATTTCAGGCCAACGTAACCGCGACTCCAATAGTCGTCAATCACCTGACTCCCGGAGCCTCTGACACCAATTACACAATTAGCGGGGACGACGCCTTCATCGACTTCGCCCTGTCATCTCCAGCAACCGCCGCATCAGCGCAGTATCTTAACGTCGACTTTTCATGCTCGGATGGAGCTCCATCGGTTCCTGTTCAAATTTTTTGGCTAGCTGAAGGTATGAACTCTTACGACGAACCCCACAGCGCCAGGCTTCAACTGCGCACAGGAGAATACATGTTAAACCTACTCACCGTTCCGAAGTGGGTAGAGGCTACCAGTGTCAGAAGTGTACGAATCGATATTGATCCAGACGCGTCGTGCCATCAATTCCAGATGAGCAACCCGGTTTTAGGCAATCGGACGCAATATTGAACGCCTCCCCCCTGCGATGCACCGCCACGTCGTAGTTGCTTAGGTCGGGCCATGCTGATTGCCGTGAACAGTTCATTGGCCAGGGCAGTAGAGTGGGTACCCTTTCCCCCAGCAGTAACTCCCTCCCCCTTCAAAGCCAACCGCTATAGCGGCAAGGACGAACTCGAACATGGAAATGATAAAACTGATTCAGCCAGCCCCAGTCGTGCGCGACGAAATGGGTTCGTTCCAACATCCGGATATGCCCTTCGAAGAGGGTGACGGCGACAAGTGCAAGGCCTGGGTATCGGAGCAGGGTTTGACCGTTAGACCTGCGAAAGGATCAGCAGCATGCACCACTATCAATTACTGCTGCTCAGCCGACCTGCCAATCTCTTCGCGCGCAGGCATTGCCCAATCCGAGGCTCTTTTCTCATAGATTGATTGTTCTTGCTTTGTAGGCTCGTAACCAAAAGCTAAAAAATAAACTGCGAGTGAAAATGCCGCTAATCCAGCACGGCCAACTGGATCCGCGTCCTTGGAAAGACGTCCGCCAGGCGCAACGTGAATGGCTGATCCCCTTATAAATGCGAACACTGCTTGACCAAAAAACACCTGAATAAGAAGCACAGTCCAAAAACTCTTCCAATCTCCAATGAACCGAATACAGACGTTTAGAAGCGAGGCCGTGGTCATGAGCAAGAGCAACCAGTACTGACAGCGCCTCAAAACCTCCATAACTCGATTGACCGCTCTCAAACCTAATACTCCATTCAGTTAGTTTTCAAATCAGCGTACTCAGATATCGGCCAACGTAAGCCCGATCCTAAACCGCAACCCCATCCCCCTTCAAAGTCAGCCGCTATAGCGGCAAGGACGAGTCGACTATGGAAAAGATAAACTGATTCAGCCGGCACCCGTCGTGCGCGATGAAGACGGCATGTTCCAACACCCCGACGGGCCTGATTTTGATGAGGACGACGGCGAGAAATGCAAAGCCTGGATCGCCGAGCAAGGCCTGCAAGTGAAGATGGTCGAGCTTGAGTACCACAGCGACCAAGCAATATCCGACCGCTACTTCGACGCGGGCGATTCGGATTGCAGCTACTGGAACCCGGATCGTCCAGATGGCGAAGGCTGGTTTTGCCTGTCGATCCACGACACCGACAACGGCCCGGACTGCTGGTGGCCGCGCCGTGAGGTGGCGTGGTACTGAACCCGTTCGGAGGCGCCGGTACCACAGCAGTTGTCGCGATCCAAGAAGGACGCAAGTCGATCCTATGCGAACTCAAACCAAACTATGCAGCATTGGCCGAACGCCGGATCGCGACCACTTGGCTTGATGGCGCTGCGCAGATGGACGTCTTTCGCGACTCAACGCCGGCCGCTTCATCAGCCAAGCTAGCTACTTGCGTTTGCTTTTATCGCCTTCTTTCTGAGCAGGAGTTCGATCATCTCCCTTGTTAGATCGATGATCGTGCCCCCCCGTGTCCTTCTGACGGCCGCTATTAATGACGCCTTTGCTGGTTCCTGTGTCTGAAGGCCCGAAAAGTCCCATGTAGTGCTCCTTGCTCTCAAAAGCTCTGATTAGCCGGCTTGCTGCCGGGACTTAACAAATAGCCGAATTTAATTAGTTTCGCCACCTCCTAACCAACCTTCTGCCGACACGCGCGGCATGGAGCAGAACTATTTAATTAACTGCCCCATCAAGGGGAAAAGGATGCTGTATGGGCGCACAAAAATTGCAGCCGCGCTTTATCCGGGCCGGCGAGGCGCCTGCCCACTTGAGCATGAACTTGCCTTTGTTTAACCAACTCGTCAGGCCGTTTGTGAATGAGTTCCCGATCGGCGCGCGCGGTGCTGGCTTCGATCGCCAAGAGCTTGATGCGTGGGCATCGTCTTACGTGGCAGCCAAGGCAATTGATAAAAAGGGCGCAGGGAGCAACAATTGCCTCGCAGCGAGCGCCAGAAAAGAGAAACACAATGGCGCGAAAAACGATCACAGGCCTCTCCCAAAGGAAAGGTCGCTGGCATATCGACAAGAAAATCAACTGCGAAAGACTTTACGAATCTACTGGAACAAGTGACCGGCAAGAAGCAGAGCGCTACCTGATACATCAACTGGAGCAGATCCGGCAGGAGAAAGTCTACGGCGTTCGGCAGGTCAGAACGTGGCGGGATGCGGCGATGCGTTTTTTGGTCGAATTCAAGGATCAGCCTTCGATCAAGCTTTCGGCTCACCACCTTTCACAGCTGGACGAATTCATCGGCGACATGCCGCTGACCCATATTGATGACCAGGCCCTAGGGCCTTTCATTAAGGACAGGTTGGCGACCAAAACGCTGCCGGATGGCAAGGTGAAGAAAGGCGTGAGCAACAGAACGGTGAATATCTCGATCGAGCGTGTGGTTCGGGTTTTTTCGTTGTGTGCCAGGAAGTGGCGAGACGATGAGCGACGGCCGTGGCTGGATAGCGTGCCAATGCTCACGAAGCTGGAAGAGAAGAAATCGAGTCGTAAGCCCTATCCGATGTCGTGGGAAGAGCAGTCGATTCTTTTCGGGGAGTTGCCGGCCCACCTGCAGACGATGGCGCTGTTCAAAGTGAACACCGGTTGTCGCGAGCAGGAAGTTTGCAAGCTGAGGTGGGACTGGGAGATTTCGGTGCCGGAGCTTGGTACCAGTGTATTCCTGATCCCGGCTGACTTTGGCGGCAGACACGAACGGTCTGGCGTGAAGAATGGCGACGAGCGCCTGGTGGTGCTGAACAGCGTTGCCAAGTCGATCATTGATAAGCAGCGCGGCCTGAGCAAGGAATGGGTTTTTCCTTACAACGGCAACGCAATGCACCGGATGAACGACTCGGCTTGGAAGAAGGCGCGAGTGAGAGCGGCGAAACTCTGGCAGGAGGAAAACCTTCGCCCCGCTCACCTTGGCTATCTGTCGATCAGGATTCACGATTTGAAGCACACGTTTGGCCGTCGCCTTCGAGCAGCGGGCGTAACCGAGGAAGACCGAAAGGCACTTCTGGGCCACAAGAACGGCAGCATCACCAGTCACTACTCGGGCGCTGAGCTCGGGCATCTGATTGAGGCTGCAAACATGGTATCAGCAACCGATTCGCGTGGGCCGGTGCTGACAATATTGAAGAGGAAGCAGGCGTGAGAAATGGAGAAGTCACGCAAATGTCACGCGCATGAAAAAGGCCAATGCTGTAAACATTGGCCTAAGTCATTGAATTATATGGTCGGGACGGAGTGATTCGAACACTCGACCCCTAGCACCCCATGCTAGTGCGCTACCGGACTGCGCTACGCCCCGACTGGTTTTTCATCTCACCCTTCACCTCGAAGAGAGCTCAAGAATATATCGCAAGCTTTTGAAAACTGGAAGTATTCAAAAGCAGCTTTTTATTTCTTGAGAACCACCAGCACGTCTTCCAATTCGGCAATCATCTGGCGAATCATCTGTTTGTATTGGGTGGTGTCGTCTTTGGCTTCATCGCCGGACAGGCGCAAGCGTGCGCCGCCGATGGTGAAACCTTGATCGTAAAGGAGCGCGCGGATTTGCCGGATCATCAGCACGTCCTGGCGCTGATAATACCGGCGGTTTCCGCGGCGTTTGACGGGGTTCAGTTGAGGAAACTCCTGCTCCCAGTAGCGCAGCACGTGTGGCTTTACGGCACACAGCTCGCTGACTTCACCGATGGTGAAGTAGCGTTTGCCCGGGATGACGGGTAGTTCGTCGTTATGACTTGGTTCCAGCATAAGCCTCAACTCGGGCCTTCAACTTCTGCCCTGGACGAAAGGTGACCACACGGCGAGCCGTGATCGGGATTTCTTCCCCCGTTTTCGGGTTGCGGCCAGGCCGCTGGCGTTTGTCCCGAAGGTCGAAATTGCCGAAACCGGACAATTTGACCTGCTCGTTGTCTTCAAGAGCGTGCCTGATTTCCTCGAAAAACAGTTCTACCAATTCCTTGGCTTCCCGCTTGTTCAGGCCCAGCTCTTCATACAGACGTTCCGCCATCTCAGCTTTCGTCAAAGCCCCCATACGTCACTTCCTTAACGTGGCGTTCAACCTTTGTTCGAGCGAGGTGAGGATATTTTGCGTCGTCGAATTCACCTCATCGTCATTAAGAGTGCGCGATGGATGCTGCCAGGTCAAGCCAACTGCAAGGCTTTTTCTATCAGGATCAATGCCTTTACCCTGATATACGTCAAACAGCCTGAGATCTGTGAGCCATTCGCCTGCATTTTCACGGATTACGTCCAGTACTGCCGAGGCTGCGACGTCTTTGTGTGCAATTAATGCAAGGTCACGACGCACTTCAGGAAAGCGCGACAACTCGTGGAATTTCGGCATTTTACCGAGTGCCACTTCAGCCAGAACCAGCTCGAAAACGAAGACTGGACGATCCAGACCCAAGGCTTTCGACAATTCCGGGTGAATGGCGCCGATGAAACCGACTTCACGCCCTTCTCGCTCGATGCGCGCGGTTTGACCCGGGTGCAGCGCCGGGTGTTTGCCCGGTGCGAAAGTGAACGAATCCAGTGCACCGGCAAAACCCAGTACCGCTTCCACGTCAGCTTTGACGTCGAAGAAGTCGATGGTGTCGCGACCTTGTGCCCAGCCTTCCGGCAGACGGCTACCGCAGACAACACCCGACAGCATCGGCTCTTGCTTCAAACCTTCGAGCTGACCAACGAAGCGCAGACCGCTTTCGAACAGACGCACGCGATCTTGCTGACGATTGAGGTTGTGCTGCAGCGCCTTGACCAGACCCGGCCACAGCGACGAGCGCATCGCAGCCATGTCGTTGGAGATCGGATTGGCCAGCAACAGCGGCTCAACGCCTGGATTGAACAGTTCGAACTGGCGTGGATCGATGAAGCTGTAGGTAATCGCTTCCTGATAACCACGAGCCACCAGCAGACGACGCAGTTCCGGCAGATCGCTACGCGCTTCAGCCTTGGCTTGCGGCGCGAGACGCGCTTGCGGGTAACGAACCGGAAGACGGTTGTAACCGTACAGGCGAGCCAGTTCTTCGATCAGATCGACTTCAAGGCTGATGTCGAAGCGATGGCTTGGCACTTCTACGCGCCATTGGTCAGCGCCGTCGGCAGTAATGCCCAGACCCAGGCCGCTGAGCAGACGCTCAACCTGAGCCGAATCCATTTCCATGCCGAGCATCTGGGTGATGCGCTGCGAACGCAGGGTAATCGGCGCGATCGACGGCAGGTGCTGCTCGCTGACGGTCTCGATGATCGGGCCGGCTTCGCCGCCAGTGATTTCCAGCAGCAGGCCAGTGGCGCGCTCCATGGCTTCACGGGCCAGTTGCCAGTCAACGCCACGCTCGTAGCGGTGCGACGCATCGGTGTGCAGACCATAGGAACGAGCCTTGCCCGCCACAGCGATCTGGTCGAAGAAAGCACTTTCCAGAAACACGTCGCGAGTGGTCGCGGACACGCCGCTATGCTCGCCACCCATCACACCGGCAATCGCCAGAGCGCGAGTATGGTCGGCAATCACCAGCGTATCGCTACGCAGGCTGACTTCCTGACCGTCGAGCAGTACCAGCTTCTCACCCTCTTCCGCCATGCGCACACGGATGCCGCCATTGATTTCGGCGAGATCGAAAGCGTGCAGCGGCTGACCCAGCTCGAGCATCACGTAGTTGGTGATGTCGACGGCAGCGTCGATGCTGCGCACGTCGGCACGACGCAGACGCTCAACCATCCACAGCGGCGTAGGCTTGGACAGGTCGACGTTACGGATCACGCGACCGAGGTAACGCGGGCATGCAGCCGGCGCCAGCACTTCGACCGAACGCACTTCGTCGTGCACGGCAGCTACGGCCGGCACTACTGGACGGGTGACCGGAGCGTCATACAGCGCGCCAACTTCACGGGCCAGACCGGCCAGGGACAGGCAGTCGCCACGGTTCGGGGTCAGGTCAACCTCGATGCTGGCGTCTTCCAGATCCAGGTACACGCGGAAATCTTCGCCCACTGGCGCATCGGCCGGCAGTTCCATCAGACCGTCGTTGCCTTCACCAACCTGCAGCTCGGCTTGCGAGCAGAGCATGCCGTTGGACTCAACGCCACGCAGTTTGGCTTTCTTGATTTTGAAGTCGCCCGGCAGTTCGGCACCGATCATGGCGAACGGAATCTTCAGGCCCGGACGCACATTTGGCGCACCGCACACGACCTGAAAGGTTTCCGCGCCATTGCTGACCTGGCAAACGCGCAATTTGTCGGCATCAGGGTGTTGCTCGGTGCTCAGCACCTCGCCCACAACCACGCCGCTGAATACACCGGCGGCCGGCGTAACGCTATCGACCTCAAGACCGGCCATCGACAGACGAGCAACCAGCTCATCGCGATCTACCTGCGGGCTAACCCAGCCACGCAGCCATTGTTCACTGAATTTCATCCTGCTCTCCTAAGAATTCGTTACGACTAGCGAAATTGCGCGAGGAACCGCAAGTCGTTGTCGAAGAACAGACGCAAGTCGTTCACGCCGTAACGGAGCATGGCCAGACGCTCGACGCCCATGCCGAAGGCAAAGCCGGAGAACTCTTCCGGATCGATGCCGGACATGCGCAGCACGTTCGGGTGAACCATGCCGCAGCCCATCACTTCCAGCCAGCCGGTCTGTTTGCAGACGCGGCAGCCTTTACCGCTGCACATCACGCATTCCATGTCGACTTCAGCGGATGGCTCGGTGAACGGGAAGTACGAAGGACGGAAACGTACGGCCAGTTCTTTCTCGAAGAACACCCGCAGGAATTCTTCGATGGTGCCTTTGAGATCGGCAAAATTGATGTCGCGATCAACCAGCAGGCCTTCGACCTGGTGGAACATCGGCGAGTGGGTGATATCGGAGTCGCTGCGATACACGCGGCCTGGGCAGACGATGCGAATCGGCGGCTGCTTCGATTCCATGGTGCGAACCTGTACCGGCGAGGTATGGGTGCGCAGCAACATGTTGGCGTTGAAATAGAAGGTGTCATGCATCGACCGGGCCGGGTGGTGGCCTGGGATGTTGAGCGCTTCAAAGTTGTGATAGTCGTCTTCGACCTCAGGGCCTTCGGCAATGCCGTAGCCGATGCGGGTGAAGAACTGTTCAACACGTTCCAGAGTGCGGGTAACCGGATGCAGACCACCGGAGGTCTGGCCACGGCCCGGCAATGTCACGTCAATGGATTCAGCGGACAGTTTGGCAGCCAGTTCGGCTTCTTCAAACAAGGCCATGCGCGCATTGAGAACGCCTGTTACACGTTCCTTGGCAACGTTGATCAGGGCGCCGACTTGCGGACGCTCCTCTGCCGGCAAATTCCCCAGGGTCTTCATCACCTGAGTCAATTCGCCCTTTTTGCCAAGGTATTGAACCCGGATTTGCTCCAGGGCATTGATATCTTCAGCGCTTTGCACAGCCTCTAGTGCTTGAGAGACCAGCGCATCCAGGTTTTCCATGTACAGACTCCAGATACAAAATAGGGGAAGAGCTTGAAGGCTCTTCCCCTATTTAAGACGTTTACCACCTAGCCCCACGGAAGTGAGGCCGGGTGATTGTCGGGGGTACTTAAGCCAAGGTGGCTTTAGCTTTCTCGACAATCGCAGCAAACACCGCTTTTTCGTTCACTGCCAGATCAGCCAGAACCTTACGGTCGATCTCGATGGACGCTTTTTTCAGGCCAGCGATGAAACGGCTGTAGGACAGACCGTTAACACGAGCACCAGCGTTGATACGAGCGATCCACAGAGCGCGGAACTGACGTTTTTTCTGACGACGGTCACGGTAGGCGTATTGGCCTGCCTTGATTACCGCTTGCTTGGCAACACGGAATACGCGCGAACGTGCACCGTAGTAGCCTTTAGCAAGTTTCAGAATTTTTTTGTGACGCTTACGGGCAATGACGCCACGCTTTACACGAGCCATGAGTTACTTCCTCTATTCTTGACTAAAATTAACGAAGGCGCAGCATGCGCTCGACTTTTGCCACGTCAGACGGATGCAGCAAGCTGCTACCGCGCAATTGACGCTTACGCTTGGTCGACATTTTAGTCAGGATGTGGCTCTTGAAAGCGTGCTTGTGCTTGATACCGTTAGCAGTTTTCAGAAACCGCTTAGCAGCACCACTTTTGGTTTTCATTTTTGGCATGTTCGGATACTCCGCATTCAGTTGATAAACATAATCAGAAGGCCTGCCGTGCCCTGTTGATTACTTCTTCTTTTTCGGGGCGATGACCATGATCAGCTGGCGTCCTTCCATCTTAGGATGCTGTTCGACCGAACCGTACTCGAGCAGGTCAGCTTCAACCCGCTTGAGGAGTTCCATCCCCAGCTCCTGGTGGGCCATCTCACGGCCGCGGAATCGCAAGGATACCTTGGCCCTGTCCCCATCACTCAGGAAACGTACCAGGTTGCGCAGTTTTACCTGGTAATCCCCTTCCTCCGTCCCTGGACGAAACTTGATTTCTTTAACCTGAATCTGCTTCTGGTTTTTCTTGGCCGCGGCAACCTGCTTCTTCTTCTCGAAGATCGATTTGCCGTAGTCCATCAGTTTGCAAACAGGGGGTACTGCATCGGCGGAAATTTCCACCAAATCCAGTTTGGCCTCTTCAGCCTTAAGAAGCGCGTCTTCAATTGACACAATCCCAAGCTGTTCACCTTCAGCCCCAATTAACCGAACCTCGCGTGCCGAGATATTCTCGTTGATCGGGGCTTTCGGTGCAGCTCGTTTATCTTGTCTCATTTCACGCTTAATAATAATTACTCCGAATCTGGGCGACCACGCCGGGAAACCGCTTGCGCGAGAAACTCAGCGAACTGGGCGACGGGCATCGAGCCCAGGTCAGCACCTTCACGAGTACGCACAGCGACAGTCTGCATCTCGACTTCCTTATCTCCGATTACCAAGAGATAGGGAACCTTGAGCAAAGTATGCTCGCGGATTTTAAAGCCGATCTTTTCATTTCTCAAGTCGGACTTGGCACGAAATCCGCTTTCGTTGAGAGTTTTTTCAACTTCTGCAACAAAATCTGCCTGTTTATCAGTGATATTCATGATCACCGCCTGGGTCGGCGCGAGCCACGCAGGGAATGCACCTTCATAGTGCTCGATCAAAATACCGACGAAACGCTCAAAGGAACCGAGGATCGCACGGTGCAACATCACTGGGTGTTTGCGGCTGTTGTCTTCGGAGACATATTCAGCGCCCAAACGGACAGGCAGGTTAAAATCGAGCTGCAAGGTACCACATTGCCAGACACGACCGAGGCAATCTTTTAGCGAAAACTCGATCTTAGGACCGTAGAACGCACCCTCACCCGGCTGCAGATCGTACGGGAGGCCCGCAGAATCAAGGGCTGCAGCCAATGCGGCCTCAGCGCGATCCCACAGCTCGTCGGAACCGACGCGTTTTTCCGGACGAGTGGACAGTTTCATTTCGACGTCGGTGAAGCCGAAGTCGCGATAAACGTCCATGGTCAGCTTGATGAATGCAGCGGATTCGGCTTGCATCTGCTCTTCGGTGCAGAAGATGTGGGCATCGTCCTGAGTGAACGCACGCACACGCATGATGCCGTGCAGCGCACCCGACGGCTCGTTACGGTGGCAGGCACCGAACTCTGCCAGACGCATCGGCAGCTCGCGGTAGCTCTTCAGGCCTTGGTTGAACACCTGCACGTGGCATGGGCAGTTCATCGGCTTGATGGCGTAGTCGCGGTTTTCCGACTGCGTGGTAAACATGTTGTCGGCGTAGTTGGCCCAGTGCCCGGATTTCTCCCAGAGGCTGCGGTCAACGACTTGAGGGGTTTTGATCTCAAGGTAGCCGTTGTCACGCTGGATCTTGCGCATGTACTGCTCGAGCACCTGGTACAGAGTCCAGCCGTTCGGGTGCCAGAACACCATGCCCGGGGATTCTTCCTGGGTGTGGAACAGGCCCAGACGCTTGCCGATCTTGCGGTGATCGCGTTTTTCAGCTTCTTCGATGCGCTGGATGTAAGCCGCCAGCTGCTTCTTGTCTGCCCAAGCGGTGCCGTAAACGCGCTGCAATTGCTCGTTCTTGGCGTCGCCACGCCAGTAGGCGCCCGACAACTTGGTCAATTTGAAGGATTTCAGGAAGCGAGTGTTCGGCACGTGCGGGCCGCGGCACATGTCGACGTATTCTTCGTGATAGTACAGACCCATGGCCTGTTCGTTCGGCATGTCCTCGACCAGACGCAGCTTGTAGTCTTCGCCGCGGGCCTTGAACACTTCGATCACTTCGGCGCGCGGAGTGACTTTCTTGATGACGTCGTAATCTTTCTCGATCAGCTGCTGCATGCGCTGTTCGATCGCAGCCATGTCGTCCGGAGTGAAAGGACGCTCGAAGGCGATGTCGTAATAGAAGCCTTCGTCGATGACCGGGCCGATCACCATTTTTGCAGTCGGGTACAGCTGCTTGACCGCATGCCCCACCAGGTGAGCGCAAGAGTGGCGAATGATCTCCAGCCCCTCTTCATCCTTTGGCGTAATGATTTGCAGGGTCGCGTCGCTGCTGATGATGTCGCTGGCGTCGACCAGTTGACCATTGACCTTGCCGGCCAGTGTGGCTTTGGCCAGGCCAGCACCAATGGATGCAGCGACCTCGGCTACGGAAACCGGGTGATCGAATGAACGTTGGCTGCCGTCGGGAAGAGTAATAGTTGGCATGGCGCCTCCTCTCCTAGTGGTGACCCCTACCAAAGGTCACGTGGGTTGGGATGAGCCAGTACAAGATCCGATCCAGGCCATTCAATGACGAACGCCTGCCTTACAGCGGCAGGAGCCTTGCGGCCAACCGGAAAACCGAACCAGAGTGACTGGGATTCAAATCAGAAATATTCGCACGTTGACCGCGTCCGGGACTGTAGGTCATCCGGCGCCTGAGAACGCTTGAGCCCGGCATGCTAGCACAGATGAGCGGTCACTTATGCCTCTGTTTGATCAGAAGGCAAATCGTCCGTTTTTATGCCAGAGTGCTGAACTTGATCGGCCTTTCAGCCCTCAGATAACAAGACATTGACCCACAAGGAGCATCCTCGCATGCGTCTGAATACCCTGTTCGCCGTCGTCGCCCCTATCGTTATGCTGCTGCCGTTGACTGCCCACGCCGATTGGCCAAAGGGCGAGCGCGAAAAGTACATGGCGCAGTGCACTCAGGCTGCGACCCAACAAATCGGTGCTGCCGCAGCGAAATCTCATTGTGCTTGCGGCGCTGACGCCATCAAGTCTTATCCGGCCAGCGACATTCAGGCGCTGATGGACAACAAGGCTCCTCCTGAATTGCAGCAGAAAGCGCTGGGCCAAATCGCCAAATGCAAGGCAAATACCCCGGCGAAAAAGTGATCAAAAAAGTCTTTTGAATCGGCTCAGCGCCTCTAAAAAGGGCTGAATTTGAGCCTTTTCGGAGGATTTATGCATGTTTTACAGGTTTTTTTATTGTCTTTACGTTCCGCGCAAACCCTTGTAAACCGGGGCTTTCAGCCGAAACAGGCAGTAAAGAAAACACGACTGATTGGCAAACAGCACGTCCGGGGGGCTACCAAAGCGAACATTTCGACTATGATACTCCGGTGTGCCCAGTTGGCCTGAGCAGCACAGCACTACTGAAAATATATGTTTCTTGGAGATACACCATGTCTAATCGCCAAACCGGCACCGTTAAATGGTTCAACGATGAAAAAGGCTTCGGCTTCATCACTCCTCAAGGTGGCGGTGACGACCTGTTCGTACACTTCAAAGCTATCGAATCCGACGGTTTCAAAAGCCTGAAAGAAGGCCAGACCGTCTCCTTCGTGGCTGAGAAAGGCCAAAAGGGTATGCAAGCTGCACAGGTTCGCCCAGAGTAATTTCTCGGCGCACTAAAAAAACCCCGTCCATGTGACGGGGTTTTTTATGCCTGCAACAAAAGCCTTGTGAAATCAGCCGCAGTTGACGCGGGTGATCACCAGGTTGTTGTCGGTGTTCAGGTTCAAGCGATCGGAACGGTACTCAAGCGTGATCATGTCGTTCGGCTTGAGGAAGCGGGCATTCTGCGCGCCTGCTTTGGTGCGGGCTTGCTCCAGCAGTTCCGGCGAGGCTTTCTTGCCGATGGTGAATTGCGCTGCCGAAGCATCACAGCGGCTGTGACCCGCTTCGGTCGCCACGGAATCCTTTGCCGACTTGCTGGAGGTCGTGCTGCAACCGGCCAACATGGCAGCGGCCATAAGTGCACCCAGTGTCGCGAACTTCAAAGGCATGAAGCCTCCTTATTTCTAAAAGTTAAGCTGAGATCGTGCGACCGCCATTCCGGCGTTTGGTTTCACGGCCGATGCCATCACCCTGCCCCACGATCGGAAAAACGCCGAGTGTGCCTGAGCGGCGTTCATGTCTTCATCAATCAATCGTGACTGAATATTAACGGCGCTCAATAGACGTCGATGTAGTCAAACGGCGGATTCGGCCAGTTGTCCTTGAGCGCGTTGAAAATCTGCATCACCCAGACCTCATCACTGGCCGCGACATTGCCCACATAGCCCGAGCCCTTGGCCCAGGTTTCGAGGCGAAACAACAGTCCGTCGATATTCTGCCCACCGGTAATGCCCGAAGAAAGGTAAGCGATGCCGCCCTTGGTTACGCGCAGTTGCGTGTGTTCGTCATCACTGGCTGAAGCGAGCAACTGGCGCACCGCGTCGAGCGTAAGGCCGTCAGGGGTATTCAAATCGATCTGCACAGCACGATCCTTGGAAAGCCGGAAAAGACCAAGTGTCGCATAGCGCTCCGCTCATGCCTAAGTCGCAGTGCCAAACGCCCGACAAAATGGTTAACTCGGCACACAGACTTCCCGACTTTTCGAGCGCACCTCATGACCACCATCAGCATCGACGCCGACATCAAAGCCAAATGGGCAGACGGACACAGCTCCTATAGTCCGGGGACGACGGAAGAATTGGCGCTGATTGGCATCGATCTATTGGTCAAAGAGTTGGGCACGGAAGCGGCCAAGCAATTCATCAAGCAGATTTTTGAGCGTTACCCGAGCGAACAGGTCGAGCACGCAGAGAAAGGGTAAACACCCGCAGGCTTGCACCTGCGGGCTTAAGACTTATTTCAAGCGCTTCAGGCGCTCGGTCAGCAAGTCGAAGAAGCCCTGAGCGTCACCGTTTTCAACCCAGAAGGCATTCTTCGGCGCTTTCAGGCCGTCATACCAGTCAACAACGGTCTGGCCGAAAGTCGGGCCTTCACGGCTATCAACCACGACATTCACCGAACGACCGGTGAACAGCTCAGGCTTGAGCAGGTAAGCGATGACGGTAGCGTCATGCACCGGGCCACCCGGGATGCCGTAATGCTCCATGTCGCCTTTGATGTACTCGTTGAGGATGTCGCCAACAATCTTGCTCGCATTGTTGTTGAGCGCAGCGATCTGCTTCAGGCGTGCGTCGCTGGTGAGGATCTTGTGGGTCACGTCCAGTGGCAGATAGGTCAGTTTCACGCCGCTTTTGAGTACCACTTCAGCCGCTTGCGGATCGGCAAACAGGTTGAATTCGGCCACCGGGGTGATATTGCCGCCATTGAAGTGCGCACCGCCCATGATCACCACTTCCTTGATGCCCTGCACAATCTCGGGCTCCTGGATCAGCGCCAGCGCCAGGTTGGTCTGCGGGCCGAGCATGGCGATGGTGATGCTGTGCGGCTTGGCGCTTTTCAGGGTATCGATCAAGTAGTTCACAGCATTGCCTTGCGCCAAGCCTTTTTTCGGCTCATGCACGGTGACACCCGACAGGCCTTCCTTGCCATGGATGTTTTCGGCGTAGATCGGCGTGCGCATCAGCGGCTTTGGCGCACCGGCGTAAACCGGCACATCCTCGCGCCCTGCCCACTCGCGAGCCAGACGTGCATTACGTGAGGTTTTGTCGAGACGCACGTTGCCGGCAACGGTGGTCAGCGCGCGAATGTTCAGTTCTTCTGGCGAGGCCAGTGCGAACAGCAAAGCGACCACGTCGTCAGCACCCGGGTCGGTGTCGATGATCAGGTCGATTTTTTCCGCCGCCTGAGCGCCGGTTGCAGTGATGACGGACAAAAGCAGCAGACTCCGGAGCAAGTGGTGCAGTTTCTGAGCATAGCGTTGCATGGCGCATTCCTTGTGCTGGTGAAATCAAAAGTTAGAAGGTGACCCCGGCGACCAGCACGATGTTGCAGTACGGCTGGCATTCGCCCGTACGAACAATCGCTCGCGCCTGTCGGCTAAGCACCTTGAATTGCTCATGACTGAGCAGATCGCGGCGCCCCAAAGCGCCCTCTTCGTTCAACGCGTCCAGCGTACTGAGCGCCGTCGGTTGCTTGTCGAAAATTTCTTTAGCCAGCGCATGGCTTTCCACCTGCATCTCGCTGAGCACGACTTTCAACGTGCTGACGAAATCCGGCACGCCATGGGTCAGCGCCAGATCGATCAGCTCGACACCCGGCGGCACCGGCAGCCCGGCGTCACCGATGACGACCATGTCGCCATGGCCCAGGGAGGCGATCAGTCGCGACAGGGCGACGTTGAGCAGAGGAGTCTTTTTCATGCGGGTTTAAACGCCTGTACGTCGGATTGGGTGGGAATGGACGGTTGCGCGCCAGCGCGAGTGACCGACAGCGCGGCGGCAATCTGCCCGTAGCGAATGGCTTCGGTCTCGGACTTGCCAGCGGCCAGCCCAGCGGCGAAACCACCGACAAAGGTGTCCCCCGCCGCCGTGGTGTCGACGGCTTTCACCTTCGGCGCCGGGAAATGCTCGAAGCTTTGACCGTTGGCGAACAGCGAACCTTGCGCGCCGAGGGTGATGATGACTTTGCCCGCACCCATGGCGATCAGGTGGCTGGCCGCTTTTTCTGCGGACTCCAGCGAGTCCACCGGCAATCCACTCAACGCGGTCGCTTCGCTTTCGTTGGGAATCAGGTAGTCAATGGCGGTGAACCAGTCAGCGGGCAGCGGGCGGCTAGCCGGTGCCGGATTGAGGATCACGGTTTTGCCGAGTGCGCGCGCACGCTTGAGCGCATGTCCAACGGTTGCGTCGGGAATTTCCAGCTGGCAGATGACCACCTCAGCCGCCTGCAGCACAGCGTCGAACTGGTCAATCACCGCTGGCGTCATCGCGCCATTGGCCCCGGCGACGATAACGATGGCGTTCTGACTGTTGTCATCGACCACAATCAACGCCACACCACTGGAATCCTCAACAACGCTTACGGCCTGGCAATCGATCTGCTCGGCCAGCAAGGCGTCGCGCAATTGCACGCCATAGTCATCGTTGCCCACGCAACCGACCATCGCCACCTGCGCGCCCAACCGGGCAGCAGCGACGGCCTGATTGGCACCCTTGCCGCCGGAAACCGTGGCGAAGGAATGACCGATCAGCGTTTCACCGCCGACGGGAAGGCGTGGCGCCCGGGTCACCAGATCCATGTTCAGGCTGCCTATTACCACTACATTTGCTGGCATACATCACTACTCGTCAATTCGGTTTCAGCGGTATTCGGTGAACACGCCGGACAGCGGCGCGGTCGATTCGCGCAGGACAATACTCGGGGTCACGATGCGTTGATCGGTGCCCAGATTCGGGGTGGCAATCCTTCGCAGCAGTACTTCCGCGGCCATCTCGCCCAGTTGCAGGATCGACTGGCCGACGGTGGTCAGCGCCGGGTACACGTAACGGCTCATCTGGATATCGTCGAAGCCGATCACCGACAACTCGCTCGGCACGCGCACGTTGCGCTCAGCCGCCGCACGCAACACGCCGATACCGATCATGTCGTTACCGGCGAAAATCGCGCTCGGCGGATTGCTTTCGAGCAGGATCGCCGCCGCGTTGTAGCCGCCGGTGCTGGTGAAATCGCTTTCCAGCATGCGTTCCTGCCGGACTTCGATACCGGCCTCTTTCAGCGCTCGGCAATAACCGGCCTGACGCATCTGCGCCACGCTGGTAGTCGCCGGCCCACCGATAGTGGCGATGTCGCGATGGCCCAGTTCCAACAGGTGGCGAGTCGCGAGGTAAGCGCCGTATTCGTGGTCGATGCGCACCAGATCGGCGTCGACACCGTCCAGTCCCCGATCGACGATGACCATCGGCGTTTTAACACCGGCCAAGCCTTGCGCCAGACCGCTGTCACCCCCGGCGGAGGCGACGATCAAACCGTCGATGCGTTTTTCCAGCAGCACGCGTAAATAACTGCGCTGCTTTTCCGGGTTGTCGTCGGAGTTGCAGAGGATCACGCAGTAGCCGTTACGCTCGCAATAATCCTCGATGCCCCGCGCCAGCTCGGCGAAGTACGGGTTGAGACTGTTCGGCACCAGCAGGCCGATGGTCGCAGTGGTTTTGGCTTTCAGTGAGCGCGCCACGGCACTCGGCACGTAGTCGAGGCTCTTGATCGCCGCCTCGACTTTCAGCCGCACTTCCTGGCTGACTGGCCGGGTTTTGTTCACCACATGGGACACGGTCGTGTAGGAAATTCCCGCGAGCGCCGCCACATCCTTGATCGTTGCCATAAGTCTTTCTCAGCCCCGTCGACTGGCGCGTTGACTGCGATAGGTGTCGAGCACCACAGCAATGACAATCACCGCACCGGTGATGATGCGCTTGGTCGGTTCACTCGCGCCAATCTGCGCCAGACCG
Organism: Pseudomonas sp. P1.31; assembly: GCF_001269815.1. Taxonomy (NCBI): domain Bacteria; kingdom Pseudomonadati; phylum Pseudomonadota; class Gammaproteobacteria; order Pseudomonadales; family Pseudomonadaceae; genus Pseudomonas; species Pseudomonas sp. P1.31. Next base: position 133,761 of record NZ_LHVN01000013.1, on the reverse strand, counting down.
GCCGCCAGCACCGAGATGATCAATACGCCAAAGAACGTGCTGATCACCGAACCGCGTCCGCCCATCAGGCTGGTGCCGCCGATGACCACGGCCGCAATCACTTGCAGCTCAAGGCCGGAACCGGCATTCGGATCCGCCGCTTCCAGACGCGAAATCTGAAACAGCGCCGCGATACCGGCCAGCAACCCCATCAGGCTGAACACCAGAATCTTGTACGGCTTCGGATTGATCCCGGCGAGGCGCACGGCCTCTTCGTTGGTGCCGATGCCGATCAGGTAGCGACCGAACACAGTGCGGGTCAACACCGCTTGAGCAATGATGATCACCAGCAAGGCGATGATGAACGACGGCGAGATACCGAACGCCACCGGATTCGACAGCCAGGCGAACGAGTCACCAATGTACGCGGTGCGCGAGCCGGTCATCTGATAGGCCAGACCCCGAGCCATTTCCAGCACACCGAGGGAGACGATGAACGACGGAATGCGCCAGGCCACGGTGATCGAACCGGTGACGGTACCGGCCAGTGCTGCCACTGCCATGCCGAGCAGCGCCGACGGCAACACACCCCAGCCCCAGCCGAGAATCGCCACGCTGACTGTCGACGCCGCCAGCGCCAGCACCGAACCCACTGAGAGGTCGATGCCGCCGATGATCAGCACGAACGTCATGCCGACCGCCAGCACCATCAAGTCCGGAATCTGGTTGGCCAACGTGCTGAAAGTGTTATAGGACAGAAAATGGCTGCTCAAGACCGAGAACAGCGCAATCATCGCCAGCAAGGCCCCGGCCAGGCCCAGATAAGTACCCAGACCGTAGAAATTGCCACTACGTTTGCTGGCAGGAGATGCAGTTTTCATGGGAGATCCCTAGGCGCCGCTTCGTTGAGCAACGCATCACGTTTTTGGTAGCCGGCGAATGCGGCGGCAAGCAAATCATCCTGAGTCCAGCTGTCACGCTCGAAGGTGTCGATCAGGCGCCCCGCCGACAGCACACCGATGCGATCGCAGATCAGCATTAACTCACGCAGATCGCTGGAGACCACCACCAGCGCTTTGCCCTGGCGAGTCAATTCGCCGAGCAATGCATAAATGTCGAATTTGGCGCCGACGTCGATGCCTCGGGTTGGCTCGTCGAACAGCAGTACCGAGCAATCACGCTCCAGCCAACGGCCGATCACGACCTTTTGCTGGTTGCCACCGGACAACTCTGAAACAAGCTGTGTCGGGCTCGAACTGCGGATGCGCATGGCGTCGATCTGACGCTTGGCCAAGGCGATTTCGTCGCTGTTATTGACGACACCGCCACTGGAAATTTCCGGCATGTTGCCCAGTGCGATGTTGGCGCTGATCGACTGACTGAGCAGCAGCCCTTCGCCCTTGCGATCTTCGGTGATCAGCGCGATACCGTTGCGCACGGCATCAACCGGCGAACGAATGCTGACTACTTTGGCGGGCGAACCGAGGGCGATGGTGCCGCTGTCGGCCAGATCCGCACCGAAGATCAGCCGCAGTAACTCCGTGCGCCCTGCCCCGATTAATCCGGAAATCCCGTAGATCTCGCCGGCGCGCACTTCGAAGGAAACGTCGCGAACCTTGTCGGAGCGAGTCAGGCCGGTGACCGTCAACGCTGGCGCGCCAATATTGCGCGCGCCCATATCAATATGCTCGCCCAGCTCGCGGCCGACCATCAGCGTGACCAGTTGCTCGCTGTTGTAATTGGCCATCGGCTCGACGCAGACCAGATTGCCGTCACGCAGCACGGCGATGCGCTGCGCCACACGGGCAAGCTCTTCGAGGCGATGGGAAATGTAGATGATCGAGACGCCGCGCGCTTGCAATCGGGTGATCTGCTCAAAGAGCATTTCGACTTCGCGCGCCGTCAGCATCGCGGTCGGCTCATCGAGAATCAGCACATGGCAATCGCCGATCAGGTTGCGGGCGATTTCAACCATCTGCTGATGGCCGATGCCCAGCTCGCCGACCAGTGTATCCGGATCGATCGCGTCGAGGCCGACTTGCGCCATGGCTTCGATCGCCGCTTTACGCAGTTGCTTGCGACTGATCCAGCCACCGTTGCTCGGCAAGTTGTCGAGAAACAGGTTCTCCGCCACCGACAAGGTCGGCAACAAATTGAGTTCTTGCATGACCATGCGCACGCCAAGCTCTTCGGCCTGAGTACGACTGCCCGGGCGATAGTCCTTGCCCTGAAACTGCATCTGGCCAGTGGTCGGAGTGACCAGTCCGCCAATGATTTTCGACAAGGTGCTTTTGCCGGCGCCATTCTCGCCGGTCAGCGCCAGCACTTCACCGCGCATCAGCGTCAACTCGATGCCGGTCAGCACCGGTTGCGCATAGGTCTTACCGATACCGCTGACCGAGAGGACAGCGTTCGGGGCGGAAACTGACATAAAAACTCTCCATGCGCTCGCCCGGACGGACGAGCGCCGTTGTGCCGCCAGAAGACTTACTTGGTGACCAGCTCGACCGGCGTTTCGATCACGCCATTCGGGCCGCTGTCGACTTTCTCGCCTTTGATGATTTTCAGCGCAGTCTCGATGCCGAATACAGCTTGTTTGGCAGCGAACTGGTCAGCAGTGGCGAGCACACGACCGTCCTTCAGCATCGGCTTGATCGCGTTGATGTTGTCGTAACCAACGACCTGCACCTGACCAGCCTTGCCGGCGGCACGTACGGCGGAAACGGCGCCAACGGCCATGCTGTCGTTACCGGCCAGCAGTGCTTTGACGTCGGGGTATTCGCTGAGGATCGAGGCGGCAACCTTGTTGCCCTTGTCGATTTCCCAGTCGCCGGATTGCAGCGAAACCACTTTGATCTGCGCCGCGTCCATCGCGTCCTTGAAGCCTGCGGTTCGTTGCTGGGCGTTGGTGGTCGTCGATACGCCTTCGATGATGCCGACTTCGTCACCGGCCTTGAGCTGCTTGGCCAGGTATTCGCCGACCAGACGCGCGCCTTTACGGTTGTCCGGGCCTACGAAAGGCACGCTGATGTTTTTGCTTTTGACGATGGCCGGATCAAGCTGATTGTCGATGTTGATCACGGTAATACCGGCGTCGACGGCTTTCTTGATCACCGGCACCATGGCCTTGGAGTCAGAAGGCGCGATCACCAATGCGTTGACCTTGGCGAGAATCATCTGCTCGACGATGCGCGTCTGGCCGGCGGTATCGGTTTCATCTTTGATGCCGTTGGAGATCAGGTCGAAATCGGCGGAGTGTTCTTTCTGGTAGGCCTTGGCGCCGTCTTCCATGGTCAGGAAGAATTCGTTGGCCAGGGATTTCATGACCAGTGCGACTTTAGGTTTTTCGACAGATTCGGCGAACGCCGAGGAGACAGGTAGCGCGGCGGCGGTGGCAGCCAGCATAGCGACAGCAAGAAGACGTCCAGCGAATGGCAGCTTCATGGGTTCACTCCGATCTTATGATTATTGTGAGCAAAGGTTGCGCTGGCGTAAGCTGCGTGGTCTTCCCTACAGGAGAAACCAGCCGACAAAGCCGCGCAAACGTTTGCGTAGACCGAACTATGCGAATCCCGCCGACATTTGTCAATAAACAGAAATCAGTATTTTGCGGCAGGGCAAGTCATCGGACTCGCCCTCTTCTCATGCCGTGGTATTGACCACGCTGCCGGTGCTCGAACCCTTGGCCATCTCTTTGACAAGGGTGCCCGCCACCTCCATAAGCGCTGCGTTGGTATCGGCGATCTGCCCCTGAATCGACATGACCGCGGTGGTCTTGGCTTCCGGAGTTGGATACTTCGCGGCTTGCGCGGCGGCTAGTTGCTGCTGCTGTTCCTGCAACTGCTTTTGCAGTTCCTGCATGCGCTTGAGCAGCAGTTTTATGGTGACGCTTTGATTGCCGCCGCTTTCAGCCTTGCTCTCTTCCTGCGCCGGCCCGCCGGTTCTCACCGTTTTGCTATCAGCCTCTTCCTTGCCCACTGCATTGGGTGACGCTTCTGCATCCGCTTTGGCCAGCGCATCGATCGTTGCCGCCGTTTTACCACCGATGGTGACCGCGCCGGGGTTGGCAAAACCGACTGTCAGTGACATGTGAAACTCCTGAAAAAATGGATTCCTTGAACAGGCATCGGCCTGCCTGACGCTTTCTTTAATAAGACGCTGGAAACGTCGGACTCCCGACAGGCAATCAACATCGCCATGCTTTTCGGTGAGCCGAACATAAAAGCCCGTTCTGTTCGGAAAGCCGGATATGCACTTGATTACGACACGCTATCGATCGAATAAATCCTGATATAAATCATGAACTTAAACATTTTTCTCGAGCAGAGTACGAATGGTACAGATCCTGCTCCCTACCCTGCACCCCGGCATCCAGATCGGCTGGGGCGCATCTAGATGAACCTGCATCAGCACCGTCTCACTACTAGAGAGAAAAATAATGAAATCTGCTTTCAACACTTTGTTTCCGGGCGCTTTGGCCCTCCTCATGCTCCTGCCCACAGCCCTTCAGGCAAAAGAAGTCGAAACCCAGACCAAACTCGCCAACGTTGTGGTGCTTGCCACGGGCGGCACCATTGCCGGTGCGGGTGCCAGCGCCGCCAACAGCGCGACGTATCAGGCGGCTAAGGTCGGCGTCGAGCAACTGATCGCCGGCATTCCGGAGCTGAGCAAACTGGCGAACGTGCGTGGCGAACAAGTCATGCAGATCGCCTCCGAAAGCATCACCAACGACAACCTGCTGCAACTCGGTCGTCGTGTCGCCGAACTGGCTGACAGCAAAGACGTCGACGGCATCGTCATCACCCACGGTACCGACACCCTCGAAGAAACCGCGTACTTTCTGAACCTGGTCGAGAAGACTGACAAGCCGATCATCGTTGTCGGTTCGATGCGCCCAGGCACCGCCATGTCCGCCGACGGCATGCTCAACCTGTACAACGCCGTGGCCGTGGCCAGCAGCAAAGACGCGCGCGGCAAAGGCGTACTGGTGACCATGAACGACGAGATCCAGTCGGGTCGCGACGTCAGCAAAATGATCAACATCAAGACCGAAGCATTCAAAAGCGCCTGGGGCCCGCTGGGCATGGTCGTTGAAGGCAAATCCTACTGGTTCCGCTTGCCTGCCAAGCGCCACACCATGGATTCGGAATTCGACATCAAGAACATCAAGAGCCTGCCTGACGTAGAAATCGCCTATTCCTACGGCAACGTAAGCGATACAGCCTACAAAGCCCTGGCCCAATCCGGCGCCAAAGCAATCATCCATGCCGGCACCGGCAACGGTTCGGTGTCTTCCCGCGTGGTGCCAGCCCTGCAAGAGCTGCGCAAGGAAGGCGTGCAAATCATTCGTTCGTCCCACGTCAACGCCGGCGGTTTTGTTCTGCGCAACGCCGAACAGCCTGACGACAAGTACGACTGGGTGGTTGCTCACGACCTGAACCCACAGAAAGCCCGCATCCTGGCGATGGTCGCGTTGACTAAAACCAACGACAGCAAAGAGCTGCAACGGATGTTCTGGGAATACTGATTGACCTTCGCCCGGTCTTCTCTTGATCGGGCACACTTCACACCACTCGTTTACCGGGCGAGTGGTGTGACGCTTACGACCCTTCTGCATTTTTCCTACAAAAAAATCGACTCGCCTCACATTAAAATCAAAAAACCGCTGTCAGAGGATTTTCTTGAATTTTAAGCAGTTGCGAAAATGCCTACAGTTAAATACTGTATGCACGTACAGCTTAATAAGGATAACCTCGTGGCCACCTCCCCTGATGCTCCTGACGCCTTTGAACGCATGGGTATGCGCGTTCAAAAGATCATCAATTCCCCTACCGCACAAAAAGCCAAAGCCGCACTGATCTTCCGTCTGCCGGACGAGCCGATGGATGACTGGGAGCGTTTGCTTGAGGAAATCGACGAGAACGACAACGTTACCCTCGCCTATCGCGACGATGGTGGCGTGCAGATTTTTTGGGTTGTGCCGAAGGAAGATTGATTCAATGAGTGTCCGCTGTTTTGTTTTGCTGTTGTTGTCGTTCATCGCTTTTGGCGCACAGGCCGGAGCGCCACGCACGTTTTCTGAAGCCAAGAAGGCTGCGTGGAAGCTCTACGCGCCACAGTCCACGGAGTTTTATTGCGGGTGCAAGTACTCCGGCAACAAAGTGGATTTGAAGGCCTGCGGTTATGTGCCGCGCAAGAACGCCAAGCGTGCGTCGCGCATCGAATGGGAACACATCGTCCCGGCCTGGCAGATTGGCCATCAGCGCCAATGCTGGCAGGACGGGGGTCGCAAGAATTGCACACGCTACGATCCGACCTACCAGAAGGCCGAAGCCGATTTGCACAACCTGGTGCCGAGCATTGGCGAGGTCAACGGCGACCGCAGCAACTTCAGCTACGGCTGGCTGCCGGTGCAATCCGGTCAATACGGTTCGTGCCTGACCCAGGTTGATTTCAAAGCGAAGAAAGTCATGCCCCGCCCTTCCATTCGCGGCATGATCGCCCGCACCTATTTCTATATGAGCAAGCAATACGGCTTACGCATTTCGAAACAGGATCGGCAATTGTATGAAGCGTGGGACAAGACTTACCCGGTGCAAGACTGGGAGCGTCAACGCAATCAAAGCGTGGCGTGCGTGATGGGGCGCGGCAATGAGTTTGTCGGCCCGGTGAACATGAAAGCCTGCGGTTGATCGAACACGCAAAAGAAAGGCCTCGAACGTGATGTTCAAGGCCTTTTTTGTGGCTAGCTGCCGGCCTTGTTGTAGCGCCAGTAACCCATCAGATTGAGCGACTCGCGCGGGATGCCACAGTCTTTGATCAAGTACCTGCGCAAGCTCATCACTGCCGCGCTTTCTCCAGCGATCCAGCCGTAAAAACCTTCGGCGGCGGTTTCGGCGATTTCCCAGAGTATTTCTTTGTCGATATCGACGTCGGCGAGCTCAACAGCCTGGCCGACGGTTGAAGTGTTGATGGGTGTAATGGCTGTTTTTACTGCCTCTACCATCAACGTGCCGGCGGTGGTTTTCTCGCGGATCAGCCACTGCACTGTCAGCCCCGGCCAATCGGGAACTGGCAGCATGTCCTGAGCGCTGTCGACTTCAAAGAACGCTTGAGTCTGGGGCGGAGCGGCTTTCGCGGCCAACAAATCAAGAATGCCCATGGCAGCCGGCAACGCGGTGCCGTCGGCGACCAGCAGAACCTGATTGAGGACTTGCGGCGGCTTCCATTCGAAGCCCCCGGCGTCATTCGCCGAGAAGCGCCGGTCGGGCGCAAGGATCTGCATCGAATCCCCCGGTTGCGCACGAAGCGCCCAACGCGAGGCCGGGCCGGTTTCGCCGTGCAGGACGAAATCGATATCCACTTCGCCTTGTTCGGCGCGCAAATGGCGAATGGTGTAAGTGCGCATCGCCGGACGTCGATCGACGATCATGGCCTTGAAGCGCGCGTACCAGCCTTCGCCTTGAGCCAGTCTGGCCGGCGAACCATCGGCCGCAGGGAAAAACAGTTTTACCCGTTGATCCGGCGCCCAGGTGGCCATGTCGTTGACCGAGGGATGGGCCAGGGTGATCCGCATCATGTGCGGGCTCAGTTGGGTTTTGCGTTGCAGGGTGACATCGAACAGCTTGTAGGGGTTGGAGGCCATGCGGAGCTCCTTTGGGAAATCGTGACTGACTCGTATAAGACGAGCCTGATCCGATGACCTTTAGGGCGCTCCGCTGAAAGGCAGGCTTACGGCGTGATCGGGTGCTCGATCACCACCGATTCAATATTTTGTTTCTTGGCTTTTACCAATGCCGCATCCACTTCTACTTTTCGCGCTTCGGCGTCGGCTTGCGAGTTGAACGGGCCGATCAGAATGCGCGGTTTGCCGCTGCTGTCTTTGATCACCGTCGGGATGAAAGCGTGCTCGATCAACCAGCCGCTCAGGTCGCTGACAGCCTGCGGGGTTTCGCCGCGCACTTCGAGATCCCATTGCGGTGCAGCCGCCGCTGCTGGCGCCGTCACTGCTGCCGTTTGTGGTTTCGGTGCCTCAACGTTTTTGCCTTCACCACACCCGGCCAATACCAGTGCCGCGACCATCCAGACCAATTTGCGCACAACGCTTTCCTCGAAATTCTCAAAGGCGCGATCTTAACATTCAAAAATACTTCGCGAGCCCCGCAAAATGGGCACAAAACAACGAGAATGATGATTGCAGCCTCTGTATAGTTACGCCCTGGGAATTAATGCCGCATCTGCGCGTCAGAAAGAGGCACCCAAACTGTGAGACTTCGCACTAATCTATACGTACCACCGACCTCTGCACTGTCTGAATCAGGTGCCCTACAAAGCAATCAAGGAGAAGACCATGCTGATACTCACCCGCAAAGTCGGTGAAAGCATAAACATTGGTGATGACATTACGATCACCATTCTGGGCGTAAGCGGCCAACAGGTTCGCATCGGCATCAACGCTCCAAAGAACGTTGCCGTACACCGTGAAGAGATCTATCAGCGCATTCAAGCTGGCCTGACCGCACCGGACAAGCCACAAACGCCCTGAGCCTCACAGCAGTCAGTAGCCAGTTAGCTTGCCCGAACGCAATGACTGGCTAAAGATTCATGCGCCGTCCTGCCATCCACCCCCACTTCGTTGGCCACGGCGCTTGATATGCTTTCCCGCCCCGCTTGATCCACCCTGCCCTCTGTTGAATCCGATACTACCCGCCAATCTTAAGGCTGGATGTCGGACGTTTCCGAGAGAGCACGGGGAATCCGCTCTCCTAGCCGAACGTCACCCCTCGCGCCATTCCTGTTGCGGCGACAACCATCAGCACCAGCAATAGCGCTTCAGCGTGACTGATTCGTGCATAGATTTTTGCCCGCCCGGTATCAATCGGCTTGCCCTTTGCCAAAGCGATCCGCCATTTGATCAACGTAATCATCGGCGCGAGCTCCATCAGCAGAATCAGCACAAACAACGTCATCTTCAGATGGAACAGCGGCTGATGCAGGTAATAGTCGGTGCCTTTTTCATACCCACCGAAGGCCCGCATCCCGCCGGTGATCAGCAGGATCAACGCAGAGACACCCCATAGATTGTCAGCGAGCAAAACCCGCTTCACCTCTCCGGTTCCGGCAGCGAGTCGACTGAACGCCGTCCCGCGCGTCAGTACCGCCCAGAAGCCCAGGGCAAACGCCAGTAGATGAACCGCTGCAAGAAACCAGTGAACCAGCATCGAGACACTCCCATGAACAAGAGTAGAAAATCGGCCAGTCAGTAGTAGTCGAAAAAGTAGGGGTTTGCTCGCGCAGGTACGTGGGACTTGTTACGTCCTTGCGCAAGAAGAACGGAGAAGCCAAATCGCAGGCAAAAAAAATCCCAAGCAGCTGATGGAAGCTTGGGATTTAAAAATGCATAAACCGTGGTGGTGAACGCGGGGCGAATGTTACTGAAATTCACAGTCTGTAACAAGGTGTTTTTGATAACCGGTTGGTTAAATAAAACCGTAACCCATTCAATATACGAATTATTTTTCATGCCATCGGCGACGAACGGTGATCGCTTACCAAGGATTGGTTCGAATTTATAGATTCACAACTCGACCAGTTTTTACGAGCAACCCCGGAGCAGATTCCTTGGAAAGGTCGACTGCATTCGACTTAATCACTTTCCACGCCGAACAACTCACTCAGGCAGAAAAAATGAATTACCTGATTCGGCATTCGGTCAAGAATTGTGAACGCAGTAAATCTGACGAGGTGCAGTAATGACTATCGAAGCAGAGACACTCGTACAACTGACCGAAGCGCTCCAGGAACGCGGCATGACTCTGGTATCAGACGTTGCATTCATCCGAGCGCCCTACCGGCATAACCATCGCTGGGTTTGCAGCGTAGAGTAAATAATCGACTGGATCTGTCTGTGGCAGCAGTCAGGATTGGCGAAGATCCTCGCTCCAAAACGGGCTTTGCAAAAGTTTTGCAAATCGCAGACAACAAAAAAGGGCCCACCTTTCGGTGAGCCCTTCTAGACCGCCCAGCAGAGCGGATTTTGTTTGGTAGGCGCGATTGGACTCGAACCAACGACCCCCACCATGTCAAGGTGGTGCTCTAACCAACTGAGCTACGTGCCTGCTGTGAGGCGGCATTCTACGGAATTCCGGAGGGGTGTCAACACCTTTTTTTCACCTAACCCTATGAATATGCAAAATATTTAATTTCGAGTCGGCGACGAGGATTTTCCGGTGGCTGGCGGAGGTTTTTCAACTCGGGTAGGATCGATGCACTCGTAAAATATATTAAACAGAGGCTGCAGGATGGCGAACACCCCTTACCCAGAGTCCTATTACGCTGCGTCGGCCAATGCCGTACCGCCCCGCCCTGTTTTGCAGGATGACGTGGAGACGGACGTCTGTGTGATCGGCGCCGGGTATACCGGGCTGTCCTCGGCGTTGTTTCTGCTGGAGAACGGTTTTCGCGTGACGGTGCTGGAGGCGGCCAAGGTTGGTTTCGGCGCGTCGGGGCGCAATGGCGGGCAGATCGTTAACAGTTATAGCCGCGACATTGATGTGATCGAGCGCAGCGTCGGGCCGAAGCAGGCACAACTGCTCGGGCAGATGGCGTTTGAAGGTGGGCGGATCATTCGTGAGCGTGTGGCCAAGTACAACATTCAGTGCGACTTGAAGGACGGCGGCGTGTTTGCCGCGCTGACTGCCAAGCAGATGGGTCATCTGGAATCGCAGAAGCGCCTGTGGGAGCGCTTTGGCCATACGCAGCTTGAACTGCTGGATCAGCGCCGCATCCGCGAAGTGGTGGCGTGTGATCAATATGTCGGCGGCATGCTCGACATGAGCGGCGGGCACATTCATCCGCTGAACCTGGCGCTGGGTGAAGCGGCCGCTGTGGAGTCGTTGGGCGGCAGCATTTATGAGCAATCGCCCGCTGTGCGTATCGAGCGCGGCGCTAACCCGGTCGTGCATACGCCGCAGGGCAAGGTGAGGGCCAAGTTCATCATCGTCGCGGGCAATGCCTACCTCGGCAATCTGGTGCCGGAGCTGGCAGCGAAATCGATGCCGTGTGGCACGCAGGTGATCACCACCGAGCCGCTGGGTGATGAACTGGCGAAAGCGCTGTTGCCGCAGGATTACTGCGTCGAAGACTGCAATTATCTGCTCGACTATTACCGACTGACCGGCGACAAGCGTCTGATCTTCGGCGGCGGCGTTGTTTACGGCGCCCGGGATCCGGCGAACATCGAGGCGATCATCCGTCCGAAAATGCTCAAGGCGTTTCCGCAGCTCAAGGATGTGAAGATTGATTACGCCTGGACAGGAAATTTCCTGCTGACCTTGTCGCGTTTACCGCAGGTTGGGCGGCTGGGTGACAACATCTATTACTCGCAGGGCTGCAGCGGTCATGGCGTGACGTACACGCATCTGGCGGGCAAGGTGTTGGCTGAGGCATTGCGCGGTCAGGCTGAGCGTTTTGATGCGTTTGCGGATTTGCCGCATTACCCGTTCCCGGGCGGGCAGATGTTGCGCACGCCGTTTGCGGCGTTGGGGGCTTGGTATTACGGGTTGCGGGATAAGTACGGTTTTTAAATTCGAGCTATGGAAACCCTGTGGTGAGGGGATTTATCCCCGATGGGTCGCGCAGCGGCCCCAAAAAATGGGACTGCTACGCAGTCCATCGGGGCGGTGCGACGTTTCGCTAAATCCCCTCGCCACAAATGCATCTACCAGGTAATCAGAGCTGGTCGCGAGCGATGCCGCTACGAATCCGCAGGATATCGGCAAGTACCGCCAAGGCAATCTCCGCCGGCGTCTTGCTGCCAAGGTTAAGCCCGATCGGCGCATGAATTCGCGCCAACTCACTCTCCCCCAGCCCGCCAATCCGGCGCAGGCGCTCAAAGCGTTTCTGCGATGTCTGCAGCGAACCCATCACGCCAATGTAGAACGCTTCGGTACGCACTGCCTCCATCATCGCCAGATCGTCAATGCGCGGATCATGGGTCAGCGCCACCACCGCCGTATCACGGTGGCAGCCACCATCGGCAATAAACACCGATGGCAGTTGCCGACGAATTTCCACGCCATTGAGCACCACACCTTCAAGCACTTCATCGCGCGGATCGCAGAGAATCACTTCAAAGCCGAGGCCGACAGCAAATTCGGCACACGCCTGCGCCACACTGGAATAGCCGGCGAGCAACAAACGTTGCGCCGCGCCGATGCGGATACGCACCCGATCAATCTCACGCTCGATGCGCGCACCCTGCTCGCGATCAGCGAACAGGCTGCGCGCACCGCTGGCCAGATCGACCTCGCGAATCAAACGACGCTGACCGAGCAGCGCCGATTCCAACTCACGCAGATGCGCCTGCACCTCGCAGTCAGCGTCAAATTTCTCAACCAGCACATCGAGAATGCCGCCGCACGGCAGGCTGACCCGCGAGCGCGGATCGTCGCCTTCGCCATAACGCACGACGTTGATCGCATCGAGAAATGCACCTTCGGCGACGCGCTCAAGAAAGTCTTCCTCGACGCAGCCACCCGACAGCGACCCGATCCACTGCCCGCCTTCGTTCACCGCCAGCAGCGAACCCGGCGCGCGCGGCGCCGAGCCGTAGGTGGTCAGCACGGTGCAGAGCCAAATGCGCTGCCCCGCCACCGACCACTCCAGCGCTCGCCGAACCACTTGCAGATCGAGATGCTGCATGTCAGTGCGCCTTGTGCTCGATGGACGGTGCGTCAGCTTGCAGCTTCTGCACGTCGCTCACTGCCAGTTCAGCCGACTGACCACCCCAACCTTGACGCAGGTAGTTGAGCAGATCGGTCAGTTGTTCAGGCTTGAGTTTGTCGGCGAAACCCGGCATCGGCTGCATGCGCTCGAAGCCAGAGAATTTCTGCTCGCCGATACCGTCCTCGATCACGCGCAGCAGGTTGCGCGGATCTTCCAGACGCAGCGTGGTGTTGCCGCGCATGGCCACCGCGATGTGCGGTTTGCCTTCGCCACCGACCGCATGGCAACCGGCGCAGACGTTCAGGTATTCCTGCTGACCGCGCTGGGCACTGGCGCTGAGTTTCTCGACCGGCACTTCAACCAGCGCTTTGGCTGCCGGCGGTTTGTCGCCAAGCAGGAACGTCGCCATCGCCGCCAGATCCTGATCGCTCAGGCCCTGAGTGCTGTTGTGGAACACCGGGAACATCTCGTTGAACATCGTCCCTTGCGCGCTCATGCCGTGCTTGAGGAACGTGCTCAGATCCTGTTCGTTCCAGCCGCGCGCGGCCAGATCAGTGGCCAGCAGGCTTGGCGCCAGATAACCATTGAGGATGCCGCCCGTCAGGCGCTTGTCCAGTTCCATCGCGCCCGGCAGGCCGCGTGGCGTGTGGCATTCGCCGCAGTGGCCGAGAACTTCGACCATGTATTGGCCGCGCTTCCACGCTTCACTTTTGCCTTCGGCCGGCTCCAGTTTCAGGGCTTTGCCGTACAGCACGTTCCAGCCCATCAGGCCCAGACGCACGTTGAACGGGAAGCTCAAACTGGTGACCGGTGCAGCGCGCTCGATCGGCTCGATGGTTTTCAGGTACGCATGGATCGCGTCCGAATCTTCGCGCGGCATCAGGTGATACGAGGTGTATGGCATCGCCGGATACAGGTTCGCACCGTCGCGACGCTTGCCTTCGGTGAGCGCTGCAAAGAACTCGTCATCGTTGTACAAACCGATGCCGTGTTCTTTGCTCGGCGTGATGTTGGTGCCGTAGATCGTGCCGAACGGCGAGACGATCGGCAGCCCGCCGGCAAACGGCGCGCCGCCCGGTGCAGTGTGGCACGCCATGCAGTCAGCGCCGCGAGCCAGATACTCGCCGCGTTTGACCTGATCATCGGCGTGAGCAAACAACACCGGCGCAGCCAGACCGACCGCCAGGGTCAGTCGGGTCAGAAAAAGCTTCATGCTTAACCCTCCTTGACCAGGCCGAGATCGGTCAGCACGTTGCGGGTGGCGTTGTAGTAACGCACGTACCCGGTGCAACGGCAGATGTGATGGCCGAGGCTGTCTTCGATGACTTGCTCGAGTTTGCTTTGCACGGTCGGCTGGCGTTGCAGCTTCTCGACCAGCACGGTCGCGGCGTTGACGAAGCCTGGCGCGCAGTAGCTGCACTGGAAGGCGAACTCATCGACGAAACGCTGCTGGATCGGGTTCAGCTCAGTGACCTGGCCCGCTTCGTCACGCTTGGCGTGGGATTCGATGGTGCGGACTTTCTTGCCTTCGAAGTAATGCGCGCCGGTGATGCAGGTGCGCACTTCTTCGCTGGTGCCGTCCGGGTTATCGACAATCACCACGCAAGCGTGGCAGATACCTTGACCGCAGCCCAGACGCGAGCCGGTGAGGTTTTTGTATTCGTGCAGGTAGTCGATCATCGGCAGGTCATCAGGGATGTCCACCGGGCCGACGGATTGACCATTGAGGGTCAGTTGAAGCGGACGGTTAGCCATTGAGGGCCTCCTTGATGCGCGCTGGAGTGATAGGCAGATCGCGAACACGTTTACCGATGGCATGCGCCACGGCGTTACCGATGGCCCCGACAACCGGGATCATCACCACTTCAGCGATGCCTTTGGACGGATCGCTCGGCGACAGTGCCGGGAGAATCTCCGACGTCTGTTTCCACACGGCAACGTGACGCGCCATCGGCAGACGGTAACGGTTGAAGTTCCAGTCACCCTCCCCCGGCCCGCCTTCGTACAGCGGCATCTCTTCCATCAGTGCGTGACCGATGCCCATGGCGATACCGCCTTCGAGCTGGCCCTTGACCAACTCTTCAACCAACACACGACCGCACTCGACCCACGAATGGTGGTTGAGCACTTCAACATCCAGCGAGCCTTTGTTGACCTTCAGCTCGACCAGCGTGGCGACCGGGCTGTAGTAAGTCACGGCAGCGTTGTTCAACTGAACAACCGGGTAGTTGATGTTCTGGCGATCCAGCAGATGGAAACCAGACGTGGTCATCAACGCTTTCTTGGCTTTCGGCGCACCATCACCGTATTTCACCGCCAGACCGTCGAGCGGCAGACGCTCGCGCACGCCGTCGATGCTGTATTCGGCCTCAGCCCAGCTCCAGCGGTTGAACGCGTGAACGGTGGCGCCGGTAACCAGACCACGCTCGTGAGCGTGCTTGGCCAGCTCTTCGAAGGTCAATGGCTGCATGCCGTTGGCAGTCAGCTTGCCATCCACCCAGTGCGCATCTTCGCGACGCACAACGTATGGGTTGGCTTGGCCGCCGTAAGGGCCCTGACGCCAGATCTCCATGGCCGCCGGCCACAAACCGTTGTTGAACAACACGCGGGCTGCTTCACGGGTGGCGTGACTGAAGTAGTAAGCCGAGTTGGTCGCGGACGACGCCGAGGCCAACTTGCCGACCCAGCGCGGGTTGCGCAGCAGGTTATCTTGGTCGGCCTGGCTCATGATGTAAGGGTTGCCGCTGGTGATCAGCTGCATTTCCTTCCATTCGGTTTCGCCAGTCTTCACTTCGTGGGCCGGGCTGCCGAGGAAATCGGCGACGACCAAGGCTTGCGAAGTGGACATGCCGGTGCCGATTTCGATGCCGATGTGGCGCAAGGTGATGCGACCGTCAGCGGTGAATTCGATGCTGGCCATCGGCGCTTCAGAACCGGTGCCAAAGTCTTTCTGGCAGATGGCGAAACCAACGCCGTACCAGTTATCCGGGTCAGCGGCTTCGCGTTGTTTCTTGATCGCGTCGCGGTTTTTCCAGACTTCGTGTGCAGCGGCCTTGTCGAGAATCTCGTGCAAACGCAGAGCACCGGCCGGGATCGCGCCCTGGGTGTTTTTCATCCCCGAACGCAGCGCGTTCTTGCGGCGCAGTTCGATGGCATCGACGTTCAGGCGATCGGCGATTTCGTCGACCATCATTTCGGTCGCCGCCATGCTTTGCAGGGTGCCGTAACCGCGCATCGAACCGGCTTCAACACCACGCGAGTGATACGCGGTGACTTGCAGGTCGTTCTGCGGCATGTAGTAAATCGACTGCGCGGCCGTGGCGCCCACAGCGGCCACCGACGGGCTGTAGTTGATCCGGCCACCGCCGTCGACGCTCATGTCGGCGAGGAAAATCTTGAAGGTCTGATCGTTCTTGTCCACGGCCAACTGGTAGCGAATGTCGAACGGGTGACGCTTGATGCCGCTCTGGAACTGCTCGTAACGGTCGTTCGCCAGACGCACTGGCACACCGGCGCCGTACAGCGCAGCGAGGGCTGCGTAGTAAACGAAGATGTTGTGGTCTTTGGAACCGTAACCCACGGTGTAACCCGGGTGCATGTTCAGGTTGTCCAGGCCGAAGCGCGACGGCGAAATCATTTTCGCGGTCTCGGTCGCCGCTTCCAATGGGCACTGGGTAGCCACCACGAAATGCAGCGTCTTGGTTTTCGGATCGTACCAGCCGTTGCCGTTGTCCGGCTCCATGGCGGCCGGTTCGATCGACGGCGTCTTGTAGCGCTCATCGAACACCAGCCAGTTGTCCGGCGGCGTGTTGATCTGGCCCTTCATGCGATCGGCGTAGAACAGGCCACGCTCGGTGAGATTACCGTGCAGGTTCGGCTGGGAATTCCACACCGGGCGACGGTTTTTCAGCATCGGGAACAGGATCGAATCCTTGAGGCTGGCGAATTCGTCTTCATCTGCCGAGGTCGGGCCGCCCACGCGCACGTAGCGGAAGCTGCCGTAGGGATCGCCTTCGTAGAACGGCACATTGGCGCCGTAACGAATCGCTTTGTCATTGAATTTGAGTTTGTTCTTGGCCTGACGGAAACGCTCGAAGTCGTTCCAGATCAGGATCGCTACCGGGTGACCGATGAACATCGGCACTTTGCCTTCAGGCAGCAGCGGATCCGGTGCATGCTCCTCAGGGAAGACGATACCGTCCTTGTCCAGATCGGCAGCGGTGACGATGCGGTCAGGCTGCAGATCGGCGCCAAGCCACGACAGGTCGTAGCCGGCATAGATATGGTCGGCCTTGATGGTTTTCAGCAGCATGGCGTGGCCTTGCTGCTCGGGCCAGCCCGGCATGTCCTTGGAACGGATGTCGCGGGCAAAGACTTTGCTGCCGCAGACTTTCGACAAGGCATCGTTACGCTGGCGCGCTTTGCCGTTGTTGCCGAGCCATTTTTCGGACGGCACGGTCACGCTGTTTTCCATCAAGGCAGCCAGCGCCTGGGTGCTGAGCGGCGTAAGCGTGACGCTCACACCCGCCACCAGCCCGCCCTGGAGGAACGAGCGCCGGGTTATTTCACGGTTGGACATGGATCATCCTCTGGACGGTTATACATCCGCCCTTCTGGTTATCTACTGGGGAATCTCGAGTCTTGCAGAAGCCCTTCTTGGCTAAACGAAGGACGAAATGACAGTGCAAAGCTGACCGAAAGGTTAACTTTAAAGGTTTCTGCGCTCGCAGCAAACAACCAGATACAAATTTCTGACTAAAGAATCAAAAAAGACAATGCGACGTGGCACCGCAGGATGGTTACAGGCATCCCTTGTAGGAGCTGTCGAGTGAAACGAGGCTGCGATCTTTTGATCCTGTTTTTTACGATCAAGATCAAAAGATCGCAGCGTGCCGCAGCTCCTACAGGGAGCCGGGTTGCGTGATGGGAGCGGAGGTCAAATTTCAGACACAAAAAACCCCGGTCTCTCGACCAGGGTCTTTGCTATCGATTCCGAATCAACCAACGGTTGCTTTCGGTGCTTCAAGGCGTTCAGTGATCCTTGAAGCAGATATGGCGCAGCGGACGGGACTCGAACCCGCGACCCCCGGCGTGACAGGCCGGTATTCTAACCGACTGAACTACCGCTGCGTATCGCTTTGAGCTTGCGCTCAAGTAACTCGTTTTGATTGAAAGCTTCGGTGCTTTTCAATCGCAAACCAGACAAGTCTGATTTGTACAATATGGCGCAGCGGACGGGACTCGAACCCGCGACCCCCGGCGTGACAGGCCGGTATTCTAACCGACTGAACTACCGCTGCGCGTCGGTGCAGGCACTTTCAGCCTACGTTCTTGCTTACGCAAGTTTCTCGGGAGTGGTGGGTGATGACGGGATCGAACCGCCGACATTCTGCTTGTAAGGCAGACGCTCTCCCAGCTGAGCTAATCACCCGTTTGCATCTCCGAGGCCGCGAAATTTACGCAGGTAGCGAACCTAAGTCAATAGCAGGATTGAAGTTTTTCTAAAAAAGACGAAATTGCTTCAATCCCTGAGAAAGTAACATCCATGAAACCGCTATCGCGAGCAGGCTCACTCCTACACGTTCGCGGCTTCGCTTCTTACTCTGTGTAAATCATCTTCTTGGTCATACCGCCATCGACGACGAATTCCTGCCCGGTGACGAACCCGGCATTCCTTGACAGCAACCACGCAACCATCGCCGCCACGTCTTCGACCGTCCCTACCCTGCCCGCCGGATGCTGAGCATGATCGGCATCAGCCAAAGGCTCCGCTCGACGCGCAGAAGGATCGCGCGCATCGATCCAGCCCGGGCTGACCGCGTTAACACGAATCTCCGGCCCCAGACTGATCGCCAACGCATGCGTCAGCGCCAACAACCCGCCCTTGCTCGCCGCATATGCCTCAGAGTCGGCTTCCGATTGCCGCGCACGGGTCGAAGCCAGATTGACGATCGAGCCGTTGTGAGCGCGCAGGTATGGCGCGCAGTGCTTGGCCAGCAACATCGGCCCACTGAGGTTCACCGCCAACACACGATTCCAGTAGGCCAGATCGAGGCTTTCCAGGGTGATGTTGTGCGGATCAGCCACCGCCGCGTTGCACACCAGCGCATCGAGACGACCAAACTGCCCCAACACCTCTGCTACACCGAGCGCGACCTGGGCCTCATCAGCAACGTCCATGGCGATGAACCAGGCACTTTCGCCCAGTACCTTCGCCACTTTCGAACCGCGCGCACGATCCAGATCCGTCAGCACCACTTGCCAGCCTTCGCTGATCAGCCACGCCGCAATCCCCAGACCGATACCGCGCGCGGCACCCGTGACCAGCGCAACGCGGCCATGGGTACCAGGTTTCGGGGTCGACAACTCGATCACAGCGCTGCCAGACCGCGCGCCAGATCGGCTTGCAGATCCGCCACGTCTTCCAGACCGACCGCAATGCGGATCAGGCTGTCACGAATGCCCGCTGCTTCACGTTCTTGCGGCGCCAAGCGGCCGTGAGAAGTGGTGCTTGGGTGGGTGATGGTGGTTTTGCTGTCGCCGAGGTTGGCGGTGATCGAAATCAGTCGAGTTGCATCGATAAAGCGCCACGCGCCCTCTTTGCCACCCTTGACCTCAAAGCTCACGACCGCACCGAAGCCCTTCTGCTGACGCTGGGCCAGTTCGTGCTGCGGATGGCTCTTGAGACCGGCGTAATGGACTTTCTCGATGCCGTCCTGCTGCTCCAGCCATTCGGCCAGTTGCTGGGCGTTGGCGCAGTGCGCCTTCATCCGCAGGTTGAGGGTTTCCAGACCCTTGAGGAAGATCCACGCATTGAACGGGCTCAGGGTTGGCCCGGCAGTACGCAGGAAACCAACGATTTCTTTCATCTGCTCGCTGCGACCGGCGACCACGCCGCCCATGCAACGGCCTTGGCCGTCGATGAACTTGGTCGCCGAGTGCACGACGATGTCCGCACCCATTTTCAGCGGCTGCTGCAAGGCTGGCGTGCAGAAGCAGTTGTCGACCACCAGCATCGCGCCTTTGGCGTGCGCGATTTCTGCCAGCGCGGCGATATCGACCAGCTCAGCCAGAGGATTGGACGGCGACTCGACGAAGAGCAATTTGGTGTTCGGCTTGATCGCCGCGTCCCAACCCGACAGGTCGGCCAGTGGCACATAGTCGACTTCGACGCCGAAACGCTTGAAGTACTTCTCGAACAGACTGATGGTCGAACCGAACACGCTGCGCGAGACCAGCACGTGATCGCCAGCACTGCACAGGCTCATCACCACCGCCAGAATCGCGGCCATGCCGGTTGCGGTGGCAACGGCCTGCTCGGCGCCTTCCAGCGCGGCAATCCGCTCTTCGAACGCGCGCACGGTCGGGTTGGTGTAACGCGAGTAAACGTTGCCCGGCACTTCGCCGGCAAAGCGCGCGGCCGCGTCGGCGGCGGTGCGGAATACATAGCTGGAGGTGAAGAACATCGGATCACCGTGCTCACCTTCCGGCGTACGGTGCTGACCGGCACGTACGGCCAGGGTATCGAACGCTACGCCTTCAAGGTCGCTGTCCAGCCGACCGGCATCCCATTCCTGACTCATGCTGTCACTCCTTGCCCTGTTCTGAAATAGATACAAAACCGGCCCGGAGGCGTGATGCCTTTGTAGGAACAGGGCTTGCCCGCGATGGGGCCTCTGGCAGCGCCAAAAGCTTCGCGGGCAAGCCTTGCTCCTACAGGCCGGTGATTACTTAGTTGTTGTACAGATCGATGATCGCACTGACCGCTTGGGTCTTGATCTTCGAGGAGTCGTTACGCGCCTGCTCGATCTTGTCCAGATACGCCTCATCGACGTCGCCGGTAACATATTTGCCGTCGAACACCGCGCAATCGAAGCTCTCGATCTTGATCTTGCCGCCACCGACCGCTTCGATCAAGTCAGGCAAGTCCTGATAGATCAGCCAGTCAGCACCGATCAGATCCGCCACGTCCTGGGTCGAACGGTTGTGTGCAATCAACTCGTGAGCGCTTGGCATGTCGATGCCGTAGACGTTCGGGAAGCGCACCGCCGGAGCAGCCGAGCAGAAGTAGACGTTTTTCGCGCCGGCTTCGCGGGCCATCTGGATGATCTGCTTGCACGTGGTGCCGCGCACGATCGAGTCGTCGACCAGCATCACGTTCTTGCCGCGGAATTCCAGCTCGATGGCGTTGAGCTTCTGGCGCACCGACTTCTTGCGCGCTGCCTGGCCCGGCATGATGAAAGTACGGCCGATGTAACGGTTCTTGACGAAGCCTTCGCGGAATTTCACGCCCAGGTGGTTCGCCAGTTCCAGTGCCGCAGTACGGCTGGTGTCCGGAATCGGGATAACCACGTCGATGTCGTGCTCTGGACGCTCGCGCAGGATTTTCTCGGCGAGTTTTTCACCCATGCGCAGACGGGCCTTATAGACCGACACGCCGTCGATGATCGAATCCGGACGCGCCAGATAAACGTGCTCGAAGATGCATGGGGTCAGCGAAGGATTGGTCGCGCACTGACGGGTGTGCAGCTTGCCCTCTTCAGTGATGTAGACCGCTTCGCCCGGCGCCAGGTCGCGAATCAGGGTGAAACCGAGCACGTCCAGGGAAACGCTTTCCGAGGCGATCATGTACTCGACGCCTTCGTCGGTGTGACGCTGGCCGAACACGATCGGGCGGATGCCGTGCGGGTCACGGAAACCGACGATGCCGTAACCGGTGATCATCGCGACCACCGCGTAACCGCCGACGCAACGGTTGTGCACGTCGGTCACGGCGGCAAACACGTCTTCTTCGGTCGGTTGCAGCTTGCCGCGCTGGGCCAGCTCGTGAGCGAACACGTTCAGCAGCACTTCCGAGTCGGAACTGGTGTTGACGTGACGCAGATCGGATTCGTAGATCTCTTTGGCCAACTGTTCAACGTTGGTCAGGTTACCGTTATGCGCCAGGGTGATGCCGTAAGGCGAGTTGACATAAAACGGCTGAGCCTCGGCCGAGGTCGAGCTGCCCGCGGTCGGGTAACGGACGTGGCCGATACCCATGTGGCCGACCAGACGCTGCATGTGACGCTGTTGAAACACGTCACGCACCAGGCCATTGTCCTTGCGCAGGAACAACCGGCCATCATGGCTGGTCACGATACCGGCAGCGTCCTGGCCGCGGTGCTGGAGCACGGTTAGCGCGTCATACAGCGCCTGATTGACGTTCGACTTACCGACGATACCGACGATGCCACACATGCGACGCAACCCCTACTTAATGGATCTGAACTGAACAACACTCACTGAGGCGTTTTCGCCGACGGCAAGAGTTGCTCCTTGAACGGAATATCAGCGGGTACGCTGATTCCGCTGGCAAGCCACTGACTGCTCCACCCGAGGATCAGGTTTTTGGACCAGTCGGCGACCAATAGAAACTTGGGAACGAGTTGGGATTCTTTCCACCACCCGTCCTGCTGTACCGGCCCCAGGCTCAACAGCCCGATCGCCACAACCACCAGCAACACGCCACGCGCTGCGCCGAAGGCCATGCCGAGGAATCGATCGGTCCCGGACAACCCGGTGACGCGTACCAACTCGCCGATAAGATAATTGATCATTGCGCCCACGATCAGTGTGGCGACAAACATGATGGCACAGCCCGCGATCACGCGAGCCGATGGGGTTTCGATGTATCCGGCGAGGTACTCGGACAATGAACCACCGAACATCCAGGCGACGACTCCTGCGATGATCCAGGTCACCAGCGATAATGCTTCTTTGACGAAGCCGCGGCTCAAACTGATCAAAGCGGAGATGGCGATGATTGCAACGATCGCCCAGTCAACCCAGGTAAATGGCACAGTGCAGCCTACAGACGGATAAGGCGGCGCATTTTAGCAGAGCGCATGCCTCTCGGTAAGCTGCGATTGTCAGTGCATTTCAATCGAGGCGATAGTTTTTAGCCGCGCTCAGGCTGGAAGCGCACGACAAAACCCTTGAGGTTCTGCTGACGGCTCAAAAGATCACGCAAACGATCGGCTTCAGCGCGCTCGATCAGCGGGCCGACAAACACCCGATTCTTGCCATCGGCCGTACGGATATAGGCGTTGTAACCTTGGCTGCGCAGGGTTTTCTGCAGGCTTTCGGCGCTGGCACGGCTCGACAGGCTAGCCAGTTGCACCGACCAGCTCACCGACAGACCGTTGGCATCGACGCGACTTTGCGTGGTGTCCGGCTTGCTCGCTGCGGCGCTCGGGCCGGCAGTAATCGGCTGAGCAGGCGCAGGAATCGGTTTTGAGGTTGGCGGCGGCGTTGTCGGTTTGACGATCTGCGCTGGCACTACCGGTGCGGCGGCGATCGGTGCCGAAGGCGCTTCTTGCTCGGCAACCTCTTCGTCCGTCGGCACAGGCTCTTGCGGCAAGGCTTGCGGCTCCGGCACGGCGACCGGCTCGACCTGCACTTGCGGCACGGCCGGGGCTTGCGGGGCAGCCGGTGCCTCCACGACAACCTGACGCTGTTCGTCCTGACGCGAAAACAGCATCGGCAGGAAAATCACCGCCAACGCCACCAGCACCAGAGCGCCAACCATGCGCTGCTTGTACGCTTTATCCAGCAAAGCCATTTGCCGCTTCCTCCGTGGAGCGCCGGGCCAACCATTCAAGGGCCTCGGCGACACAATAAAATGATCCGAACAACAGAATCTCGTCGTCGCTTGTCGCCACAGCGCATTGACCGTCCAGGGCGGCGGCGACACTGTCGTAAGACGTGACCGACGCACCAAGGTTCTGCAATGCCGCGTTTAATTCAGCCACCGGACGTGCGCGCGGCGAATCCAGCGGCGCAACGGCCCAATGCTCGACACTAGCATTCAATTCGCCGACAACACCATCCAGATCCTTGTCGGCCAACAAACCGAACACTGCCAGACGCTTGCCGACCGGTGGCCGCGAGGCCAGCCGACGGGCCAGATACTCGGCCGCGTGCGGATTATGCCCCACATCCAGCAACACATTGAGGCGTTTGCCGTTCCACTCGAACGAACGACGATCCAGACGCCCGACCACGCGAGTCGCCTGCAAGGCGGCAATGATCTGCTCGGCATGCCACGGCAAACCGAGCAACAGATAACCCTGCAACGCCAGCGCGGCGTTCTCCATCGGCAAATCGAGCAACGGCAAGTCGCGCAGTTCGACAGCCTGACCCTGCGCATCGGTACCGCGCCACTGCCAGTGCTGATCGGTGATACCGAGATCGAAATCACGCCCGCGCAGGAAGAACGGACAGGCCAGTTCGCGCGCCTTGTCGAGCAACGGTTGCGGAGGATTCAGATCGCCACACAAGGCAGGCTTGCCCTGGCGGAAAATCCCGGCTTTCTCGAAAGCCACGGATTCGCGGGTGTCGCCCAGGTAATCGGCGTGATCGACGCCAATACTGGTGACCAGCGCGATGTCGGCATCGACCACGTTGACCGTGTCCAGACGCCCGCCCAGCCCAACTTCGAGCACCACAGCGTCGAGTTTTGCCTGTTGAAACAGCCAGAACGCCGCGAGGGTGCCCATTTCGAAGTAGGTCAGGGAAGTGTCGCCGCGCCCGGCCTCAACCGCAGCAAAGGCTTCGCACAGCTGTGCGTCAGTGGCTTCGACGCCATTGAGCTGCACCCGCTCGTTGTAACGCAGCAGGTGCGGAGAATTGTAGACACCGACGCTCAGGCCCTGCGCACGCAGCAATGAAGCCACGAATGCGCAGGTCGAACCTTTGCCGTTGGTGCCGGTGACCGTAATCACCCGAGGCGCCGGCTGGCCCAGCCCCATGCGGAACGCTACCTGTTGCGAACGCTCCAGACCCATGTCGATGGCCGACGGATGCAACTGCTCAAGGTAGGCGAGCCATTCGCCAAGGGTGCGATCGGTCATAGGCCAGCAGGTACCGGTGGAACCACGATCGGCTCGATTGGCGCGGCGACGAATTTCGGCGTCGGCTTGCCAGTCATTTGTGCCAACAGGTTACCCAGACGCGGGCGCAGTTCCTGACGGTGGATGATCATGTCGATCGCGCCGTGTTCCAGCAGGAATTCGCTGCGCTGGAAGCCTTCCGGCAGTTTTTCACGCACGGTTTGTTCGATAACGCGCGGGCCGGCAAAGCCGATCAGGGCTTTCGGCTCACCGACGATCACATCGCCAAGCATCGCCAGACTCGCGGAAACACCGCCGTAGACCGGGTCGGTCAGCACGGAGATGAACGGAATGCCTTCTTCACGCAGACGCGCCAGCACAGCCGAGGTCTTGGCCATCTGCATCAGCGAGATCAGTGCTTCCTGCATGCGCGCACCGCCGGAAGCGGCGAAGCAGATCATCGGGCAACGGTTTTCCAGCGCGTAGTTGGCAGCACGTACGAAACGCTCACCAACGATGGCGCCCATGGAACCGCCCATGAAGCTGAATTCAAACGCCGAAACCACCACCGGCATGCCCAGCAGGGTGCCGCTGACCGAGATCAGCGCGTCTTTCTCGCCGGTCTGCTTTTGCGCAGCCACCAGGCGATCCTTGTACTTCTTGCCGTCACGGAATTTCAGACGGTCAACCGGCTCCAGATCGGCGCCCAGTTCGTTGCGACCTTCGGCATCGAGGAAGATGTCGATGCGCGCACGTGCGCCGATGCGCATGTGGTGGTTGCACTTGGGGCAAACGTCCAGGGTCTTTTCCAGCTCCGGACGATACAGCACAGCCTCGCAAGACGGGCATTTGTGCCACAGACCTTCAGGCACCGAGCTCTTCTTGACCTCGGAACGCATGATCGAAGGGATCAGTTTGTCTACTAACCAGTTGCTCATGCTTTCTTTCTCCAGTACCGGCGGCCCGAACCTTTCGATTCGCAACCCCGCGTATGCCCTTGAGCTAAATTCATGTGTGCGGCGATGGTTGGTGAACCGCCACGGTCAGCGCGAAACATGACCTGCGTGCAATCCGGACAACCCTCAGCCACGCTTGCTTTGTGCAAGTGCATTGATGGACGGCGGCAGACTGCCAGCCGTCACATCGACGATGTATTGCTGCGCACTGCTTTGATAAATGCGCGGATCTTTGCGTGATCCTTGATGCCTTTGCTCGCCTCTACCCCGCCGCTGACGTCTACGGCGTAGGGTTTTACCTGGGCCACGGCGCCCGCGACGTTTTCCGGGGTCAGGCCACCGGCCAGAATCAACGGCTTGCTCAAACCTTGCGGAATCAAAGACCAGTCGAACGCCTCGCCGGTTCCGCCAGGCACGCCTTCAACATAGGTGTCGAGCAACACACCGCTGGCGCTTGGGTAGGCATCTACAGCTGCGGCGATGTCGTCGCCAGCCTTGACCCGCAACGCTTTGATGTACGGGCGATGCCAGCCTTCACAGTCTTCAGCGACTTCATCACCGTGGAACTGCAGCAGATCCAGCGGCACCGCATCGAGGATTTCCCCCAACTCGCAGCGGCTGGCGTTAACGAACAGGCCCACGGTGGTCACAAACGGCGGCAACGCCTGGATGATCGCCCGCGCCTGCTGCACGGACACTGCGCGCGGGCTCTTAGCGTAAAACACAAATCCGATCGCATCCGCCCCGGCCTCGACGGCGGCCAGCGCATCTTCTATGCGGGTAATCCCGCAGATCTTGCTGCGAACGGCTGACATGTCGAGAAAAACTCCAAGGCAAAATCCGGGAAAGTCCCGGATGGTAACAAAAGCGTTCGAGGGCGTCAGCCGCCAAGTTCCGAGAATCCCGTAAGGAAATGTGGCCCGATAAAACGCTCGGGTAACGGGAATTCATCGTGGTACTCGACCTGCACCAGATACAGGCCGTACGGATGCGCTGTCACCCCACCGGAGCGGCGCTCGCGGCTTTCCAACACTTCCTTCATCCACTCGACCGGCCGCTCGCCCGCACCGATGGTCATCAGGACGCCAGCGATGTTGCGCACCATGTGATGCAGGAAGGCGTTGGCGCGGATGTCGAGGACGATCATCTTGCCGTGGCGGGTGACGCGCAGGTGATGCATCTTCTTGATCGGCGACTTGGCCTGGCACTGGCCGGCACGAAACGCGCTGAAGTCATGGGTGCCGATCAAGTGCTGCGCGGCCTCGGCCATGCGCTCGACGTCGAGCGGGCGGTGGTTCCAGGTGATTTCTTCGTTGAGGTGCGCCGGACGGATCTGATCGTTGTAGATCACGTAGCGATAGCGCCGGGCGATGGCTTTGAACCGCGCATGGAAATGCGCCGGCATCACCCGCGCCCAACTGACACTGATGTCGTGGGGCAGATTGATGTTGGCACCCATGACCCAGGCTTTCAGCGAGCGATCGACCGTGGTATCAAAATGCACCACTTGCCCGCAGGCATGCACACCAGCGTCGGTACGTCCGGCGCACTGCAAGGAAACCGGCGAGTTGGCGACTTTCGACAGGGCTTTTTCGAGCTCTTCCTGCACCGTGGCCACACCCGTCAACTGGCGCTGCCAGCCGCTGTAGCGCGAGCCTTTGTATTCAACGCCCAGCGCAACGCGGTAAAAGCCGTCGGGGGCCATTTCGGCGACCGGGTTATCTATGTTTGCCAAGGTGGGACAGCCTGCTGTTTTTGCAAAGGCGGGCATTATAAGGCCTCAAGATCAAAAGATCGCAGCCTTCGGCAGCTCCTGCACAGAAATCCGCATTCCCCTGTAGGAGCTGCCGAAGGCTGCGATCTTTTGATCTTGAAACCCAAACAAAAACGGCAGCCTCTATGGGCTGCCGTTTCGTTTACCGCTGGACTGATTACAAGCTCGACAGCATGTCCTTGGCCTCGCCCCGCTGCTTCTCATCACCCTCGGTCAACACTTCGTTAAGGATGTCGCGCGCGCCGTCGCTGTCGCCCATGTCGATGTAGGCCTGAGCCAGATCGAGTTTGGTCGCCGCTTCGTCGGTGCCGGAGAGGAAGTCGAAATCGTCTTCGCCCAGATCAGCGTCCAGCGCCGCATCAGCTTCGGTAAACGTCGGCTCGGCGATGTTCTGCGACAGACGATCCAGTTCAGCGTTGACGTCATCCAACTCCGCCGCGAACGCATCAGGCTCGGCCGGTGGATTGGAATCCATCTCGTCCGCCAGCGACAGATCGAAATCGGCCGGCAGCTCCAGATCGTCCTGCGGTACGTCAGCCACGACGGGCGGCTCAACCAGCGACAGGTCTTTCACGCCATCGTCCAGATCCAGCAGGAAGTCGTCTTCGGCCAGAGTGGCTGGCGACGGTTCGGCGCCGAGATCCAGATCCAGATCGAAGTCCGACAGGTCGTCCAGGTTTTCTTTGATGTCGGTCTGCTGTTGCAGCACCGATTCAAAGCTCAGATCGTCATCCGCCGGGAATTCGTCGAGTTCGGCCAGTGCTTCCGGCGCTTGCGGCTCAACAACA
Organism: Pseudomonas sp. P1.31; assembly: GCF_001269815.1. NCBI lineage: Bacteria > Pseudomonadati > Pseudomonadota > Gammaproteobacteria > Pseudomonadales > Pseudomonadaceae > Pseudomonas > Pseudomonas sp. P1.31. The sequence goes on along the minus strand of NZ_LHVN01000013.1, from coordinate 105,668 downwards.
GGCGCAGGCTCGATCGGCGTGATGTTGTCGAGATCGTCCAGGCTCAGGTCAAACGCGCTGTCGAGATCATCTTCCGCCGGTGCCGGGGCAGCAGCAGGTGCTTCCGGCTCATCCAGCAGCAAGTCTTTGACGTATTGCGCGTCCAGTTCGGCAGCTACAGCGGCAGCGGCCAGACCACCGGCAGCGACAAGGGCCATGGCCGGGAAGCGGCTTTTCAGCTCTTCGACCTTGGCGAAGTTATCGCCATTGGCCACCAGTTGACGTTCCTGAGCGACGAACGCATCGCGATCGCCCTGCTGACCGTAGACTTCCATCAGTTTCAGACGCAGATCACTGCGCTGCGGCTCGAGGCTGACGCCCTCCTCCAGCAACGCAGCAGCCTGATTCAGGCGACCGGCATTGATATGCGATTGCGCTTTGTCGAGCACGTCATCGGAACGCTCGGCGGCTGGAGAAACCAGCGGCGCCGCAATCGGCGTGGCCATGACCACTGGCGTGACGACCGCTGCCGGGGCAGGCGTTGGCGCCGGAGCCGGGGTGTTGAGTGTGACGCTGGCGGCTGGTGTTTCCAGGCCTTCGAAGCTGCTTTCCGGCAGATCCTGTTCAGCGGAGAACTCTTGTTCTTCGGACAACGCACGCGCCATACGCATGTGTTTCTCGGCTTCCTGCTGAGCTTTGCGGCGACGCGCCAGCAGCAACAGCAGAAGCAGCAGAACCACCGCACCGCCACCGATCAGTCCCAACAGGACAGGATTGGTCAGCAGCTCGTTGAAGGTTTTCTCATCATCGACAACCGGTTTTGGCTCGGCAGTCGGCGCCACCGGAGCATCGACTGGCGGTGCAATTGCCGATTCAGGCGTTGGCGACGCGGCCGCTTCTGCCGGAGTTGCAGGCGGTGTCGCAGCCAAATCTGCAGTGATCGCAGGCACCGCTGGATTTGCAGCATTAGCGGCTGGTGCAGCGCCCGAGCCTTCAGCCTGCAGCTTCGCCAGTTGATTGTTCTTCAGCTCGATCAGTTTTTGCAGCTTGTCCATCTGACTTTGCAGATCGGACACGCGGCTCTTCAATTCCTCGTTGTCGCGACGGGTCGTGTCGAGGCTTTCCTGCGTGACCGCCAGTTTATTGCTCAGCGCCTTGGCATCGCCGGCCGGGCCCTTGCCGCGCGCCTTGGCGCTTTCGGCAGACACCAGGCTCAGATTGTCGCTGGCATTTGGCGCAGCGCCGCTATTGCCACGACCTCGATTGGTCGCATCCAGCTGCTGCTGGCCAGTGCCAGGCTTGGCCACGTAACGACGGCCCGAGCGCCAGGCGTCGTTCTGCGCAGCGACTTCTGCAATGGCGGCGGTTTGTGGCAGCGCGGTGCTTTGTGTCGAATCCGGCAGACGCAGCACCTGACCGGTTTTCAAGCGGTTGATGTTGCCACCGATAAAGGCGTCCGGGTTCAGCGCCTGAATCGCCAGCATGGTCTGCTGCACCGAGCCGCCATTACGCGCCTTCGCGGCGATTTCCCACAGGGTATCGCGGGCGGTCGTGGTGTATTGAGTCGAGTGCGTGGCGCCAGTGGTTGGCGCGGTGACGGTTTGCGACGGCGCTGGTTGCGCAGCGGCATCAGCCGTCTGCGGCGAGAACTTCGACGGATCGAGCAGTACGCTGTAGTCGCGCAGCAGACGGCCGTTCGGCCACATCACCTGCACGAGGAATTTCACCATCGGCTCGGACAGCGGCTTGCTCGACGTGACGCGCAGTACGCTTTTGCCGCTGGCGTTGAGCACCGGGGTAAACGTCAGGTCATTGAGGAAGGCCTGGCGATCGACGCCGGCCTTGGCAAAATCTTCGGGTGAAGCCAGGCTCGGCACCACTTCGGCAGCGGTGAGATCCTTGACGTCGAGCAGCTCGATTTCAGCCACCAGCGGCTGGTTCAGGGTCGACTTCAGGGTCAGCTCCCCGAGCCCGAGGGCATGCGCCATACCGGAGGACAGCGCCGAGGCGGCCGCTATTGCTAACACCAGTTTGCGAACTTGAACCATAGCCTCATCCTTTGTTTGAACGTTCCTCGGCCAGCGAGAAGATATTGATTGTCGCTGCCGTAAGGCATTGCGCGCGACGACGACAGATGTCGCGCGCGATCATTTCTTTGATGCCCCGGAAAGTCCCGGAGGGTGACACGTTTTCAACTGCTCCGGGCAAGCATAGCGCTCACCTAGAATCAGTCGACAAATTGTTGCCAAGTATCTTTTACAGCAGGTCTTTTATCAACAATTCAGCCACCTGCACAGCGTTAAGGGCCGCGCCTTTGCGTACGTTATCTGACGTCAGCCACAGATTAAGTTCCGCCGGGTCGTCGACACCGTTGCGCACGCGCCCGACATAGACCACGTCCTGCCCTACTGCGTCACCGACCGCAGTCGGATAATCACCGGCCTCAACCAGCTCAATCCCCGGCGCCGCTTCGAGCGCCGCGTTGACCTTTTCCAGGTCGACGGCCTTCTTCGACTGCAAGGTCACGCTAAAGCTATCGCCAAAAAACACCGGGGCTTGAACGCAAGTTGCGGAAATCTTCAATAAAGGTTGCGCCAGCACCTGACGCAGCTCGCGCACCAGACGTTTTTCCAGCAGCGTGTGCCCGTTCGCGTCCGGCGTGCCGACCTGAGCCAGCAGGTTGAACGCTACCTGCCGGTCAAAAAAGGTTGGCTCCAGCGGGCGCATGTTCAGCAGCTCGGCGGTTTGCCGCGCTAGCTCGGAAACGGCTTCACGACCTTGCGCGGACATCGCCAGACTGGCGCTGACATTGACGTATTGCAGGTCGATCAGATCGAGCAACGGCGTCAATACCACGGCGAGCGTGGTGGCTGACGGGCTCGGGCTGCTGACCTGGAACGGCGCTTTCAGATGGGCGAGTACGGCGGCGTTGGCTTCCGGCACCACTTGCGGCGCCTGATCGGCCGGCAAGGCGCCGGACAAGTCGATCAACGAGCAACCGGCAGCGTGAGCGCGCGCGGCGTAACTCAGGGTGATGGCCGGGCCAGCGGCGAAAAACACCAGTTTGACCTTGCTGAAATCGAACTCGTCGACCTCACGCACGCGCACGTTTTTGTTGCGGAACAGCACCGAGCTACCGGCGGATTCGCTGCTGGCCAGCAGGTGCAGGTTGCCGACCGGAAAGTCGCGTTCTTCGAGAATCTGTACGAGGGTTTCGCCGACAGTACCGGTGGCGCCGATTACGGCAATATCTAGGGTCTGGGTCATGGTGCGAGCCTCTGGCGAAACGGGGGGAGCGGCACTTTACCGGGTGACTGGCGCACAGGCAATTTCTGCCGGGGATTTGCGGCGCCTGCACCAGCCCCTTCGCGAGCAAGCTCGCTCCCACAGTGGATATCGGGCGGACACAACCTGAGTGTTCGGCGCCGATCAAATGTGGGAGCGAGCTTGCTCGCGAAGAGGCTGGCACAGGCACCCGAGAAACTTCAGGCATAAAAAAACCCGCACCTCTTTCAAGGCACGGGCTCTTTCATTGCTTCAAGCGATCAACGCTCGAGCAAAATCCGCAACATGCGACGCAGCGGTTCGGCCGCGCCCCACAGCAGTTGGTCGCCAACGGTGAACGCGCCGAGGAACTGCGAGCCCATGTTGAGCTTGCGCAGACGGCCAACCGGCACATTCAAGGTGCCTGTGACCTTGGTCGGGCTCAGCTCCTGCATGCTGATATCGCGGTTGTTCGGTACCAGCTTGACCCAAGGGTTGTGCTGGCTGATCAGCCCTTCGATATCGGCGATCGGTACGTCTTTGTTCAGCTTGATGGTCAGCGCCTGGCTGTGGCAACGCATGGCGCCGATGCGCACGCAGATGCCGTCGACCGGGATCGGGCTCTTGAAGCGACCGAGGATCTTGTTGGTCTCGGCCTGAGCTTTCCACTCTTCACGGCTCTGGCCGTTCGGCAGTTCCTTGTCGATCCACGGGATCAGGCTGCCGGCCAGCGGTACGCCGAAGTTTTCGGTCGGGTACGCTTCGCTGCGCATGGCATCAGCAACGCGACGGTCGATGTCGAGGATCGCGCTGGCCGGATCGGCCAGTTGATCAGCGACAGCGGCGTGGGTCGCGCCCATTTGCTTGATCAGTTCACGCATGTTCTGCGCGCCGGCACCGGAGGCCGCTTGATAAGTCATGGCGCTCATCCACTCGACCAGACCGGCTTCGAACAGACCGCCCAGGCCCATCAGCATCAGGCTGACGGTGCAGTTGCCGCCGATGTAGTTCTTGGTGCCCGCATCGAGCTGCTGATCGATAACCTTGCGGTTCACCGGATCAAGAATGATGACCGCGTCATCGTTCATGCGCAGGCTCGAAGCTGCGTCGATCCAGTAACCCTGCCAACCGGCTTCGCGCAGTTTCGGGAACACTTCGCTGGTGTAGTCGCCGCCCTGACAGGTCAGAATCACGTCGAGGGTCTTCAGCTCATCAATGCTGTAAGCATCCTTGAGCGGAGCAATGTCCTTGCCCACGGACGGGCCTTGGCCACCGACGTTGGAAGTGGTGAAAAACACCGGCTCGATTAGATCGAAATCCTGCTCTTCCAGCATCCGCTGCATGAGCACGGAACCGACCATTCCGCGCCAACCGATCAGACCTACACGTTTCATCGCAACTACACCTTCTTGAAAAGTGGGCCGCTGCTTTGTATTGAATTTCGCAGCGGGCCCGAGAGATTACAGATTCCGCAGCGCGGCGACTACTGCGTCGCCCATTTCCTGCGTACCGACTTTGGTGCAACCGGCCGAATAGATGTCGCCCGTGCGCAGACCCTGGTCGAGCACGACGCTGACGGCTTTTTCGATGGCATCAGCCGCATCCTGCAGATTGAAGCTGTAACGCAGCATCATCGAGACCGACAGAATGGTCGCCAACGGGTTGGCAATACCTTTGCCGGCGATGTCCGGAGCGGAACCGTGGCAAGGCTCGTACATGCCCTTGTTGTTGGTGTCCAGCGACGCCGACGGCAGCATGCCGATGGAACCGGTGAGCATCGACGCCTGATCGGACAGGATGTCGCCGAACATGTTGTCGGTGACGATCACGTCGAACTGCTTCGGCGCGCGCACCAGTTGCATCGCGGCGTTGTCGACGTACATGTGGCTCAGTTCGACCTGCGGGTAATCCTTGGCCACTTCTTCAACAATTTCACGCCACAGTTGGCTGGACGCCAGCACGTTGGCCTTGTCCACCGAGCAGAGCTTTTTGCTACGCACCATGGCCATGTCGAAACCGACGCGGGCGATGCGGCGGATTTCGCTTTCGCTATACGGCAGCGTGTCGTAGGACTGACGCTCGCCGTTTTCCAAAGTGCGGGTGCCGCGTGGTGCGCCGAAGTAGATGCCACCGGTCAACTCGCGAACGATGAGGATGTCCAGACCGGCAACGATTTCCGGCTTCAGGCTCGAAGCCTCGGCCAGTTGCGGGTACAGAATCGCCGGACGCAGGTTGCCGAACAGGCCCAGTTGCGCACGGATTTTCAGCAGGCCGCGCTCAGGGCGGATATCACGTTCGATGGTGTCCCATTTCGGCCCGCCGACAGCGCCCAGCAGTACGGCATCGGCAGCGCGGGCGCGGTCGAGGGTTTCGTCGGCCAGCGGCACGCCGTGCTTGTCGATGGCCGCGCCACCGATCAGGTCATGGCTCAGCTCGAAGCCCAGGCTGTATTTGTCGTTGGCCAGTTCCAGCACCTTGACCGCTTCGGCCATGATTTCCGGACCAATACCGTCACCTGGGAGAATCAGAATCTGCTTGCTCATGCTTTCCTCGTGTCTTCAGTCGGTGCGCCATCTGAGGCGCGCCCGGAAAAATTCTTAGCGCTCAGCCATCAATACGATTACATCTGTACTGAACGAGCCGTCCGCATCAATCTCAAAATATTCGCGCACTTCGTTGCCCATCGACTGCTGCAACTGGCGGATCGCGGCGCGCATCACTTCGGGTGTGCGCATGCGCTCAACCCAAGTGGTGTACTCCAGACGCAGGCGCTGACGCGTGGTGCTACGCACATGCAAACCGGCCTCGCTGACCTGGCGCAGCCATTCAGCGGCAGAATAATCGCGCACATGGCTGGTGTCGCGCAGCACTTCGACGCTTTGCAGGTAAGTGTCGAACAACGGACTGCCCGGTGACAACACGTCAACGAACGCCGCCACACCGCCCGGCTTCAGCACCCGACGCACTTCGCGCAGGGCTACACCGAGATCGCTCCAGTGATGCGCCGAATAACGGCTGAACACGAAGTCGAACTCGCCATCGGCAAACGGCAGACGCTCGGCGGCACCGTTGACCGTGGCAATGTTGCCGATACCGCGATCAATCGCAGCGGCGGCGACCACGTCGAGCATTTGCTGCGACAGGTCGTAAGCGACCACTTCCTTGACCAGCGATGCCACGTGAAAACTGACGTGACCGGCGCCACAACCCAAGTCCAGCACACGAGCCTCGCCCTGCCCGGCCAGCTCCGCCTGTAGCAGCGCGAATTCGGTGCCTTGAGCGTGAACGGCGCTGCTCAGGTAGGCGGCGGCCTGCTCACCGAATTGCTTTTGTACGACCTGGGTGTGTTGGGCGGTGCTGGTCATGGTCACATCCTGTATTTGCGTTGTTTGGGCTGGCCCCTTCGCGAGCAGGCTCGCTCCCACATTTGAAATGCATTCCCCTGTGGGAGCGAGCTTGCTCGCGAAGAGGCCAGCCTGAACTGCATCAATTCAAAACTTGCTTATGCGTCGCGAAACAACCACGGCTGGCTAACCCGATGCCTGGCCTCAAACGTCGCAATCGCATCACCGTCCTGCAGGGTCAGCCCGATATCATCCAGACCGTTCAACAGGCAATGCTTACGGAACGCATCAATCTCAAAGCTGTACACCTTGCCATTCGGGCTGGTCACGGTCTGCGCTTGCAGATCGACCTGCAATTGATAACCCGGCTCAGCCTCGACCTGCTTGAACAACTCATCGACTTCAGCGTCGCTGAGGATGATCGGCAGCAAGCCGTTCTTGAAGCTGTTGTTGAAGAAAATGTCGGCATAGCTCGGCGCGATGATGCTGCGGAACCCGTATTCTTCCAGCGCCCATGGCGCGTGTTCACGGCTGGAGCCGCAACCGAAGTTCTCGCGGGCCAGCAACACGCTGGCGCCTTGATAACGCTCGGCGTTGAGGACGAAGTCCTTGTTCAGCGGACGCTTGGAGTTGTCCTGATACGGTTGCCCGACATCGAGGTAACGCCATTCATCGAACAGGTTCGGGCCGAAACCGGTGCGCTTGATCGACTTCAAAAACTGTTTCGGAATGATTTGGTCAGTGTCGACGTTGGCACGATCCAAAGGCGCGACAAGACCAGTGTGCTGGGTAAAAGCTTTCATGCTGCGCTCCTTAAATCAATTCGCGAACGTCGATGAAACGACCGTTCACCGCTGCCGCCGCCGCCATGGCCGGGCTGACGAGGTGGGTACGGCCACCGGCGCCCTGACGGCCTTCGAAGTTACGGTTGGAGGTCGAGGCGCAATGCTCGCCGGACTCCAAACGATCCGGGTTCATCGCCAGGCACATCGAGCAACCCGGCTCACGCCATTCGAAACCGGCTTCGAGGAAAATCTTGTCGAGACCTTCGGCCTCTGCCTGCGCCTTCACCAGACCCGAACCCGGCACCACGATCGCTTGCTTGATGGTCGAAGCGACTTTACGGCCCTTGGCGATCACCGCCGCAGCGCGCAAATCTTCGATCCGCGAGTTGGTGCAGGAGCCGATAAACACGCGATCCAGTTGAATGTCAGTGATCGCCTGATTGGCGGTCAAACCCATGTATTTCAGGGCACGGACGATCGAGTCGCGTTTGACCAGATCCATCTCTTTGGCTGGATCCGGCACGTTCTGATCAACGGCCAAAACCATCTCAGGCGAAGTGCCCCAGCTGACTTGCGGCTTGATCTGAGTAGCGTCGAGTTCAACCACGGTGTCGAACCTGGCGTCGGCGTCGGAGACCAGGTCTTTCCAGGACTCGACGGCCATGTCCCATTCCGCGCCTTTCGGAGCAAATGGACGGCCCTTCACGTAGTCGACAGTCTTCTGATCCGCTGCCACCAAACCTACGCGGGCGCCGGCTTCGATGGACATGTTGCAGATGGTCATGCGGCCTTCAACGGACAAATCGCGGATCGCGCTGCCGGCGAATTCGATGGCGTGGCCGTTACCGCCGGCGGTGCCGATCTTGCCGATCACCGCGAGGACGATGTCCTTGGCGGTCACGCCGAACGGCAATTGCCCTTCAACGCGCACCAGCATGTTTTTCATTTTCTTGGCGACCAGGCACTGCGTGGCGAGCACGTGCTCGACCTCGGAAGTGCCGATACCGTGCGCCAAAGCGCCAAACGCGCCGTGGGTCGAGGTGTGCGAATCGCCGCAGACCACGGTCATGCCCGGCAAGGTCGCGCCCTGCTCCGGGCTGATCACGTGGACGATGCCTTGGCGGACGTCGTTCATCTTGAACTCGACAATGCCGTATTCATCGCAGTTGTCGTCGAGGGTCTGAACCTGCAAACGCGAGACCTGATCGGCAATGGCTTCGATGCCGCCCTTGCGCTCTGGCGTGGTCGGTACGTTGTGATCCGGGGTCGCGATGTTGGCATCGATGCGCCAAGGCTTGCGCCCGGCCAGACGCAGACCTTCAAAGGCTTGCGGCGAAGTCACTTCGTGAATGATGTGACGATCGATGTAGATCAGCGCAGAGCCATCGTCGCGCTGCTTGACCAAATGCGAATCCCAGAGCTTGTCGTAGAGCGTTTTGCCGGCCATCAGACGGTTCCTCATCAGCTTGTTTCTATGCCCCGGGCCTTGAACGTTTCAATAACCCTTTGGCTTGTGAGGTCGATCCTATGGGGTTACATTAAATAACTCAAATTCATATTTTTTATGCTTTGGATAACCAACTGGAATACCACCATGGATCTGGCCAACCTCAACGCTTTTATTGCCATCGCCGAGACCGGCAGCTTCTCCGGCGCCGGCGAACGCTTGCACCTGACGCAGCCTGCCATCAGCAAACGTATCGCCGGTCTGGAGCAGCAACTGAAGGTGCGTCTGTTTGATCGCCTCGGCCGTGAAGTCGGCCTGACCGAAGCCGGCCGCGCCCTGCTGCCACGGGCCTACCAGATTCTCAACGTGCTCGATGACACCCGCCGCGCGCTGACCAACCTGACCGGCGAAGTCAGCGGGCGCCTGACCCTGGCGACCAGTCACCACATCGGCCTGCACCGTTTGCCACCGCTATTAAGGGAGTTCACCCGCCGTTACCCACAGGTCGCGCTGGATATTCAGTTCCTCGATTCGGAAGTGGCCTACGAAGAAATTCTCCATGGCCGCGCCGAGTTGGCGGTGATCACCCTGGCGCCAGAGCCGCATGCGCTGGTTAAAGCCACGCCGGTGTGGGACGACCCGCTGGATTTCGTGGTCGCCCCGGAGCATTCGCTGATCAGCAACGGCGCCGTCAGCCTGGCGGACATTGCCGGCCATCCGGCGGTTTTCCCCGGTGGCAACACATTTACTCACCATATTGTCCAACGACTGTTCGAGGCTCAGGGCCTGACGCCGAACATCGCCATGAGCACCAACTATCTGGAAACCATCAAGATGATGGTCTCGATCGGCCTGGCCTGGAGCGTGCTACCGCGCACGATGCTCGATGATCAGGTGGCAAGCATCGCTTTGCCGGGCATACAGCTGCGGCGCCAGCTAGGCTATATCTTGCACACTGAACGGACGCTATCGAACGCGGCTCGCGCCTTTATGGCCTTGCTGGACGCACAAATCGATCTGCCAGGGACTCTCGGCTGACTTGTGCTACTCCTATAGAGCCGCGTTTCCCTGTGCCTAACGCATAAACCAGCTCAAGGCCCGTAACCAATGCCGAAATCTGTTGACCGTATCCCGCCGATGCCGCGCATTCAGGCAATTGATCCACGGCATTCCGAGCAGAGCTGGGAAAGTGCGCCGCAATTGCTCGCGGCGCTCAACGGCGCCCGACTCGGCGCCTGGTATTGGGACATCGAGCGCGGGCAGATCAGTTGGTCGCGGGGCACGCAGGCATTGTTCGGCTTCGATCCACGCCAGCCGCTGCCGGCCGACCTTGAATACCTCGATTTATTGCCTCCGGAAGATCGCGCGAAAACCGTGCGCGCCTTCCACGCGGTGATTGCCGGTGCGCCGCTGGAGCAAGCGATGCACCACCGCATCCAATGGCCCGACGGCAGCCTGCACTGGCTGGAGATCAGCGGCAGTCTGCTGCCGGATAAAAACGGCCGCCCCCGAATGATCGGGGTGATTCGCGAAATCACCCACCAGCGCCAACGCGAGCAAGCGCTGAGCAGCTCGGAGAAACGTTTCGCCACACTATTTCACCTATGTCCCAACATGGTTTTGCTCACCCGTCAGGAAGACGGACTGATCAGCGAGGCCAATCAGTATTTTGAAAGCCTGTTCGGCTGGCCGGTGCAGAGCGCCATCGGCCGTACCACGCTGGAACTCGGTTTGTGGGTGCATCCCGAACAACGCGCCGAACTGGTCAAAAAGACCAACACCAAAGGCGAACTGATCGCCATGGAAGTGCAGTTCCGTGCGAGCAACGGCCAGATCCACGACGGCATTCTCAGCGCGCAGAAGGTCGAACTGGAAGGCCAACCCTATCTGCTCAGCACCTTCCTCGACACCACCGAACGCAAAGCTGCCGAACACGCCTTGAAGGACAGCCAGGAACGTCTCGACCTCGCGCTGGACTCGGCGCAACTCGGCACGTGGGACTGGCACATCCCCAGCGGCATGCTTTACGGCTCGGCACGCGCCGCGCAGTTGCACGGGCTGGAAGCGAAACCGTTCCATGAATCGTTCGATGAATTCTTCGAAGGCGTGCCCGGCGAAGAACGCGACAGCATGCGCGACGCCTACCGTTCCCTGCGCGAAGGCCCGGCAGGCAATTATCAACTGACCTATCGCGTGCAACTGCCGGACGGCAGCTCGCGCTATCTGGAAAGCCGCGCCCGCCTCTACCGCGACGACAACGGCGCGCCGCTGCGCATGGCTGGCACGCTGCTCGACATCACCGATCAGGTTGAGCGCGAGCAGCGCCTGGTCGCCTCAGAAGAAAAATTCGCCACGCTGTTCCAGGTCAGCCCCGACCCGATTTGCGTCACGCGCCAGGACAGCGGCGAGTTCATCGAGATCAATAACAGCTTTACCCAGACTTTCGGCTGGAGTGCCGGCGACGTGATTGGCCACACTGCCGAAGAAATCGGCCTGTGGGACGCTTCGGCAAAAAGTCTGCAACGCATCGAACGGGTAATTCGCGAACAGGGCCTGAGCAACGTCGCAATCATCGTTCAGCACAAGGACGGCCAGTCGCTGACCTGCGTGATTTCTAGTCGGCAGATCAGCGTCGGCGATCAACCGTGCATCGTCACCACCCTGCGCGACATTACTCAGCAGCAACGCTCGGAAGCCGCACTGAAGGCCAGCGAAGAGAAATTCGCCAAGGCGTTTCACTCAAGCCCCGACGCGATCACCATCACCGAACGTGATTCCGGGCGCTATCTGGAAGTTAACGACGGTTTCTGCCGCCTCACCGGTTATCGCGCTGAAGAGGTCGTCGGTAAAACCGTGTATCAGGTCGGCATCTGGGCCGAGGAGAAACAGCGCTCGGCGCTACTCGCCGAGTTACAAATCAAGGGCCGCGTGCACCATCAGGAAATGCTTGGGCGCAACAAGCGCGGGGAAATGCTCACGGTCGAAGTCTCGGTCGAGCCGATCACCCTCAATGAAACCGCGTGCCTGCTGCTGACCGCCCGCGACGTCAGTCTGCTGAAAAATGCCGAAGCACAAATTCGCCATCTGGCTTATCACGATCCACTGACCAACCTGCCCAACCGCGCCTTGCTGATGGATCGCCTGAGCCAGCAGATCGCCCTGCTCAAGCGCCATAACCTGCGCGGCGCCTTGCTGTTTCTCGATCTCGATCACTTCAAGCACATCAACGATTCCCTCGGCCATCCGGTCGGCGACACGGTGTTGAAGATCATCACCGCGCGCCTTGAAGCCAGCGTGCGCATGGAAGACACCGTCGCGCGCCTCGGCGGTGATGAGTTTGTGGTGCTGCTCAGCGGTCTGGAAGGTTCGCGCAACGAAGTCAGTGCGCAAGTGCGCGAACTGGCCGACACCATCCGCGAATTGCTTTCGGAACCGATGTTCCTCGATGGCCAGCGCCTGCAAGTGACGCCGAGCATCGGTGTGGCGCTGATTCCCGATCACGGCTCGACCCCGACCGATCTGCTCAAACGCGCCGATATCGCGCTGTACCGGGCCAAGGATTCCGGGCGCAATACCACGCAGATGTACCACAACACCATGCAGAAAGCGGCCAGCGAGCGGCTGCGCATGGAGACCGATTTGCGTCTGGCGCTGTCGCGCGGTGAATTCAACGTGCACTTCCAGCCGCAGATCGATGCCCGCAACAACCAGATCATCGGCGCCGAAGCGCTGGTGCGCTGGAACCACCCGGAACTCGGCGCGCAATCGCCCACCGAATTCATCAAGGTTCTGGAAGACAGCGGCCTGATTCTCGAAGTCGGCACGTGGATCCTCGACGAAGCCTGCGACGCCTTCAAACAGCTGATCGGACTGAAACTGGTCGACCCGCTCAACTTCAGCCTGTGCGTGAACATCAGCCCGCGCCAGTTCCGCCAGAACGACTTCGTCGAACGCATCGAACACAGCATGATCAGCCACGGCTTGCCCTGCTCGCTGCTGAAACTGGAAATCACCGAAGGCATCGTCATCCAGAACCTGGAAGACACCATCAGCAAAATGCGTCGCCTGAAAAAACTCGGCGTGAGCTTCGCCATGGACGATTTCGGCACAGGGTATTCGTCGCTGACGTACCTCAAGCGCTTGCCGGTGGACACGCTGAAAATCGATCAGTCGTTTATCCGTGATGCGACGACGGATCCGAACGATGCCGAGATCATCCGCGCAATCGTCGCGATGGCGCGCAGTCTGGAGCTGGAAGTGATCGCCGAAGGGGTGGAGACGCCGGAGCAGTTGGCGTTTTTGCAGGGATTAGGTTGCCATTTGTATCAGGGTTATCTGCACAGCCGGCCGGTGGCGCTGGATGATTTGAAGGTGTTGCTGGAATAACACGCATGACAGCGCCGGATGCAACTGTCAGGCAATTGCCATGGTTTGCGCCAACCTGTAGGGTCGCGTTTTTGCGCCGTTTCGAGATCTTTCATGCAGGATGCATCCCTCCCCCGCCCGGCTTTGCTGGGCATCGACCTTGGCACCACCAACAGCCTGATCGCTGTTTGGCAGGACGGTCAGGCCCGACTGGTTCCCAACGCCCTCGGCGATGTGCTCACGCCCTCGGTGATCAGCCTCGATGAAGACGACACGGTTCTGGTCGGCAAAGCCGCCCGCGCCCGTCTGACCACCCACCCGGAGCGCAGTGCTGCGGCGTTCAAGCGTTTCATGGGCAGCGATAAAAAGGTCGAACTCGGCACCCGCGCTTTCAGTCCGGAAGAGTTGTCGGCGCTGGTGCTCAGCTCACTCAAACAGGACGCCGAAGCGTTTCTAGGCCATCCGGTCACTGAAGCGGTGATTTCGGTGCCGGCGTATTTCAGTGACGAACAACGCAAACGCACGCTGTTTGCCGCTGAACTGGCCGGGCTCGCAGTGACACGCCTGATCAACGAGCCAACTGCCGCGGCCATGGCGTACGGGCTGCATGAGCAGAAGTTCGAGCGCACGTTGATCTTCGATCTGGGCGGCGGAACCTTCGATGTCACCGTGCTGGAATATGCGTTACCACTGATCGAAGTACACGCGTCGACCGGTGACAACTTTCTCGGCGGCGAAGACTTCACCGCCGCGCTGCTGCAGGCCTGCCTGAAACACTGGCAACTGACCCCGGCCATGGTCGATGCGCAAAGCATGGCCAGCCTCGGTGATGCGCTGGAACAGCTCAAATGCAAACTCGGCGAAGGTATTCAACAACTGAGCTGGCGCCACGCCGACAAGACCTTCGAATGGTCACTGGACGAAGCGGCTGCGGTAAAGATCTGGGAACCGCTGCTGGCCCGTTTGCGTGCGCCGATCGAACAGGCGCTGCGCGATGCCCGCCTCAAGCCGCGCGACCTCGACAGCCTGGTGCTGGTCGGCGGTGCCACGCGCATGCCGGCGGTGCAGCAAATGGTTGCCACGCTGTTCGGGCGCCTGCCTTATCGGCATCTTGATCCGGATACCATTGTGGCGCTCGGCGCGGCGACGCAAGCGGCGTGCAAGGCGCGTGACGGTGCAGTAGAAGAGTTGATCCTGACCGATGTCTGCCCCTACACGCTGGGCATTTCGACCATGCGTGGAGAAGGCATCAAAGGCGCGTTTTCGCCCATTATCGAGCGCAACACCATCATCCCGACCTCAAGGGTGGAGCGTTACCACACAACCTCTCCTCGACAGGAAGTGATCCGTATTGCGGTCTATCAGGGCGAACGTCCGTGGGTGCGCGACAACATCTTTATCGATGCTTTCGATGTCACGCTGACGCCCAGGGATGATATCCAGGCGCTGGATGTGCGCTTCAGTTATGACATCAACGGTTTGCTCGAAGTTGACGTCACCCTGCCTGAGACGGGCGAACGCCACAGCCACAGCATTGACCGCAGCCCGACCGGACTCGATGCGCAATCGCGGCAAACCAGTCATGAACGCTTGAGTACGCTGAAAATTCACCCCCGCGACACTTTGCCCAACCGAACCCTGCTGGCTCGACTGGAACGGGCGTGGACGCAAAGTCTGGGCGAAGAGCGCCAGCGGATTGCCGACTGGCTGGACAGTTTCAATACGGTGCTGGGCAGCCAGCGATCGGAAGAAATCGCCAACCACCGCTCACAACTCAACAAGGCACTGGATGAGTTGCGCCTCTAGCCGATGAGTCGCCGCAAGGTCGCCTGCAAACCACCGGACAGGGTGTCTTCACCGCCACTGTCCGGCGGCACGCCATAACGATTGGGCAGCGTCTCTCCGGGAAAACCGAACAGTATCAGCGGCAGGAATGGCAATACCGGCGACAGGATTACCAAAATCAGCAACATCGGAATGCCCCGCCCCATGTCATGCAAACGGCGCAGGATCGCACCTAGCAGGAACGCCAGGCCCAGCAGCAACACGACGATGCCGGACACAGGCGTACCGCTGAGCAACGCCGCCACGGGCGTTACCAGCAACGCGCCAATCACTTGCCAGATAAACGCCCCGCGTCCCAGCCGGGTGCCCAGGCGCCAGAACGCACTGGCGGGAGTTGGACGGGTCTCTGCCTTGGCTAGCAGCAAACGCTCCGACCACGACAGCAATGCGCTGAATGCGAAGCGCAGACCGAGTCCGTTTTCCGGGTCATCCTTGGCCCGCTGCATGCGTAACAGGATTTTCTGTCTTGGCACGCCCAGATTGCCAAAACGCACGAGATCCTTCAGCACATCCAGTGCCAGGTAAAAGGCGTCGCTGATACCCTCCTCCGTGAGAGCCTCACGGGGCGGGTGAACAGGCTCACCCTTGATCAGACTGTGACGGAAGCCGTCGAACCAGTCTTGAGGATTGACCACCTCAGTGATACTTCCCAGCAGGTATTTGCGCTGTTGCGCAGTGAGCAACGGATCGTGGTAAAGGACGCCGCCCAAGAGCATGCGCCCGAGCAAATCCTCGTTGAAGCTGGCGATGTCGCTGCGCATGCACTCGAACAGACGGTCATTTCCCAACAGTCGGGTGCTGTCGAGCGCCTCATGCACACTGAACAACTTACGCGCGAGCAGCGAGTGCACCGGATCAACCGCTTGCAGCCAGCCGAGCAGGCCACTGGCACTGCCCTGCTCGCGATTCAGGCGACAGAGCAGCGGCTGCAAACGGGCCAACGGGTGTTCGCGCGCAATGTTCATGGTGTCGACGCAGTGTGCCGATTGCGCGTCCAGCCAACGCGTCGGATCGTCGAGGGTGGCCAGCAGGTAAATCGCCTGACGATGCCATTCCCAGACATCAGAATGGCTATCAATGGCCGGCAGCAGCATGCCGTGCGCGGCCAGTTGCACTTGCAACTTAAGCCCCGCGAGCCGTTCATCACGTTTGTCCAGACTGAACGCTTCGGCAAGCCGCGCCAGCGATCGGGCGTCGTAAGCGCGCAAACGGCGCATCCACAGCAGACTGAGCTCAAGCGGTTCGCCCTTTTCCAGCCCCGGCGGGGGTGTCGATGCCGAGTCGCTAGCCAGAAACGCTTCCAGGGCCTGAGGAATCGGTGCCTGGGTCAACCAGCAGATCTGCTGACCGGCCTGATACTGCAAGCCCTCCAGCACCAGTTGATCGAGCACATCCGCCGGCACAGGTGCCTCCATGATGCGTTGCAGCAATGGCACATCACCACGGTGCAAAGCCCAGGCATGCTGGTAGAGCATTTGCAGCGCCCGGTCATCATTGTCAATGATCAGCGTCGCCAACAACGGCAGCTCGTCACCACTGATACGCCATTCGACAAATGCACCGGCAATGTCCTGCAACTCGAGCTGCCTGGCCCGGAACCAACGCCCGAGTGTTTCCGGACGCTGCGATGGACTGCCGTATTCTTGGGTGACATCGCTGAGATCCTCGGACCAGTCACGGAAGTTTTCCAGACGATCAAAAGCCTGAATCAGCAGCGGCAATCGCTGAGGCTGGTGACGCGCGCACAATGCCAGTAACCACGTAGCCGCTTTTGGATGCTGATGTTCGCGCCAGAGCCGCACCCACGCCTGCAGTGCCAACTCTTCCATTCCCAGCGCACTGCGCTGACAGGCCAACAGATACAGCCAGTCAACATCTTCAGGCGCAAGCCGATGCTGCTCGCTGATAATGTCGAGAAAATTTTTGTTGGCGATATCAGCCTGACTGAACTGTATGGCCAGGCGTTGCAACAACCCGTCATCAACAGGCAGCGGGATGCAGGTGTGCAGGCCGGCGAAATGACGGTAGTCGTCGAGCGATGCTTCGCGGTGCAGGTGATTCAGGGTGCGCACGTACCAGAGTGTTTCCAACTGCGCGACAGCGGGCCAATGGCTCATCAACGAGGTGTCGAACGGATCCGCCGCGCTGATCCGCTGCAAAAACTCGTCGACATACCGCGCGTTGTCGAAATCCAGATCCAGCATGCGGCTTGCCCAGCCCAGGCGCTGGGCCAACAAACGGGCGCAAACATGGGAAATCGGGCCGGCGTCGAGCAACTCGCGCAGCAATGACCAGCAAACGTCGTCCAGCACCTCCAGCGGCAGACGGTCCAGTTCAAGGTTGAATGCCTGCCAGGCCGCCGGGTGGAAGCGACGTGCTGGATCAAGCAGCAATGCTTCAAAGTCGGCCATCGTCTGATCGGCAGGACTGACCTCATGGGCAACCGGTTGATCCGGCTCGGCGACTTCCTCGCGGGCAAAGCGCAATGCCAGTTCATAGGCCTCACGCAGCGCCTGAAAACCTTCCGGATCGGTTTCCGGGTGGTGCTGCGGCAAGCGCGCGCGATAGGCGCCGCGAATCACGTCGTTGTCTTTGGTGGGCTCGATACCCAAGCGAATCCAGCAGCTCATGACCAGTCGAACTCCCCTAGCGAATCAGGCCGCTCGGGTAGATGCAGGGGCATATCCCACGGCAATTGCGCGAACAGCGCGCGCGCATCACGATCAAGCTTTCTGATGACCACGGTGGTGCCTATGTAATCGCCTTGCCGGTCATATTCGTGCTCTAGCTCTTCATCCTTGTTGCCTAGGCAATGCCAGAAGGCTTTGCCGAAGACAAAGCCGTTCAGGTAGCTCGTCCAACTGTCGTAGTAGTAGCGCGCGCGTGCTGCCATGCGACCGTGCAGCCAAAGGCTTTCGGTGAGATCGATCCAGCCGTGCAGCACCGCAGAGCGCAGCAGAAAACCCATGCGGCCAAGGTCCCAGGCACGGATACCACCTGAGCCACACTCGCCAAATGTGCGACTGGCGAATTCGTAGAAAGCTCGCTGGCGGGTGTCGAGTGTTGCGAGCAAGGCCTGCCATTCGGACGGCAGACACCGCTCCCACTGCCGATAGGCTTCGTTCAACTGCGTAGCGTGGCCATCATCGGCAGTACGCAGCATGTCCAACAGTTGTTCGCGCGTAGTGATGCCCCAACCGCCTTCGACATCGACATGTTTGAGGTCGAAGCAATAGGTGGGTGCGGTGTAATCGGCGTCGGGATTGAGGGCGACCAAAGGCGCAGAAAGCGCATATAGCCAGCGCTGTTCCATTTCGTCCATGAACAAAGGCTCCGGGGCCAGCGGGAATTAGGGAGTGCCGGCCTTGTTGGCGCGGATTGTAAAGAGCCGCAACAGCAGCAGCAAACGTTGCGTCGGGTTTCTTTCGCCCACAAAAAAGGCCCCGACGTATCGGGGCCTTCATTCAGCGGCTCATCGTCCGTTCAGACGATTGTGTTGCAGCACATGACTCAGTGCTGCAACGCCGGCTTCTGCCCCCCATTGATCGGGATGCGTTTGGCTTTCGCTTCTTCCGGAATCACGCGCAGCAGGTCGATGCTCAGCAGGCCGTTGCTCAGATCCGCTGCCTTGATCTCGATGTGATCGGCGAGGCGGAAGGACAGCTTGAAAGCACGCTGGGCAATGCCCTGATGCAGGAAGGTCACGCCTTCGTTGGCATCACGCTTGCCGCCACTGATGGTCAGCACACCTTTCTCGACTTGCAGTTCCAGGTCTTCTTCCTGGAAACCGGCTGCCGCTACAACGATGCGGTATTGGTCGTCACCGTGTTTTTCCACGTTGTAAGGTGGGTAGCTGCTGCCTGGCTCATTGCGCAGGGCGGTTTCGAACAGGTCGTTGAAACGGTCGAAGCCCACCGAGGAACGGAACAGTGGCGCGAGGGAAAATGCAGTACTCATGGTTCAAATCTCCTGAAAACAATCAGCAAGTTTTTTTGACTCCGCGACCCGAATTCGGCATCGCGTACCCCCTAGATAGGGACCGCTGATTTGTTTTCAAGAGACTATTTGCAGATTTTTTTTCAGGCGGCTTCGGCAACCGGCAAACCGAGCAAACGCGAAACGTGATCCGGCTCAGTCTCACGGCGCAGCACGGTAAACAGTTCGGTCGCCTCAGGATAATTGCGCGTCAGCATCGCCAGCCATTGCTTCAAACGGCCCGGCGATTGGCGAGCGGTCATCTGTGCTTTGGCTTGCAACCAGAAGTCCTGGATCAACGGCATCAGTTCCGCCCAAGTCATCTCGACGACTTCTTCACCGGCACGGGCAGCGGCGATTTGTTTGGCCAGATCCGGGCGCGACACCAGACCGCGACCGAGCATGATGTCTTCGACGCCACTGATTTCGCGGCAACGGCGCCAGTCTTCGACGCTCCAGATATCGCCATTGGCGAACACCGGCACCTTGACCACGTCCTGCACGCGCGGGATCCACTCCCAGTGCGCCGGCGGTTTGTAGCCGTCCATTTTGGTTCGCGCGTGAACCACGATGTGTTCAGCACCGCCTTCGGCCAACGCCGTGGCGCATACCAGCGAGCCGTCGGGGCTGTCGAAGCCGAGGCGCATTTTCGCGGTCACCGGAATGTGCACAGGCACGGCACGACGCACGTGTTCGACGATCTGGTTGAGCAGCTCGGGCTCTTTCAGCAGTACCGCGCCGCCACGGGATTTGTTCACGGTCTTGGCCGGGCAGCCGAAGTTGAGGTCGATCACTTCGGAGCCGAGCTCGCAGGCCAGCGCAGCGTTTTCCGCCAGGCACACCGGGTCGGAACCGAGCAATTGCACGCGCAGCGGCACGCCGGAAGCGGTGCGGGCGCCGTTGAGCAGCTCGGGGCCGAACTTGTGGAAGTACGCCGGGGTGAGCAACTGGTCGTTGACCCGAATGAATTCGGTCACGCACCAGTCGATGCCGCCAACGCGGGTCAGCACGTCGCGGAGGATGTCGTCGACCAACCCCTCCATGGGCGCCAGAGCAATTTGCATGGGGAAAACACTACTTAAGGAAAAAACGTGCGGCAGTTTACTGGATATCGCGGGAAATCGCAGATCCCTTGTAGGAGCGGCCGAAGGCTGCGATCTTTTGATGTTGTTTTTTATAATCAAGATCAAAAGATCGCAGCCTGCGGCAGCTCCTACAGGGATTGTGTCAGGCCGGGGT
Source organism: Pseudomonas sp. P1.31 (assembly GCF_001269815.1). Classification (NCBI taxonomy): domain Bacteria; kingdom Pseudomonadati; phylum Pseudomonadota; class Gammaproteobacteria; order Pseudomonadales; family Pseudomonadaceae; genus Pseudomonas; species Pseudomonas sp. P1.31. The sequence goes on along the minus strand of NZ_LHVN01000013.1, from coordinate 85,425 downwards.
CAGGATCGCCGGGCCATAGCCTTCGATAAACTCGGCCGGCATGCGCTTGGGTTTGCCGGTCGACAGTTCGATGCAGACAAACGTGGTTTGCGCGCGCAGCAGCGTGGTGTTGTCGCTCGGGCGGATCAACTGAAAGTGCCGGGTCATTTTCAAGCGTTGATCCCAATCGACGATCCACGTCGCCAATTGCAACTCATCGCCTTCATAGGCCGCTGCCAGATAATCGATTTCGTGGCGCACCACAGCCATTGCCCGATCCAGGCGCCGATATTCAACCAGATCCAGCCCCAGACGTTGCGAGTGGCGCCATGCGCAGCGCTCGAGCCAGGTCACGTAGACCGCGTTGTTCGCGTGGCCCAGCCCGTCGATGTCCTCGGCGCCTACTTGCAGATCAATGGTAAACGGCGTTGCCCGATCCCAGCCCATGCCCCACTCCCGGTCAGTTTATTCAACCGGGGCAGTGTAACGGAGCTCACGCCGATTGGCGCGCCTGGAGGCTACGACCGGCGAGCAGTGATAACACGCCATCAATCACGCGCGGGTCGGCGAGTACACGTTGATGACCACCGCCCTCAAGGCGCAGCAGGCGACTGTCGAACCAGGATTCGTGGATCAGTTGCGATTCTTTGACCGAGATAAAGTTATCGTCTTCGGCATGCACGATCAGGCCCGGCATATCCAGTTGATAGTGGGCGACATCGAGGGTCGCGGCGCGCATGCCAACGTCTTGCTCGACCTGGCGGATAAATGCGGAGCGCGCTCTGGGTGGCATGCCGACGTAGCGGGCAAACCCGCGCAGCACCCCGAGAATGCGCGCCGGCGCGGCGATGCTGACGAGGGTTTCGGTGCGCAAACCCAGTTGCACGGCAAGCATCGCGCTGGCGCCGCCCATGGAGTGACCGATGACCGCTTGCAGTGGCGGCAATTCGGCGGCGGCTTCGAGCATGGCGCGGGCGAACAGGACGACGTTGGCTTCACGCCCCGGTGAGCGGCCGTGTGCCGGGCCATCGAGCGCAACGACGGTGTAACCGGCATCGACGAGCGCCGTGATCAGCGCGGCGAACTGGGTGGGCCGCCCTTCCCAACCGTGCATCAGCAGCACAGCAGGGCCTTGACCCCAGCGCAATGCCGAGAGGCCGAAACGCAAGGTGATGCGCTCGGCACTGGCCAACATCGGCAGTTCCCAGTCGCGCAGTGGCAGCGCGCGCGGCGTCATGAACGCCAGACGCATTTTGCTCGCCACTAATTTCGGTGCAAACCAGCCTAAGGTGCCATTAACGCCACGAACCCATTTCAACGTGCTCATCGCTCTCTCCTCAGGCGTGTTGCCTTCAGGTCAACGCACCGCCGACTTGGCAGCGCGCAGCAATCGATCGGATAAATCACCAGGGCCTAGCGCTCTTGCGAGAGCCAGACCACCCACCATCAAGGCCACGTCGGCCAGGGCTTTGTCGGTGTCCTCAGGGCTGGACGCCAACTGCGCAATCATCAATTCCAGGTGTTCGTTCAGCGCGATGCGGAACGATTCCGGCAGACGCCCCAACTCACCGATCGACGCCGGAATCGGGCAGGCCGCTTCGCTGGAATCACGGTGCTTGCGCGACAGGTAGAACGCAGCCACCAGCGCGCGGCGTTCTTCACCGGTCAGTTCGGCATCCATGTCGGCAATCAGGTCGCGGCGGCGGCCAAGAAGCTGTTTGAACGCTTCGAGCATCATCGCGTCCTTGCTTTCGAAGTGCGCGTAGAAGCCGCCAACCGTCAGGCCGGCTGCACCCATCACTTCGCCCACGCTAGGGTCTGCCGGGCCGCGCTGGATCAGTGCAGCGCTGGCAGCCTTGAGGATGCGTTCGCGGGTTTGAGCTTTTTTATCGTTCATCGTTGCCTCCGAATATTACGACTAGAATATTATTCGCATAATAATATTCTGCAAGTCAAGGATATGACCGCTGGTCTGAAGCACAGTTTAGGAAATAGGAGAATTGGCCAAACGCCAGACAAACAAAAGGGCCATTCAATAATTGAATGACCCTTATAAAATCCCGCAGAGCGGGTAATCGTGGCGTCCCCTAGGGGACTCGAACCCCTGTTACCGCCGTGAAAGGGCGGTGTCCTAGGCCACTAGACGAAGGGGACACAAACCTTCTATACAACTGATCAGTGCTGAGTGCTGATCGATTCAAGGCCGGTGTGGCCAGACCTTGAACTGTAAAATTGGTGGAGCTTAGCGGGATCGAACCGCTGACCTCCTGCATGCCATGCAGGCGCTCTCCCAGCTGAGCTAAAGCCCCGATTTATCGCCTCGCGGCGGAGTGACATTTTGCAACATCACTTCTGTAAAACTGGCGTCCCCTAGGGGACTCGAACCCCTGTTACCGCCGTGAAAGGGCGGTGTCCTAGGCCACTAGACGAAGGGGACGCAAACCCTTCTATACAACAGACCAACACTGAGTGCTGATCGCTTCAAGGCCGGTGTGGCCAGACCTCGAAGTGTAAAATTGGTGGAGCTAAACGGGATCGAACCGTTGACCTCCTGCATGCCATGCAGGCGCTCTCCCAGCTGAGCTATAGCCCCTCATCGTTGATGTCATCGCTGAGGACGGGGCGAATCTTAAGGGCGTATCGAAAGCCTGTCAAACTTATTTTTGAAATTTTTCAAAGTTTTTCGTCGGCATAACAATCACTTACCGCCCTCCCCCCGTAAATTCGGGACTCGGGATGTCACACAGACCTGTAGGAGCTGCCGCAGGCTGCGATCTTTTGACTTTATCTTTTGAAAATAAGATCAAGAGATCGCAGCCTTCGGCAGCTCCTACAGGAAGGCAAAGCGTTTAGGCAATAGCGGCCAGGAGCTTTTCCCACTCTTTGTTTTCTTTCTTCGACACACCGCCCAGCAGGTCAATCGCCTGACGCAGACGGAAGCGGGTCAGATCCGGGCCAATGATTTCCATCGCATCGAGCACCGACACCGAGCTCGCCTGACCAGTGATCGCCGCAAACATCAGCGGCATCGCATCACGCAGTTTCAATTCCAGCGATTCAACCACTGCCTGAATCGTTGCGGTGATGTTGTCTTTCTCCCACTGACGCAGGCTTTCCAGCTTCCACAGGATCAACTGCATCAACTGACGAACCTGATCGCCCGAGAGCTTTTTCGATTCGAACAGTTTGGCATCCGGATTGACGCCACCGGCGAAGAAGAACCCGCCCAGCGGTGCAACCTGGCTGAAAGTTTCAACGCGACCCTGCACCAGCGGCGCGATCTTCATCATGTATTCCGGGTTCAACGCCCAGGTCTGCAGACGGCTGGCGAACTCTTCCACCGGCAGATCACGCAGCCACTGGCCGTTGAGCCACGACAGCTTCTCGATGTCGAAGATCGGCCCGCCCAGCGAGACACGCTTGAGGTCGAAGTTGTCGACCATTTCCTGCAGCGAGAACTTCTCGCGCTCGTCCGGCATCGACCAGCCCATGCGGCCGAGGTAGTTGAGCATCGCTTCCGGCATGAAGCCCATGCGCTCGTAGAACGTCACCGAGGTCGGGTTCTTGCGCTTGGACAGCTTGCTCTTGTCCGGGTTACGCAACAGCGGCATGTAGCACAGCTCCGGTTGTTCCCAGCCGAAGTATTCGTACAACAGAATCAGTTTTGGTGCCGATGGCAGCCACTCTTCGCCGCGCAGCACGTGGGTGATGCCCATCAGGTGATCGTCGACCACGTTGGCGAGGAAGTACGTCGGCAGGCCGTCGGTCTTCATCAGCACTTGCATGTCCATGCGATCCCACGGGATCTCGACGTCGCCACGGAGCATGTCCGGCACCACGCAAACGCCTTCGCTCGGCACTTTCATGCGGATCACGTGGGGTTCGCCGGCGGCCAGACGGGCTGCGACTTCTTCTTTCGACAGCAGCAGCGCGCGGCCGTCGTAGCGTGGCGTTTCGCCGCGAGCCATTTGCTCGGCGCGCATCTGATCGAGTTCTTCAGCGGTGCAGAAGCATGGGAACGCATGACCCATGTCGACCAGTTGCTGGCAGTACTTCTGGTAAATATCGCCGCGCTCGCTCTGGCGATACGGGCCGTGCGGGCCGCCAACGTCCGGGCCTTCGCTCCAGTCGATGCCCAACCAGCGCAGGGCGTCGAAGATCTGCTGTTCGGACTCGCGGGTCGAACGCAACTGGTCGGTGTCTTCGATCCGCAGGATGAACTCACCGCCGTGCTGCTTGGCAAAGCAGTAGTTGAACAATGCGATGTAAGCGGTACCTACGTGGGGATCCCCGGTAGGCGATGGCGCGATGCGAGTGCGGACGGTGGTCATGGCATGTCTCGAAAATAATGAAAAGCAAAACAATCAAGCGGCGAATGGTAACAGGCGACACCCGCCCCGCTCCAGCGGGCAGGGCATTTAAGCCAAGTTTGCGTCTGTAAGGCCCGTAAGCCGTGATGAATGGCGGAATATCAACAGATGGCATTTACCGTTTATCGGCTGTATGCCAAATTTGCCTGCTGATAACTTTCCTTACAATTCCTCGACTACAGTTTGCCCCATGCCTGCCCAACTCAAGCGTCGCCTGTTTATTTTCCTGCTGCTCGTCCTGCTGATTGCCGGGGGCTTCTTCGCCCACTGGTTCTTCAAGGGACGCTTTTATGAAAGCACCGACAACGCCTATGTCCAGGGTGAGATCACTCGTGTCTCGAGCCAATTGGGCGCGCGCATCGACGAAGTGCTGGTGCAGGACAATCAGCACGTGGAAGAAGGCCAGTTGCTGGTGCGCCTCGAACCGAATGATTTCCGCCTCGCGGTAGACCGCGCCAATGCCGCCCTCGCCACCCGCGAAGCCGAACGCCTGCAAGCGCAAAGCAAATTGACCCAGCAATCGAGCCTGATCGCCGCCAGCGATGCGCAAGTAGCGACTACACAAGCCACGCTCGGCCGCTCGCAGATGGATTTGTCGCGCGCCGAAACTCTGCGCAAACCCGGTTACGTTTCCGAAGAACGCGTGACCACCCTCTCCGCCGATGCTCACATCGCCCGCTCGCAAGTGGCCAAGGCCCAGGCTGACGCGCAAGGTCAGCGTCAGCAGGTCAACGCCCTGAACGCTGAAATCAAACGCCTCGACGCACAGATCGCCAACGCCCGCGCCGATCTCGCGCAAGCCGAACTCAACCTGACCCGCAGCGAAATCCACGCGCCGATCAGCGGCCTCGTCGGTCAACGCGCCGCGCGCAATGGTCAAGTGGTGCAGGCCGGCGCCTATTTGCTGTCGATCGTTCCGGACGAAGACATCTGGGTACAGGCCAACTTCAAGGAAACCCAGATCGGCCACATGCAGCCGGGACAAAAAGCCGAGCTGACCTTCGATGCGTATGGCGACACGCCGATCGAAGCGCGGGTCGAGAGCCTGTTCGCCGCATCTGGCGCGCAGTTCAGCCTGCTGCCACCGGACAACGCCACCGGCAACTTCACCAAAGTCGTGCAACGGATTCCGGTGAAACTGACCTTCAAAGCCGATAACCCGCTGCACGGCAAAATCCGTCCGGGCATGTCGGTCACCGCGACTGTGAACATCAAAGACGCCCCTGAAGATGGCCGGTGATTCGCTGATCCGCCCGGTCGGCGAACCGACCCGGCGCGATTGGATCGCGGTGATGAGCGTAATGCTCGGCGCCTTTATGGCCGTGCTCGACATCCAGATCACCAACTCTTCGCTGAAAGACATTCAGGGCGCGCTGTCGGCGACGCTGGAAGAAGGTTCGTGGATTTCCACCTCCTATCTGGTCGCGGAAATCATCATGATCCCGCTGACCGCGTGGCTGGTGCAGTTGCTGTCGGCGCGACGACTGGCGGTTTGGGTGTCGCTGGGCTTTCTGGTTTCATCGCTGCTGTGCTCGATGGCCTGGAGCCTGGAGAGCATGATCGTCTTTCGCGCCATGCAAGGCTTCACCGGCGGCGCGCTGATCCCGCTGGCGTTCACCCTGACCCTGATCAAACTCCCCGAACACCACCGCGCCAAAGGCATGGCGATGTTCGCCATGACCGCGACGTTTGCGCCGTCAATCGGCCCGACGCTGGGCGGCTGGCTCACGGAAAACTGGGGCTGGGAATACATCTTCTATATCAACATCCCGCCGGGCCTGATCATGATCGCCGGGTTGATGTATGGGCTGGAAAAGAAAGAAGCGCACTGGGAATTGCTCAAAAGCACCGATTACACCGGCATCCTCACGCTGGGCATCGGCCTCGGTTGCTTGCAGGTTTTTCTCGAGGAAGGCCATCGCAAGGACTGGCTGGAATCGAGCCTGATCGTGACGCTGGGCAGCATTGCGCTGGTGAGTCTGATCACCTTTGTCATCGTGCAGATTTCCAAACCCAATCCGCTGATCAACCTTGGCATTCTGCGTAATCGCAATTTCGGTTTATCGAGTATTTCCAGCCTGGGCATGGGTGTCGGGTTGTACGGCTCGATTTATCTGTTGCCGCTGTACCTGGCGCAGATCCAGAACTACAACGCCCTGCAGATCGGCGAAGTGATCATGTGGATGGGCGTGCCGCAGCTGTTTCTGATTCCGCTGGTACCGAAGCTGATGAAGATCATTTCGCCAAAATGGCTGTGCACGCTGGGGTTTGGACTGTTTGGTCTGGCGAGTTTTTCGTCGGGAGTGCTCAACCCGGATTTCGCCGGGCCGCAGTTCAATCAGATTCAGATTGTCCGAGCACTTGGGCAGCCGTTGATCATGGTGACCATTTCGCTGATTGCCACGGCGTACATCCTGCCGCAGGACGCGGGGTCGGCGTCGAGCCTGTTCAACATCTTGCGTAACCTCGGCGGTGCGATCGGCATTGCCTTGCTGGCGACGCTTTTGGATGCGCGCACCAAGACCTACTTCGATTATTTGCGCGAGGCGGTGGTGCCGACCAATCCGCAGGTGGCCGAGCGGTTGGCGTCGATGACGGATCGGTTTGGCAGTGACACGGCGGCGTTGGGCAAGTTGAGTGAGATCGTCCATCAGCAGGCGGCGATCATGGCTTACAACGATGCGTTTCACTTTGTCGGGATTGCGCTGGGGGTCAGTATGTTGGCGATTCTACTGACCAAAAAATTGCCGGAGGGGTTGAAGGCCGGGGAGTCTCATTAAGACCGCGTCGCCTCAATCGCGAGCAGGCTCACTCCTACAGGTCTTGTGAACGCCACAGACCCCTGTAGGAGTGAGCCTGCTCGCGATGAGGCCCGACCAGACAGCACAAATCAAACAGCCAAAAGCCGTTCGCGCAGTTTGGCAATCTCATCGCGCATCTGCGCCGCCGCTTCAAACTCCAGATCCCGCGCCAGCTGATACATCTTCTCTTCCAGCGCACGAATACGCTTGGTGATTTCGCTCGGCGAGCGCAATTCGGCTTCGTACTTGGCGTTCTCTTCAGCAGCCTTGGCCATGCCTTTGCGCTTCTTGCTGCGCGAGCCCGGCACGGTGGCGCCTTCCATGATGTCGGCGACGTCCTTGAACACACCTTTCGGGGTGATGCCGTTTTCCAGGTTGAAGGCGATTTGCTTGTCGCGACGTCGTTCGGTCTCGCCAATCGCCCGCTCCATCGAACCGGTCATGCGGTCGGCGTAGAGAATCGCGCGGCCATTGAGGTTACGCGCCGCACGGCCGATGGTCTGGATCAACGAACGTTCGGAACGCAGGAAACCTTCCTTGTCCGCATCGAGAATCGCCACCAGCGACACTTCCGGCATGTCCAGACCTTCACGCAGAAGGTTGATGCCGACCAGCACATCGAACGTACCAAGGCGCAGATCGCGGATGATTTCGACGCGCTCCACCGTGTCGATGTCCGAGTGCAAATAACGCACGCGCACGCCGTGATCGGCAAGGTAATCGGTGAGGTCTTCGGCCATGCGCTTGGTCAGCGTAGTGACCAGCACGCGCTCTTCGATCGCTACGCGCTTGGAGATTTCCGACAGCAGATCGTCGACCTGCGTCAGCGCCGGGCGCACTTCAATCTGCGGATCGACCAGCCCGGTCGGACGCACCAGTTGCTCGACCACGCGCCCGGCGTGCTCGGCTTCGTAGTTGCCCGGCGTCGCCGAAACGAAAATGGTCTGCGGGCTCACCCCTTCCCACTCATCGAAACGCATCGGCCGGTTATCCAGTGCGGACGGTAGGCGGAAACCATATTCGACGAGGGTTTCCTTACGCGAACGGTCGCCCTTATACATCGCGCCAACCTGCGGCACGCTGACGTGGGATTCGTCGATCACCAGCAAGGCATCCGCCGGCAGATAATCGTAAAGGGTTGGCGGCGCGGCACCGGCCGGACGCCCGGACAAGTAGCGCGAGTAGTTTTCGATGCCGTTGCAGTAACCCAGTTCGAGGATCATCTCCAGGTCGAAACGGGTGCGCTGTTCAAGGCGCTGAGCCTCGACCAGTTTGTTGTTGCTGCGCAGGTATTCGAGGCGTTCCTGCAGTTCGACTTTGATGTGTTCGATGGCGTCGAGCAGGGTTTCCCGAGGCGTCACGTAGTGGCTCTTCGGGTAAAAGGTGAAGCGCGGCATCTTGCGAATGACTTCGCCGGTCAGCGGGTCGAATGCGGAAATACTTTCGACTTCGTCATCGAACAGTTCGATGCGGATCGCTTCCAGATCGGATTCCGCCGGGTAAATGTCGATCACGTCGCCGCGCACACGGAAGGTCGCGCGGGCGAAATCCATGTCGTTGCGGGTGTATTGCAGGTCGGCCAAACGGCGCAGCAGTGCGCGCTGATCGAGCTTGTCACCGCGATCGACGTGCAAGACCATTTTCAAATAGGTTTCCGGGCTACCGAGACCGTAGATGCACGACACCGTGGTGACGATGATCGCGTCTTTTCGCTCCAGCAACGCTTTGGTCGCGGACAGGCGCATCTGCTCGATGTGGTCGTTGATCGACGCATCCTTCTCGATGAAGGTGTCGGACGACGGCACATAGGCTTCGGGCTGGTAGTAGTCGTAGTAGGAAACGAAGTATTCAACGGCGTTGTTCGGGAAGAACGCCTTGAATTCGCCGTACAACTGCGCGGCGAGGGTTTTGTTCGGCGCCAGCACCAGCGTCGGGCGCTGAATCTGCGAGATGACATTGGCGATGCTGAAGGTCTTGCCCGAACCGGTCACACCGAGCAGCGTCTGGTGCGCCAGCCCGGCTTCGATACCCTCGACCAATTGGCGGATGGCTTCCGGCTGATCGCCGGCGGGCTCAAAGCGAGTGACGAGCTGGAATTCGGACATATACACCTCTGGGATCGCGGCGTTCCGCGCAAAGCGGAGCACCACGGGGACAACCGCAAACGACCGGTGTCGCGCAAGAAAAAACCTGGATTGTGCTCAATGTGGTGGCGATTGCCTCTGCTTTCAAGGCAAACGTCCTACATCCGGTAAAGTCTCTGACACGGCCAATCGACTAACGGTCAAGAAATAATCGCAAAAACTTACCTGAAAAGCCGAATCGCCTGTCGCCATTGCTCGCAGATGGCCTCTATACTAGCTCCCCGTTTGTGCACCGCTCTAGTGCATTCGGCTGGAGCGCCACACGTCCCTCCACTATCCATTCAGAGCCGCCGTAATAATGAGCCTGTTCTCCGCTGTCGAAATGGCACCCCGCGATCCAATCCTGGGCCTCAACGAAGCATTCAACGCCGATACCCGGACCACCAAGGTCAACCTGGGCGTTGGCGTTTACTGCAACGAAGAGGGGCGAATTCCACTTCTGCGCGCCGTTATTGAAGCCGAGACGATTCGCGTCGCTCAACACGCTTCGCGCGGTTACCTGCCGATCGATGGCATCGCTGCCTACGACCAGGCCGTGCAGAAACTGCTGTTCGGCAATGACTCGCCGCTGATCAGCGCCGGTCGCGTCATCACCACTCAGGCCGTCGGCGGTACTGGCGCCCTGAAAATCGGTGCTGACTTCCTCAAGCAACTGCTGCCGAACGCCGTCGTGGCGATCAGCGACCCAAGCTGGGAAAACCACCGCGCGCTGTTCGAAACCGCCGGTTTCCCGGTGCAGAACTACCGTTACTACGACGCTGCCACCCACGACGTTAACCGTGCCGGCATGCTCGAAGACCTCAACGCCCTGCCGAACGGCTCGATCGTTATCCTCCACGCTTGCTGCCACAACCCGACCGGCGTCGACCTGACCCCGGCGGACTGGAACAACGTGCTGGACGTTGTTAAAGCCAAAGGTCACGTGCCGTTCCTCGACATGGCGTACCAGGGTTTTGGCGACGGTATCGACGAAGACGCCGCCGCTGTGCGCCTGTTCGCTGAATCCGGCCTGACTTTCTTCGTCTCGAGCTCGTTCTCCAAGTCGTTCTCGCTGTACGGCGAGCGCGTTGGCGCCCTGTCGATCATCAGCGAATCGAAAGAAGAAAGCGCGCGCGTGCTGTCGCAAGTCAAACGCGTGATCCGCACCAACTACTCCAACCCGCCGACTCACGGTGCAAGCATCGTTGCTGCGGTGTTGAACAGCCCGGAACTGCGTGCGCAGTGGGAAGCGGAACTGGCGGAAATGCGTCTGCGCATTCGCGGCATGCGTGAGCAGATGGTTGCCCTGCTGGCCGAGAAAGCCCCGGGCCGCGACTTCAGCTTTGTGGGTCGTCAGCGCGGCATGTTCTCTTACTCGGGCCTGACCACTGAACAAGTGCATCGCCTGCGAAACGAGTTCGGCATTTACGCACTGGATACCGGTCGTATCTGTGTGGCCGCGCTGAACCAGAGCAACATCAAGGCTGTAACGGACGCGATCGTTCAGGTCATCTGATAACGCTGCGTGATGAAAAACGGGAAGCCTTGGGGCTTCCCGTTTTTTATTTGTCCGAAGGAATGCAACATTCCCTCTAAACTGCACACAAATCCAAATTGTAGGAGCAAAGCTTGCTCGCGATAGCGGTGGTTCAGCCAGTGATGATGGCGACTGACCAGACGCCTTCGCGAGCAAGCTCTGCTCCTACAGGTTATGAGTCAACCTGCGAATTCTGTGAGAAACCCAATGAAAAACGACAACCTGCGCGCCGACCGTGACGATCTGGATGATTTCATCCCCCGCGCCTCGGCCAAACGCGAAAAAAGCCTGGTGCTGCAAGTGGCGGCCGGGGTGTTTCTTGGCGGTCTGGTGCTGTGGCTGGTGCAACTGGCAGCCACGGCGGCTTACGCCAAACTGATGCTCGGCACCATTACCTTCGGCAGTTAAGCCAATTCGGTGGCGCGCTGACTGGCGGCATCGTCATAAACAACGTACAGCGATTCGGCGATCTGGCTCTTGATTGCCTTGGCGCTTTCCAGACCGAGGACAAAACCTTCGGCCTTGCCGCCAGCGCGATTCAGTTCTTCAGCGGTGCCGGCCTGAGTGATCGCATCGAGGAGTTTTTCGGCGTGAGGGCCGACGCCTTTCGGCAGGCTGATTTGCGCGATGCTCATGCGAACACCTCGCTGTTGCGGGACTGACAGATCATGTGATGCATGGCGCGTACCTTTTCGGCGGATGGCCGGTAGCGCGTGTTACCACTTCCGGGCGGCCATGGTAGACCTCTGGCGAGAATCTGGTAACCGCCAATCGCTGACAAACCACCATTCATCCCGGCAAATCGTTCAATTTCACAATCGATGCTTGACTTCTCTTTTTGAATCAGTAACATACGCACCAATTCCGCAATAGCTCAGTTGGTAGAGCAAATGACTGTTAATCATTGGGTCCCTGGTTCGAGTCCAGGTTGTGGAGCCAAATAGCAAAGCCCCTGAATCGAAAGATTCAGGGGCTTTTTTGTGGGCGCTCGAAAAGATCAAAAGATCGCAGCCTTCGGCAGCTCCTACAGGGGATAGGTGTTTTCATGTAGGAGCTGCCGAAGGCTGCGATCTTTTGATCTTCAAACAAAAAGGGCCGATCTGATTAACAGATCGGCCCTTTTCCATTCAGCTACAGCGGTCAGACATGCTCGCTGCTTTTCACCTGCACTTTCGGCGCGCCATGGCCGTGGTCGTGATCATCCGGCTCGATCACCGGCACTTCATTGCCGTCGCAGTCATGCAGTTTGCCGTCGCTGAAGTAATCGCCTTCGCGCAGCGCATCCAGATCGCGATAACGCAGAGTCCGCTCTTCCGCCGCCGCAAACACCGACTGTTGATCGGAGTTGCCAGTAGTGAAGTGGTTGAACGCCAGGTTCAGCAGGATCGCCATGATCGCCGACGAGCTGATGCCCGAGTGGAAAATGGTCGCAAACCAGCTTGGGAACTGATCGTAGAAGTTCGGCGCGGCAATCGGGATCATGCCGAAACCGATCGAGGTGGCGACGATGATCAGGTTGACGTTGTTGCGATAATCAACCTTCGACAGCGTACGAATACCACTCGCTGCCACAGTACCGAACAGCACGATACCGGCGCCGCCGAGTACCGAAGTCGGTACCGCTGCGATAACCCGACCCATGAACGGCAGCAGGCCAAGGATCACCAGGAATACGCCGCCGGTGGCCACCACATAACGGCTCTTGATCCCGGTCACCGCCACCAGACCAACGTTCTGGGCGAAAGCGCTCTGGGTGAACGAACCGAAGATCGGCGCAAACATACTCGACAGCATGTCCGCACGCAGACCGTTGCCCAGACGCTTGGAGTCGACCTTGGTGCCGATGATTTCACCGACCGCCAGAATGTCCGCCGAGGTTTCCACCAGCGTCACCATGACCACGATGCACATCGACAGAATCGCAGCGAAGTGGAAGGTCGGCATGCCGAAGTGGAACGGCGTCGGGAAGCCGAACATCGGCCCGGTGGTGACGTTGGAGAAATCCGCCATACCGAGGAATACCGCCAGTATCGTACCGATCACCATGGCCAACAGGATCGACAGACGCGAGATGGTTGAGCTGCCCACCTTGCTCAGCAGCAACACCAGCACCAGCGTCACCGCCGCCAGACCGATGTTTTGCATGCTGCCGAAGTCCGGCGCGTGGCTGTTGCCGCCCATCGCCCAGCGTGCGGCCACGGGCATCAGCGTCAAGCCGATGGTGGTGATCACAATACCGGTGACCAATGGTGGGAAGAACTTGGTAATGCGCGAGAACACCGGCGTGATCAGCAAGCCGATCAGCGATGCCGCAATGACGGCGCCAAGCACCGACTGGAAGCCGCCCTCCCCGCCGCTGCTGACGATCGCGACCATGGTCGCCACGCCGGAGAACGACACGCCCTGTACCAGCGGCAACTGACAGCCAAAAAACGGTAGACCCAGGGTTTGCAGCAGCGTCGCCAGCCCCCCCGCAAACAATGAAGCAGCAATCAACAAACCAATGTCTGCCGGCGACAGGCCGGCCGCCTGGCCGATGATCAGTGGCACCGCAACGATACCGCCGTACATGGTCAGAACATGTTGCAGGCCGTAAGCCATATTCGCGCCGACCCCGAGATTTTCGTCCTCGGGCCGTTGGTGTGAAACATGGGGCGTTTTCATGGTGGGGGGTTCCCTGGTTTTTGTTATGCGCACACTGTATTCAATACTCAGGACAAATGTCCATAGAGTTGTATACAACTTGTCAGTCACAAAATGGATAGGTAGCCATCCAAGCTTCTAGCCCGCGCCTCGCAACGCCCACAAATCCGGCAACACATCCTCACCTGCATCTGCGCCAACGCCCACTAGGCTGAAGTGTTCATGGCGACCGACGGTGCGGTCGCAGTCTTTTGTATGCATATTAAATATGCATAATGATTTTGAGTATTTTGTTAAAGAGATTTAACCAATGAAAGACGAATATGACTTCTCCCAAGGCAAACGCGGCGCTGTGGCGTCCGCCAAGGGCAAAACCCGGATCACCATCATGCTCGACGATGCCGTGATCGACGCCGCACGCACGGTGGCGGAGAACGAGGGGTTTGGTTATCAGACGGTGATCAACAACACGTTGCGCCATGCCTTGCTCGATGCCGAAAAGCACGACCAGGACGATCCGCTGCAATTCAGCAAAGGCATTACCGCCGCCGATCTCAAGAGTCTTGAGAAAAAATTGTCGGCAGCGGCCGGGGAAATTCGCCGGGTGCTGGAACCGGATGCCAAGCCTTAGGCTTTGGCCGGTACGATCATTCGTTCAAGAGAATGCCGTGTATGCGGCACGTCCGGCAGGTGAATGTCGAATTCCTGCTCCAGCAGTTCGAACAATGCCGCCACCTCGGTGATTTCGCGCCGCTCGCTGCTCGCGCCCATGCGATGGAGGGCGAAACTGCCGTTGTTGAGGGTTTTGCGCCAGCCATCACCGGTACGCGCCGCCATCAGGCGCTGGGTAAACGGAGAGTCGGGATGGGCCGAGACGTACCAGTTGCCGATGGTGAAATCGATGTCTTCCTGGCGTTGCAGGTCGAACAGGTACATCGGCCGCCACTCGCCGGCGACGTTGGCTTGCAGCATGTAGCCCTCGGCTTGTTTGTCGATGCGATAGGGTTCGTGCGGGGTGGTTTGCTCATCTTCGGTGTCGAGAACTAAAGGCGCCGTCGGCACCATGCCGCCGAAACCGACGTCGGTGATGTAGCGCACGCCGTCGAGGGTGACCAGACTCAAGCGGTGCGTGCGCGCCGTCCAGCTGCCTTCCGGCTGATTCATCACCACACGGCCGCTGATGGCGCGAGCGTCGAAGCCCAGCTCAAGCAGCAGGGTGAAGAACAGATTATTCAGCTCATAGCAGTAGCCACCGCGACCGCCGAGCAGGATTTTTTCTTCAATGGACGGCAGATCGATCAGCACCGGTGCGCCAGTAATCGTCGCCAGATTCTCGAAAGGAAAGACCCCGGTGTGGCGCCATTGCAGCAGCCGCAAGTTTTCCAGCGTCGGCGCTGGCGGTGCATCAAAACCCAGACGTTGCAGGTACAGCTTCAGGTTCGTCAGGCGTGGCTCGCTCATTGCTCAATCCTTTTGCATGGGGCCGCAGTTCACTGCGTTGATGGTCGCCATGTATACGGGATCAGCCACTGAGTTCGACAATTGATTTCGCCAATCGCCTGCTAGCGCTTTTTGCGTGAGCCGATGCGAATCCACGTTGGCGCATGGTCACTGGCGTGCGGTTCATTGCGCACCCACGCGTCTACGCCGGCTTCGTACAGATACGGGCTCAATGCCGGGTTGAGCAGCAGATGATCGATGCGCAAACCGGAGTTGGTTTGCCAGTGTTGGCGGAAGTAATCCCAGAAAGTGTAGAGGCGATCCTCGGGATACAGATGTCGCAGCGAATCCGTCCAGCCTTGATCGAGCAGGCGCTGATAACACTCGCGGCTTTCGGGTTGCAGCAGCGCGTCCTTGAGCCATGAGCGGGTGTTGTAGATGTCCATGTCGGTGGGCACGACGTTGTAATCACCGGCCAGCACCACCGGGTGATCGCTGCTTTGCAGGTCTTTCGCATAGCTGATCAACCGTTCGAACCACGCCAGTTTGTAATCGAATTTCGGCCCCGGCTGCGGATTGCCGTTAGGCAGGTACAGGCAACCGACCAGCACGCCGTGCACCGCAGCCTCCAGATAACGGCTGTGCTTGTCGTCGGGATCGCCCGGTAAACCGCGACGGCTCTCCAGCGGCTGCGCATCTCGGGCAAGAATCGCCACACCATTCCACGCCGCCTGACCTTGCCAGATCGCGCCGTAACCGGCAGCTTCCAGTTCGGCGGCGGGGAATGCCGAATCGACCGATTTGAGTTCTTGCAAGCAGGCGATGTCGGGTTGCTCGCGCTTGAGCCAATCGAGCAGATTCGGCAAACGCGCGCGTAAACCGTTGACGTTGTAGGTGGCGATCCGCAGGTTTTTCATCGGCTGAGGCTCCTGCCCGTGGGCTGTGAAAATTGTGACCGCGTGAACATCGCAGCGGTTGCATCGGATCCGTCCGCTGCGGCGTAATAGGCGCTCGCCCTTCGCCCGCTCTGCCGAGACCTGTATCCCATGCCAACCACGCTGCAAGGTCAGCGCATCCTTCTGCGCCCGCTTGAGTATTCCGACGCCGCCGCCCTGCTCCATGCGGCTGCCGACGGCGAATTGTGGAACCTCACCGTGACCGTTGTGCCGTCGGCCAGCACCGTCGACAGCTATCTGAAAAAGGCCCTCGACGGCCGCAAGGCCGGCACGGTGATGCCGTTTGTCATCGTCTTGAAGGACACCGGCGAGGTGATCGGCTCAACACGCTTCTGGAAGATCGATCCGCTCAATCGCAAGCTGGAAATCGGCAGCAGCTGGATCTCGGCGAGCTGGCAGAAATCCTTCGTCAACACCGAAGCCAAATACCTGATGCTGCGCCACGCCTTCGAAGTGCTCGATTGCGTGCGTGTGCAGTTCACCACCGACGAGAACAATCAGAAATCACGCCAGGCGATCCTGCGTCTCGGCGCGCAGCAGGAAGGTATCGTCCGTCATGAACGGATCATGCCGGACGGGCGCAAACGCAACTCGGTGCGTTTCAGCATCATCGACGACGAATGGCCGCAAGTGCGCGCGCACCTGGAACAGAAACTCGCCGCCTACGCATAAACCATTCAGGCGCGACTGCGCAGCCATTGCAGGAAGCCTTTTTTCGCCACCACCACCGGCGCTTCCTCGGTCAGCGATTGCGCCTTGTGCAGGCGGTAATCGAGCAAGGTTTTCATAGCATCGCTGATGTCGTGGCGAGCATCGAGGCACGGCTTCAGGTAAGTCTTTTCGATGCGGTACAGGGCGCAGAAGGTTTTCGCGGCAAACTTGGCCGGCACCGAGGTATCGGAAAGGATGCCCGCCTCGCCGATCACTTCGCCCGGGCCCATGCGCCCTGACTCGAACGGCGTGCCGTGGCGGGTCAGCGTCACTGTGACCACGCCCGACTCGATGATGAACAAGTGATCGCTGACCTCCCCCGCCTCCAGGATCGTCTCGCCAGTGCGGAAATTTTGCAGGGTCATGTTCTGGCTGAAGGTTTCTTTCTCTTCCTGACGCAGCGTCGAGAAGATCGGCGAACTGTCGAGCAATGCCCGTGGCCGCGACAGGTTGCTCGGCGCGCTGCTTTCATCGCTCGACAGCAGATTGACCCCGGACGCCTGCAAGTGCCGGTACGCCAGATCAAACAGTTGATTGCGCACCACGCGTTTCTCGCCCATCGACGCGACGAAACCGCTGATCTCGTATTCCGCGCCGCTGCTGCCGGAGCTTTTCAGCGCGACACTCGGCGCCGGGTTGTCGAGTAACTGCCGACAGCCCTGCATCGCCCGCTCCAGCGATTCGATCACTGAACTGGGCCGCGCATGCGGACTGACCTGCACGCTGACCGCGACGCCGAACATATTGCTCGGCCGACTGAAGTTGATGATCTTCGCCTTGGCTGCCAGCGAGTTGGGAATCACCGCCATGCTGCCCTGACTGGTTTGCAGGCGCGTGGCACGCCAATCGATATCGGTGACCCGGCCTTCGGTGCCGTCGATGGAAATCCAGTCGTCCAGTTGATAAGGCTTGGTGGTGTTGAGGACGATCCCGGAGAACACATCGCTGAGCGTGCTCTGCAAGGCCAGACCGACGATGATCGCCAAGGCGCCGGACGTCGCCAGCACGCCTTTGACCGGCAGATCGAGCACGTAGGCCAGCGCCGCGATAATCGCGATAAGGAAAATCACCGCACCGAGTAAATCCTGCAACAACCGCCCGGTGTGGCCGACCCGTTGCATCATCACCGCGCCGATCAACACCGTCAGGGTGCGCGCGCCAAACAGCCACCAGCCAATCTGCAACCCGGTCGCCGCCAGGTGCAGCGGCACGTTGTCGGCCCACGGCGCGGGCTCCATCGGGTTGAGGCCTTCGTTGAACAGCAAGATGCTGAACAGGGTAAAAATCAGCACGCGCACCAGCAGTTTCCACTCGCTGCCACGGGAACTGATCAGGCGCCACAGACCGAGATCAAGGAGGATCAGGACCAACGCGCAAAACAACGGGTGTTCGGTCAGCAGAGACAGCATCAAACACCTCCGACGGGGGCCAATCGCGAGAAGATCGCACAGATTGGGGAGAGTGTAGGAGTAATTGATTTCACAGCATGAACACACCCGCAAAAAACCCACAAAACCCTGTAGGAGCTGCCGCAGGCTGCGATCTTTTGATCTTCAAAAACCAAGTCAAAAGATCGCAGCCTGCGGCAGCTCCTACGGGGGTTTGCGGGTGGCGTGGGTTATTTGTCGTTAGACAAGCTGTTATAGCTGGTGAACAGGTTGCGGTAATCCGGGATGTGGTTGGAGAACAGGGTGCCCAGCCCTTCAACGTCGTTGCGCCAGTCGCGGTGCAGCTCGCAGGCCAGACCGAACCAGGTCATCAACTGCGCGCCCGCCGTGGACATACGATTCCACGCCGATTCGCGGGTCAATTCGTTGAACGTGCCCGAGGCATCGGTGACCACAAACACATCAAAACCTTCCTCTATCGCCGACAGCGCCGGGAATGCCACGCAGACCTCGGTCACCACGCCAGCAATGATCAGTTGCTTCTTGCCCGTCGCCTTGATCGCCTTGACGAAATCTTCGTTGTCCCAAGCGTTGATCTGGCCTGGACGAGCGATGTACGGCGCATCCGGAAACAGCGCTTTCAGCTCAGGCACCAGCGGGCCGTTGGGGCCGGTTTCGAAACTGGTGGTGAGGATTGTCGGCAGCTTGAAGTACTTGGCCAGATCGGCCAGCGCCAGCACGTTGTTCTTGAATTTGTCCGGATCGATATCGCGCACCAGCGACAGCAGCCCGGCCTGGTGATCGACCAGCAGCACCGCAGCGTTGTTCTTGTCCAGACGTTTGTATTGAGTGGTCATTGCAGTAATCCTCGCGTGTTGTCGAGGCCGACGGGGGTCGGCCTCGGGAGACTCGATCAGCGCTGGGAATCCAGCACTTCGTGTTCGTTCGCGACTTGCTGAGCCTTGAGGTAGCTCTCGATCAGCAATTGATAATGCGGCATGGCCTGGGCGTAGACGGCCGCCCACTGCTCGGCATCGGGACGGTTCCACGAGCCTTGCAGCTCGGAAAGCGTAGCCATGATGTCGATCGGCACCACCCCGGCCTGGGCCAAACGGGCAACTGTCAGATCAGTGGCGAGTTTGGAGTGATTACCGGACGCATCGACCACGGCAAAAACCTTGTAGCCTTCGTGCACGGCAGCGATCGACGGGAACGCCAGGCAGACGCTGGTTAGCGTGCCGGCGATCACCAACGTTTTCTTGCCAGTGGCTTTGACTGCCGCGTGAAACTCCGGGTTATCCCACGCGTTGATTTCGCCCTTGCGCGCCACGTATTGCGCATGCGGCGCGGCTTCGTGAATTTCCGGAATCAACGGCCCGTTCGGCCCTTGCGGCACGGAGGCGGTGGTGATCACCGGCATCTTCAGCAGGGTCGCCGCTTTCGCCAGCGCTACGGCGTTGGCGCGCAGTTGCGGCACGTCGATGTCTTTGACGATCTGGAACAGACCGCTCTGGTGGTCGATCAGCAGCATGGCTGCATCGCTGGCATCGATGGTCGGTTTCTGGCCGTCGAAGTTCGCGGCATTGACAGTGTTCATGTGCGTGTCCTCTTTTCTTTAGGCAACAGCCATCCCTGGCCTTCGAACCGGCCTACGCGTCCTGTGTAGAGCGGAGTGGTTGTGCGTTAAGCGTGCATCTGGCCGAAGCGGCCGGACTGGAAGTCGGCGAAAGCCTGGTGGATTTCCTGCTCGGTGTTCATCACGAACGGGCCGTGGCCGACGATCGGTTCGTCGATCGGTTCGCCGCTGAGCAACAACACCACCGCGTCCTGGCTGGCTTCGAGGGTCAGCTGCTTGCCATCACGTTCGAACAGCGCCAACTGCCCTTCGCGCACCGATTCCAGACCGTTGACCTGCACCGAGCCTTTCAATACCACCAGCGCGGTGTTACGGCCTTCGTGCAGATCCAGCGTCAGCAACTTGCCGGCGTTCAGACGCAGATCCCACACGTCGATCGGCGTGAACGTACGCGACGGGCCGGTGTGGCCATCGAACTCGCCGGCGATCAGGCGCAGGCTGCCGGCGTTGTCCTTGAGCGCGATGCTCGGGATGTCGCGGTCGAGAATGGTCTGATAGCCCGGCGCGGCCATTTTGTCCTTGGCCGGCAGGTTGACCCACAGCTGCACCATTTCCAGTTTGCCGCCGGTTTTGGCGAAGTTATCCGAGTGAAACTCCTCGTGGAGGATCCCGGACGCCGCCGTCATCCATTGCACATCGCCCGGGCCGATGACGCCGCCACTGCCGGTCGAATCGCGGTGCTGCACTTCACCGTCATAAACGATAGTCACAGTTTCGAAACCACGGTGCGGATGCTGACCAACGCCACGACGATCGGTCGTCGGGGTGAAATCGGCGGGGCCGGCGTGATCGAGCAGCAGGAACGGGCTGATGTGTTTGCCCAGGTTGTCGTAGGAAAACAGCGTGCGAACCGGGAAACCATCGCCGACCCAATGGCCGCGTGGGCTGGTGTAGATACCGATGATGTTTTTCATGGTTGTCTCCAATTGGGGTGAGTGATGCGATGGATTAAGCTTAAATCCATGACCATTAATGCACTAGACTGCAAAAATCAGCCTTAGCGTTCTATCTGGAGAACGATGGTGGAAGACCTCAACACCCTTTACTACTTCACCCAAGTGGTCGAACACCACGGATTCGCCGCCGCCGGCCGTGCGCTGGACATGCCCAAATCGAAGCTCAGTCGGCGCATTGCCGAGCTGGAAGAACGCCTCGGTGTACGCCTGCTGCACCGCACCAGCCGCCATTGTTCGCTGACTGAAATCGGCCAGGCCTATTACCAGCGTTGTCTGGCCATGCGCATCGAAGCCGAAAGCGCCGCCGAACTGATCGAACGCAATCGCTCAGAGCCGCAAGGGCTGGTGCGCCTGAGTTGCCCGACGGCGCTGCTCAACTCCTGGGTCGGGCCGATGCTCACGCGCTACATGCTCAAGTATCCGCTGGTTGAGTTGTTCATCGAGAGCACCAATCGTCGCGTCGACCTGATTCACGAAGGTTTCGATATCGCTTTGCGCGTGCGCTTTCCGCCGCTGGAAAACACCGACATGGTCATGAAGGTACTGGGCAACAGCATGCAGTCGGTGGTCGGAAGCCCGCAGTTTGTCGAACGCCTGTCATCACCGCCCTCGCCCGCTGACCTCAACGGTTTGCCGAGCCTGCATTGGGGCGCGGCGCAGCGTGAGTATCAGTGGGAACTGCTCGGGCCGAATGACAACACGGCGCTGATCCGGCACACGCCGCGCATGGTTACTGATGATTTGATTGCATTACGTCAGGCAGTGATTGCCGGGGTCGGCGTGGCGCATTTGCCGAGTGTGGTGGTGCGCGAGGACATTACCGCCGGGCGCGTGGTGGAGTTGATTCCGGGGTGGGCGCCGAAGTGTGGAGTGGTGCATGCGATTTTTCCGTCGCGGCGGGGGTTGCTGCCGTCGGTGCGCACGTTGATTGATTTTCTCGGCGAGGAATTTGCGCGCAGCGACATTGCTTGAATCGGCTGCTCGCGAAGAGGCCAGCCCAGACACTGAAAATCCAAATATCTGATTCATGACTTCTGCTCAACACTGCTTTGCCCCGGCAGCGGTTTTTCTCAAGGATGCACACGCGGATACTCGACCCCATTCCCACTGCAATCCCTTGGAGTCTTTCATGTCTGTTCCCGCTTTCGGCCTCGGTACCTTTCGCCTGCAAGGCCAGGTGGTCATTGACTCGGTGAGCACCGCCCTCGAACTCGGTTACCGCGTCATCGACACCGCGCAAATTTATGAAAACGAAGCGGACGTCGGCCAGGCCATCGCCGCCAGCGGCATCCCCCGCGAAGACCTGTTCATCACCAGCAAAATCTGGATCGCCAACTTCGCCAAAGATCGCCTGATCGACAGCCTCAAAGAGAGCCTGCAAAAACTGCAGACCGACTACCTCGACTTGACGCTGATCCACTGGCCATCGCCGGAAGACCAAGTGCCCGTCGAAGAATTCATGGGCGCTCTGCTGGAAGCCAAACGTCTGGGCCTGACCCGGCAGATCGGCGTATCCAACTTCACCATCGACCTGATGAAGCAAGCCATCAAAGCCGTCGGCGCCGACAACATCGCCACCAATCAGATCGAATTGCACCCGTACCTGCAAAACCGCGCGGTGGCTGAGTTCGCCAAAAGCCAGGGCATTCACATCACCTCGTACATGACCCTTGCTTACGGCGAAGTCTTGAAGGATCCGGTGATCGAGCAGATCGCTGCACGCCTGCAAGCCACCCCGGCGCAAGTCACGCTGGCCTGGGCCATGCAATCGGGTTACGCGGTGATTCCGTCGTCGACCAAGCGCGCCAACCTGCACAGCAACCTCGGCGCCACCGCCCTCAAGCTGAGCGATGCCGACATGGCGCAAATCGCCACGCTGGAGCGCGGCCACCGCCTGACCAGCCCAAAAGGCATCGCGCCCATCTGGGACTGATCGCTCAGGCCTGAAGGCGTTGCGCGAGACCTTGCATGGCCTCGCGCAATGCACTGGCGCTCACGCCTAGCGTTGCGCTTTCAGCATCGCGGCAGGCGTGTTCGAGGTCGGTACACGCCGACACCACGCGCGCGGCGCCGACCATTTGTGCACCGCCCTTGATGTGATGGGCCAGATCGCGCAGGCCGCCACGGTCAGGGGTTTGCAACAGATCGTCGAGGCGCAGCAAATCGGCGTGCAGGCTGTTCAGTACTTCTTTGCGCAGGTGATCGATGAGGGCGCGGTTATTCCCCGCCAACTGCTCCAGCGCGCTGAGGTCGAACTCAGCCAGCGGCGGATTCTCTGATCGCTCGATACCTCGCTCAATGTGGCTGGCGCCGCTCAACGCCACACTCAGATCGTGCAAACGAATTGGCTTGAACAGGCAATCGTCCATGCCCGCTGCGAGGCAACGGGCTCTTTCCTCGACCAGCGCATTGGCCGTAAAACCAATGATCAAACGTCGACCGACACCTGCGAGCGCTTCGTCCTGACGAATCGCGCGCGCCAGTTCATAACCGCTGCGCCGGGGCATGTTGCAGTCGGTGATCAGCACGTCAAAAGATTGCTCGCGCCACAGTTTCAAGCCCTGCTCGCCGTCTTCAGTGTCGACCGTCCGGTGCCCCAACTCACTGAGTTGCCAACACAGCAACAAGCGGTTCACCGGGTGATCGTCCACCACCAGAATGCTCAGCGATTGCACGGGTTCGGAGGCGATTGGCGTGGGCGCATGGTTTTGTTCGAGCGCTTCTAGCAACGCCACTTCAAGGCGAACGGTGACTCGCGTGCCGACGCCGGTTTTGCTCTCGAGTTGCAACTCGCCGCCCATCATTTCGCACAGGCTGCGACTGATGACCAAGCCCAACCCCGAGCCACTGCGCGCCGCATGCGGGTCGTTGCCGGCCTGCACAAATGGACTGAACAAACGCTGCCTGTCTTCAGGGCTGATGCCAATGCCGCTGTCTTCGATAATCACGCAGACCGCCAGTTGCCCGGCCTCCAAAGCATTCACGCGCAGTTGCAAACTCACTTCGCCGGTCTCGGTGAACTTGATCGCATTGCTCAGCAGATTCGATAGCACCTGCTTGAACCGCGTCGGATCAATCAGCACATCAACGTCACTGCCAGCCTCTAGATCAAGGTGCCAGAGCAAGCGTTTCTGTCGCGCCAAACCTTCGAAAACCCTGCACACCGAACTGACCAGTTCACGCAGATTCGCGCGTTCGGGCGCCAGCGACAAATGCCCGGATTCAATCCGCGCAATATCAAGAATGTCGCCAATCAGCGCCAGCAATTGCTGCCCGGCACTGGATGCGACCTGGATCGCCAGGCGATCGGTCACGCCCTCCTCCGCACGTTTCAGGGCCAGTTCAAGCATGCCGATCAAGGCGTTCATCGGCGTGCGGATTTCATGACTCATGGTCGCCAGAAACGTGGTTTTCGCACGATTGGCATCGTCGGCCACGTCCTTGGCCTCCTGCAATTGCTGCAACCATTGCTGACGTTGACGGATCTGCCGGCGCTGAAAACCGATCCACGCCAGCGCCAATAGCAGCAACACCGCAGCGCCGATAAAACCGCGCAAAATCTCCCCGCGATGACGCAGCCAATAGCTGTCATCGACCACCATGTCATGGCTCCAGCGGCCGACCAGTTCATCGATTTCCTGTGGTGCGATGCTCAGCAATGCTTTGTTCAGAATCGACTGCAGCTCAGCCGCCTGCGGCACCGTAGCCAAGGCGATTCTTGCCGGTTGATCACCGACGGTGGTGACAATGCGCACGCGCTCACGGTAATGACGGGCGATCAGATAACGCGCCACCAGCAACGAACTCAGAGTCGCGTCCGCCTGGCCCTTGGCGATCATTTCCATGCCCGCCGCCGGGCTGGGCACCTCGACCAACTTCACCTGCGGTGCATGCTCGAGCAAATACCCACGCAACGGATGCCCGCGATAAATCGCCAGGCGTTTGCCGGCCAGATCATCGAGGCTGCGCGGGCTGTCCACACCTGCTGCCGTGACCAGCACGAACGGATTGCTCAGATACGCTCGGGTAAAGCGCAATTCGGCTTCACGCTCACTGCTCGGCGTCACCACTGGCAGCACATCGAGCTCGCCAGCCTTCAATTGCTCGATCTGGCGATCCAGCGAGCGACCGCGCACCACCTCGAACGTCAGGCCGCTGCGCTGACTGATCAGACTCAACAACGGCGCCGCAAGCCCGCTGAGGCGACCTTCGGCATCAAAAAACGACAGCGGCGCAAAATCATCGATAACGCCGACCCGCACGCGCGGATGCTGGTCGAGCCAGCGCTGTTCTTTGGCACTCAGGCGTACTTGCGACTGCTCGGCCATTTCCGCGCGCCCGGCGCTCCAGCGTTGCTCGATAATCTGGCGCTGGAGCAGAGGAATGGCAACCAGCGCCTTGTCGATGATCCGTTTCAATCGCGCATCCGTGCGGCGCAGTGCGAAGCCGAACGGGTTGGCATCCAGCCCGGACGGCCCGGCCAGTTGCACGTCGTTGCGGTAATTGGTGTTGATCAGGTAGTTGGCACTGATGAAGTCGCCGAGGTAGGCATCGTCTCTGCCGAAGGCCACGGCGCCGAGTGCGTCCATGGCTGAGTGGTAACGTTGAATATGCGTCTGTGGATAAAAGCCCTGCACGGTCGCCAGTGGTAAATAGTCTTCGGCCATGGCCAGGCGTTTGCCGGCAAGATCGGCCAGCGGCGCTTCTCCGAGCCGGGTCACCAGCATTGGCTGATCTTCGGCGTATGCGCGAGACAGCACCAGCTCAGGGTCAGCCAGTTCAAAGTTGTTCGAGGTTCCGAGTACGTCCAGCTCGCCCCGTTTGAGCGCGGTAATGGCCGCTTCCCGATTGGCGTAACGCAGCACTTCGACACGCATATTCAGCAGTTGCGCGAGCAGATCGGCGTAATCGGCGCTGAGCCCTTCCAGTTGATGGTGGTTGCGGGTCAATTCGAACGGCGGGTAATCCGGCCCGGAAATGCCCATGCGCAACACCGGGTGCTGGCGCAGCCATTGCCGGTCGGTGCCGTCGAGCCGTACTTGAACATTCTCCAGCCGGGTTCGCGTGAGGATCTCCAACGTCGTTGGCGCCGTTTCGGCCAACGCGGTCAGCGCCCACGCCGCCAATGCAATCACAACCCAGCGGCCGATGCGCATGTGCGGCCTCTCAGATCAAGTGATTGCGCTTAGCGAAATCACGCAAATGAACGCCGGAGGAGACGCCCAGTTTTGTCATCAATCGGGTTTTGTAGGTGCTGACAGTCTTGTGGCTCAGGTGCATGTCTTCGGCGATGGTCTTGTTGGGCGCTCCTCGCGCCAGTTGCACGAATATGCTCAGCTCCCGATCGGAAAGTTGATCGATCATCTGCTTCTCGGTGTAGTGCAGAGCGTTCGATGCGTTTGCCTGATCAGGCAGTGCCGTGAAATAGGTGTACCCCGACATCAGCGCCTGAATCGCCTTGTGCAACTGCGCCAACTGATTCGTCTTGGGCACAAACGCCATGGCCCCGGCGCGCAGGCAACGCTCCTGATAGAACAACGGCTCATGGGACGTGAATACCAGAATCCGGCATTCCAGATCGTTGGCCTTGATCCGCGCCAGCACATCCAGCCCACCGAGCATCGGCAAATTCAGGTCAAGCACCACCAATTGAGGTTCGTGCTCACGAATCAGTGGCAGCACCTCATTCCCGCTGGATGCCTCGTGGATCTTTTTGAAACCTTCCGCTTGCAGCACGATTCTGACGGCGGCGCACACCACCGGATGATCATCGACGATCAGCGCTGACTTCATGAACACTCCCGATGGCAAGACATGACATTGGCGCCACACGACCGCATGAGCGGACAGGGTGGCTGCGCAAAGACTGTTGCACGGGAACGACGGCGAATCTACCTGTCAGGTTTGACAGTTGCGGCCATTGAATATTTGTGTCTAAGCCTGACGTTTCAACGCTGGAACACGCATCAAGTCAGCGCAGGCTCCGGGTTTTGGCGCATCGGCCAGCGCCGCCAACTGCTCGATCATTCGCGCATTCGGCAGCACGCAATGGCTGATCTGCACGTTGTCTTGTGCAAAACCCGGAATCGCCCGTGATGGCGCAGTAGGTTCGTTGTAGATCAAGGCGTGGCGAACATGCGGGTTATCGAGGAAAAACCCCAGCAGATCCAGTGAGCCAGCGGCCATTTCAGCGTTGATCACCACGATGTCGAAGGGTTCGCAGCCGTAATCGACCAGGGTCAGCAGGTCGACCAGGCTCTGCACCGGTGCCACGCGGTAGTAACCGAGACCATTGAATGCACGCTCGATTTTCATGCGGTGAAAATGTTGCGGATCGGCGATCAGAATGCGCAGGGCTTTGTTGTTCATCGTAAACCTCACGGGTTAGACGGCTTCAAATGAATGCAAGCCTACGGAGGCCAAACGGAAGATTCTGTAGGACGCGTCCTAAAAAGACTGGCGGTAATTCCTTGATTCACGCGCTCGGCCACGCCAGACCGGCGCCAACAAAGTGCCGCTATTCGGTGGTACTCGGACTCCAGAACGCCTGCACCACCAACGCTGACGTCGAGATCCGCGCGACCAGTGCATCCAGCTCATCGCCGTCCACCGACGTTGTCGCCAATGTCGCTTCGATCTCGATTTCGTCCGCACCGAAGGCATGCACGTCGACATCACTGGCCGGGTAATTACTGCGTTCCAGCTCCGCTTCGAGCAACGCGAACACCGCCGTTTGCTGCGAACGCCGGGCGATAACGTAGACGATGTTGGTGACTTCCGCCGACACCACGTCCAGCGGTTGGCGGTTGATGTTGTTGACGATCGGCCGCAGCAAGGTGTTCGCAGCGAGGATAAACAGCGTGCCGAGCACGGCTTCGGCGAGCAGGTCGGCGCCGGCGCAGGCACCGACGGCGGCTGACGTCCACAGGGTGGCGGCGGTGTTGAGGCCGCGCACGTTGCCCTCTTCACGCATGATCACCCCGGCGCCGAGAAAACCGATGCCGGAGACCACGTAAGCGACCACACGCACCGCGCCTTCAGCGCCGGCGAGACGGTTGGCCATGTCGACGAAAATCGCCGCACCGACCGCCACCAGCACGTTGGTGCGCAGACCCGCCGTGCGTTGTCGGTACTGGCGCTCGAAACCGATCAGGCCACCGAGGATGAACGCGGCGCTGAGGCTGACGAGGGTGTCGAGCAGTGAATCGAGGTTGAGGTTGTTGATGGCTTGCATCGTCATCTCCCTGAAAAAAACACAAACCCCCTTGTGGGGCCTGCTTGAAACGAGCCCCTGTAGGAGCTGCCGAAGGCTGCGATCTTTTGATGTTGCCTTTTGAAAACAAGATCAAAAGATCGCAGCCTTCGGCAGCTCCTACAGGGGAACAGGTGTTGCTGTTATTGCCAGCCAAACCGGCGGATGTAGAAGCCTTTCACCGCTTGGGTCAGCGCCATGTACGCCAGCAGAATCACCGGCAGAAACACGAAGTACAGCGACGGCAGCGCCTGCAATTTGAAGTAGTGCGCCAGCGGCCCCATCGGCAGGAAGATGCCGACCGCCATGATGATTCCGGTCATCACCAGCAGCGGCATGGCGGCACGGCTTTGCAGGAACGGAATCTTCGGCGTGCGGATCATGTGCACGATCAGCGTCTGGGTCAGCAGCCCGACCACGAACCAGCCGGACTGGAACAGCGTCTGGTGATCCGGGGTGTTGGCATCGAAGACGTACCACATCAAGGCGAACGTGGTGATGTCAAAGATCGAGCTGATCGGGCCGAAAAACAGCATGAATCGCCCGACGTCGCCCGGCTGCCAGCGTTGTGGTTTTTTGAGCATTTCCTCGTCGACGTTATCGAACGGAATGGCGATCTGCGAAATGTCGTAGAGCAGGTTCTGCACCAACAGGTGCATCGGCAGCATTGGCAGGAACGGAATAAACGCACTGGCGACCAGCACCGAGAACACGTTGCCGAAGTTGGAGCTGGCGGTCATCTTGATGTACTTGAGCATGTTGGCGAAGGTGCGCCGCCCTTCGAGCACGCCCTCCTCCAGCACCATCAGGCTCTTTTCCAAGAGGATGATGTCGGCCGCTTCCTTGGCGATGTCCACCGCGCTGTCCACGGAAATACCGATGTCGGCGGTACGCAGCGCAGGCGCATCGTTGATGCCGTCGCCCATGAACCCGACCACGTGACCATTGCCTTTAAGGATGCGCACGATGCGCTCCTTGTGCGACGGCGTCAGTTTGGCGAAGACATTGGTGGTCTCTACCGCCACCGCCAGTTCGGCATCGCTCATGCGCTCGACGTCGTTGCCCAGCAGCAAGCCTTGTTGCGCGAGGCCGACTTCACGGCAGATCTTCGCGGTCACCAGTTCGTTGTCGCCGGTCAGCACTTTCACTGCCACGCCATGTTCGGCCAAGGCTTTCAGCGCGGGCGCAGTGCTTTCTTTCGGTGGATCGAGGAACGCCACGTAACCAATCAGCGTCAGTTCCTGTTCATCGGCCAGGCTGTAAATCTCGCGACCTTCGGGCATCGAGCGAGCGGCCACGGCCACTACGCGTAAGCCTTCAGCGTTGAATGCTGCGGTGACCTGACGAATCCTGGTCAGCAATTCATCGCTCAAGGCTTCATCGACGTCGCCGTGACGCACGCGGCTGCAGACCGCCAGCACTTCTTCCACCGCGCCTTTGCAGATCAGCTGATGCGGCTGGCCGCGCCCTTCGACCACCACCGACATGCGCCGACGATTGAAGTCGAACGGGATCTCATCGACCTTGCGAAACGCCGTGCCGACTTTCAGTTCACGGTGGATTTCCACGTGTTCCAGCACCGCGACATCCAGCAGGTTTTTCAGGCCGGTCTGGTAGTAGCTGTTGAGGTAGGCCATTTCCAGCACGTCATCGGAATCGGCGCCCCACACGTCGACATTACGCGCGAGGAAGATCTTGTCCTGCGTCAGCGTGCCGGTCTTGTCGGTGCACAGCACGTCCATCGCACCGAAGTTCTGGATCGCATCGAGGCGCTTGACGATGACTTTTTTGCGCGACAGAAACACCGCGCCTTTGGCCAGCGTCGAGGTAACGATCATCGGCAGCATTTCCGGGGTCAGGCCGACAGCAATCGACAGCGCGAACAGCAATGCTTCCGTCCAGTCACCCTTGGTGAAACCGTTGATGAACAGCACCAGCGGCGCCATGACGAACATGAAACGGATCAACAGCCAGCTGACTTTGTTGACGCCTTGCTGGAACGAAGTGACCGCGCGATCGGTTGCGCCAACCCGCTGGGCCAGCGCACCGAAATAGGTGCTGTTGCCGGTGGTCAGGATCACCGCCACCGCAGTGCCGGACACCACGTTGGTGCCCATGAACAGGATGTT
The DNA here is from genome assembly GCF_001269815.1 of Pseudomonas sp. P1.31. Lineage (NCBI taxonomy): Bacteria > Pseudomonadati > Pseudomonadota > Gammaproteobacteria > Pseudomonadales > Pseudomonadaceae > Pseudomonas > Pseudomonas sp. P1.31. The sequence continues at coordinate 55,504 of NZ_LHVN01000013.1, read as the reverse complement.
GTCCAGCTCCAGCGGATTGCGCGTGTCGCGATCAGCCTGACGCGGAAACTTCTCCACCGGCATCGATTCGCCGGTCATCGCAGCTTGGCTGACGAACAGATCCTTGGCGCTGAGCACGCGGCAATCGGCAGGAATCATGTCACCGGCCGAGAGCACGATCAGATCCCCCGGCACCAGTTGTTTGATCGGCAATTCGCTGCGTGGCGCGTCTCGGCGCATGACGGTGGCGGTGTTGCTGACCATGGCTTTCAGTGCATCGGCGGCCTGGTTGGATTTGCTTTCCTGCCAGAAGCGCAGCAGCGTCGACAGCACCACCATGCTGAAAATCACGGTGGCGGCTTTGAGGTCTTCGGTCAGCCACGAGATCACCGCCAACAGGGTCAGCAGCAGGTTGAACGGGTTTTTGTAGCAGTGCCACAGGTGAGTCCACCACGGCAGCGGCTGCTCGTGTTCGACTTCGTTAAGGCCGTATTGCGCACGCAGCGCATCGACTTCGAAATCGGTCAGGCCATCGGAATGCGTGCCCAATGACGACAGCAGCACACCGCTGTCGCAATGCGCGGCATCGACCAGAGTGTTGGCCAAAGTAGGTGGGACTTCACGGCTGACCGTGGTGTCGTTGATCGATTCCAGCAGCGCCAGACGACGAAAGTGCCGGGCGATGTGGCGGGTGCGCAGGAAGCCTGCGAAAAATTCCTTGAGCGTAAGTTTCATGGCTGTTGCCCCTGTGGTCAGCCGGGAAACCGTCAAGCAGGTACGGCCGCGCCTCGTCCGCCGGAAAAACCGGCACGGCAAGGCTTGGCGCGCCGGTCAGAAAAGACAGGCGTGTCGATAGGACTGCGATCACGACAATAAAGTCGAAACCACGCTCTGTTCAGCGTCGATGAGAAGGACGTCTAGCCATGGCCCAGGACGGGTCATGCACGGGATGCCGCTGCTCGCTTTTACGGCGAGACAACGACAGAGAAAGTCTGCGCGTTATCTTGCCGAGAATCTGCCGGTTACCGAGACCGGCCGACAACTGTCACTCGAACAAGTACCCACTGTGGGTCTCCGCTATTGATGAAAACGCGCGAAGCTTACGCCCCGATGATTGGAGAGTAAACCCGCAAAAGGCCGGGCGCCGGGGAATGTGGGGGATGTTCAGGAAGGGTTCAGGATGATCATTCCCACGCTCTGCGTGGGAATGCAGCCCGGGACGCTCCGCGTCCCTGTCGAAGGCCGAACGCGGAGCGTCCGTTGAGGCATTCCCACGCAGAGCGTGGGAACGATCTGGTTCAAATTTCACGGTGTTTTTGATGGCCTCTTCGCGAGCAAGCTCGCTCCCACATTTTGTCCTGCGTAAACAGAACCATTGTGGGAGCGAGCTTGCTCGCGAAAGCGGTGGATCAGGCAACGCAGATTCAGCTGGCAGTCGCCAGCAGCAAATCCGCCATCGACCGATGCCCACGATTCTTGCCATGCTCATACAGCGAGCCAGCAATCTCGTCCGCACGAATCGGCAGCACCGATAACAAGGTGTCGCTCAAACCATGGCTGGCCTGGCAGAAGCCCTGCATGTAGATGCCGGCTTTGCAGCGCTCGTCGGTGATCAGTTTGTAATTACGGTCGACCTCGAAATCACCGAGGTACTCCTCCAGCGGCGCCAGCAGTTTGCGGTGCATCTGCCGCTCGTAACCGGTGGCCAATACAACCGCGTCGTAGTTGCGCACAGTGACTTCGCCGGTGGCGTTGTTGCGCACGGCCAGTTCGATACCGTTTTCAGTCGCAGTAGCGCTCTCGACTGTGGTCAGCGTACGGAACGCGTGACGGGCAATCCCGGAGACCTTCTGGCGGTAGAAGATGCCGTAGATGCGCTCGATCAGGTCGATGTCGACCACCGAGTAGTTGGTGTTGTGGTACTCGTTGACCAAACGCTCACGCTCGGCGCTGTTCTGCTGGAACACCAGGTCGGTGAATTCCGGCGAGAACACTTCGTTGACGAACGGGCTGTCGTCCGCAGGCTTGAGGGCGGAGCCGCGCAGGATCATGTCGACCTGCACCGACGGGAACGAATCATTCAGATCAATAAACGCTTCCGCCGCGCTCTGCCCGCCACCGATGATTGCGATGCTCATCGGCTGATTGTTCACGCACGGCTGCTTGGCCATTTGCGACAAATATTGCGAGTGGTGGAACACACGGCTGTCGCCCTTCAGCGCTTTGAACGCTTCTGGAATACGCGGCGTGCCACCGGCGCTGACCACCACCGAACGGGTGGTGCGCACATGTTGCTGGCCGTCGCTGCCACGGGAAATCACGCGCAGCGCCTCAACCTGATGGTTGTGCAGCACCGGCTCGATGGTGAGCACTTCTTCGCCGTAACGGCTCTGCTCGGTGAACTTGCCGGCGACCCAGCGCAGGTAATCGTTGTACTCCATGCGGCACGGGTAAAACGTGCCGAGGTTGATGAAGTCGACCAGACGGCCGTGATCCTTCAGGTAGTTGACGAACGAGTACGGGCTGGTCGGATTGCGCAGGGTCACCAGATCCTTGAGGAAGGAAATCTGCAACTCGCTTTGCGTCGACAGGGTGTTGCCGTGCCAGCTGTAATTGGCCTGCTTGTCGAGGAACAGCACATCCAGCTCGCCATGGATCGGGCCGCGCTCTTGCAGAGCGATGGCCAGCGCGAGGTTCGAAGGGCCGAAACCGACGCCGATCAGGTCGTGAACGATGGGCGATGCAATTGCCTGAGTCATTTCCAGTGTCCTCTGGAGGAACCCCTCAACAAGGGGCATGGAGAGCCTAAGTGACCTGACCGGCCTTGAGCAGGACAGCAGGTCGTCTGTTGAGTAGGAACGAGGACAGTGAAATAAAATTTAACGAAGTCGGCTCAATGGGCGTCCCATTGTTTGATCCGCACGCGGCAATGTTTCATCGCATTGACGATGTGTTTTTCCACCAGCGCCTTGGAAATGCCCAGCTGTTCGGCGATTTCCGGGTGCGACAGACCTTCGATCTTGCGCAGCAGAAAACTGTCGCGACACAGCGGCGGCAGTTCTGCCAACGCGCGCTGGAGCATTTCCAGACGCTGGCCGTGATCGAGAGTGCTGTGGGGCGACGGGGTGAAATAGCGCTCTTCGTTGTCGAGCACATCGAGTGATTCGACCTGGCGCAAAGCGTTGCGCCGATGGTCGTCGATGACCAGGTTCAGCGCCGTACGATAAAGAAACGCACGCGGTTGCTCGATCGGTGTATCGCTGGAACGCTCCAGCACCCGCAGATAGGCGTCATGCACCACATCTTCGGCAATCTGACGATTGCCGAGCTTGGCGTTGAGGAAACACACCAGCTCGCGATAGTAGTTTTCCAACATGACTCCCGGCCGCAAACGTGCGGTTTCTGTCCTTGAGCACACCGATTGACGACGGCGTGAAACGCAGTAGCAAGATAGTGGCAACTTGAGGTGCGTAATTTATAGTAATTCTCATATAGATTTAAAGTGGTGTTTGCCGTTGCCCGATAAATAGTGCTGCGCTATAGCTGTTACTTCGTGTGTCAGCGCTTAAATTCCGCCGCTCTTTCCTCGTTTACAGGACAGCTCCCCGTGTCTGTCGCGCCCCGCGACAGCGTTCAGCGCTGCCCCCTCTGTGCGCGGCGGCCGGATGACGGGCCGAATTCCACTGGCCGGAACCCTGCATGAAACGTCCCCGCCCCGCCCGACGCGCCCTGCTCGCAGTCCTTTGTCTGATCCCCGTCGTCGGCTATGCCGCGTGGCAAATGTTGCCGCCGGGCCGGGATAAATTCGCCACCGTGCAAGTGTCGCGCGGCGATATAGAAAGCAGCGTCACCGCCCTCGGCACCCTGCAACCGCGACGCTATGTGGATGTCGGTGCGCAGGCTTCCGGGCAGATTCAGAAGATCCACGTCGAAGTCGGTGACGTGGTCAAGGAAGGCCAGTTGCTGGTGGAAATCGACCCGTCGACGCAAAAGGCCAAACTCGACGCCGGGCGCTTCTCGATCGAAAACCTCAGGGCGCAATTGCAGGAACAGCGCGCGCAACATGAGCTGGCACAGCAGAAATATCAGCGTCAGCAAAACCTCGCTGCCGGCGGCGCAACCCGCGAAGAAGACGTGCAAACCGCCCGCGCCGAACTGAAAGCCACGCAAGCGCGCATCGACATGTTCCAGGCGCAGATCCGCCAGGCCGAAGCCAGCCTGCGCAGCGATCAAGCCGAACTCGGCTACACACGTATTTACGCGCCAATGGCCGGCACCGTGGTCGCTCTCGATGCGCGCGAAGGCCAGACCCTCAACGCCCAGCAACAGACGCCACTGATTCTGCGCATCGCCAAACTGTCGCCGATGACCGTGTGGGCCGAGGTTTCCGAGGCGGATATCGGTCACGTCAAACCGGGCATGAGCGCTTACTTCACCACGCTCAGCGGCGGTAATCGGCGCTGGAGCAGCACCGTGCGGCAGATCCTGCCGGTGCCGCCCAAACCCCTCGATCAAACCAGTCAGGGCGGCGGCAGCCCGACCAGCACCAGCAAAAGCGGCAGCGCGCGCGTGGTGCTTTATACCGTTCTGCTTGATGTCGATAACGCCGACAACGCGCTGATGGCGGAAATGACCACGCAGGTGTTCTTCGTCGCCAATCAGGCCAAGGACGTGCTCACCGCGCCAGTCGCCGCCCTGCAAGGCAGCGTCAAAGCTGACCGGCAGACCGCACAAGTGGTCGCTGCCAACGGCAACATCGAATCGCGCGAAGTGCGCACCGGCATCAGTGATCGGCTCAAGGTGCAGATTCTCGACGGCCTCAGCGAAGGCGATCATCTGCTGATCGGCCCGGCCACTGGCAGCGGGGGTTGAATGCAAACGCCCCTGATCGACCTGCAGGACATTCGCAAATCCTACGGTGGCGGCGACGCGCCTGAAGTACATGTGCTGCGCGGCATCGACCTGTCGATCCACGCTGGCGAATTCGTCGCGATTGTCGGCGCCTCCGGCTCCGGCAAATCGACGCTGATGAACATCCTTGGCTGCCTCGATCGACCGACCTGTGGCGAATACCGTTTCGCCGGGGAAAACGTCGCCGGGCTCGACAGCGATGAATTGGCCTGGCTGCGCCGTGAAGCCTTCGGTTTCGTGTTTCAGGGTTATCACCTGATTCCGTCCGGCTCGGCCCAGGAAAACGTCGAGATGCCGGCGATCTATGCCGGCACTCCGGCCACCGAACGGCATGCCCGGGCCGCCGCCCTGCTCGACCGTCTCGGCCTCGCCGAACGCACCGGCAACCGTCCGCATCAGTTGTCCGGCGGTCAGCAGCAACGGGTGTCGATTGCCCGCGCCTTGATGAACGGCGGCCACATCATTCTCGCCGACGAACCGACCGGCGCCCTCGACAGCCACAGCGGCAAAGAAGTCATGGCGCTGCTCGACGAGCTGGCCAGTCAAGGCCATGTGGTGATTCTCATCACCCACGACCGCGAAGTGGCGGCGCGGGCCAAACGCATCATCGAAATCAGCGACGGCCTGATCATCAGCGACAGCGCCAAAGACAACCCCGACGCCCAGACCAGCGCCAACCCCGGCGCCTTGCAAGCGGTCGACTTGCGCAAGCGCCTGAGCGAAGGTGCCGAAGCCACTGGCGCCTGGAAGGGCGAGCTGGTCGACGCCCTGCACGCGGCGTGGCGAGTGATGTGGATCAACCGCTTCCGCACCGCGCTGACGTTGCTCGGCATCATCATCGGCGTGGCTTCAGTGGTGGTGATGCTCGCCGTCGGTGAAGGCAGCAAGCGTCAGGTCATGGCGCAAATGGGCGCGTTCGGATCGAACATTCTGTACCTGAGCGGCTCGGCACCGAACCCGCGCACGCCACCGGGAATCATCACTCTCGACGATGTCCGCGCGCTGGCGAGCCTGCCGCAAGTGCAACGCATCATGCCGGTGATCGGCACCGAGGCTGGCGTGCGTTACGGCAATGCTGACCACTTGAGTTACGTCGGCGGCAACGACACCAACTTCCCGGCGATCTTCAATTGGCCGGTGGTGGAAGGCAGTTACTTCACCGAGCAGGACGAGCGAAACGCCTCGGCCGTCGCGGTGATCGGCCATAAGGTGCGCAACAAATTACTCAAGGACGTGGCCAACCCGATCGGCCAATACATTCTTATCGAAAACGTGCCGTTTCAGGTGGTCGGCGTGCTCGCGGAAAAAGGCGCCAGCTCCGGTGATTCCGACAGTGACGACCGCATCGCCGTACCCTATTCGGCGGCCAGCGTGCGCCTGTTCGGCACCCACGATCCGGAATACGTGGCCATCGCCGCCACCGATGCGCGCAAGGTCAAAGAGGCCGAACACGCCATCGAACAGCTGATGCTGCGTCTGCACAACGGCAAAAAGGATTTCGAACTGACCAACAACGCCGCGATGATTCAGGCCGAAGCGCGCACGCAAAACACCCTGTCGCTGATGCTCGGTTCGATTGCCGCGATCTCGCTGCTGGTCGGCGGCATCGGTGTGATGAACATCATGCTGATGACCGTCCGCGAACGTACCCGCGAGATCGGTATTCGCATGGCCACCGGCGCGCGCCAACGCGACATCCTCCGCCAGTTCCTCACCGAAGCGGTGATGCTTTCGGTGGTCGGCGGCATCGCCGGGATCGCCCTCGCGCTGATCGTTGGCGGCGTGTTGATCCTCAGCGATATCGCCGTGGCGTTCTCGTTGCTCGCGGTGCTCGGCGCCTTCGGTTGCGCCCTTGTGACCGGTGTTGTCTTCGGCTTCATGCCGGCCCGCAAAGCTGCCCGGCTCGACCCGGTCACGGCCCTTACCAGTGAATGATCGATCTATGAAACCGCGCCTCAGTTTGTTGACCGTGTGCCTGCTCCTCAGCGCCTGCGGCAGTCCCGTTCAGCGCCCGGACAGCGGCGTGCAAGCCCCCGCTGCGTGGCAATCGCCACACAGCGCCAGCGTCGCCCGCAACAACCCGCAATGGTGGACACAGTTTGGCAGCCCGGAGCTGGATCGTCTGATCGAACAGGCCCGCGTCGGCAGTTTTGACCTTGCCGCTGCGATGGCGCGAGTTCAGCAGGCGCAGGCCAGCACGGTGATTGCTGGCGGCTCGTTGCTGCCGGAGGTCAAGGCCGGGCTGAATGCCAATCGGCAGAAACTGTTGCGCGGCAAGGGTTACAGCCAGTTGGATGCCGACAGCAGCAATAAAGCCGTGGACTATTTCGATGCCAATTTGAGCGCGACGTATGAGATCGATTTCTGGGGCGGTAAACAGGCGTCTCGCGACAGTGCGCAATTTGCGTTGCAGGCCAGCGAATTTGATCGCGCGACCGTTGAGCTGACGTTGCTCAGCGGCGTTGCCAATACTTATGCGCAAACCCTGTCGTTGCGTGAGCAGAGTCGCATTGCCGAACTGAATCTGGCCAACGCGCAAAGCGTGCTGAAACTGGTGCAGACGCGCTTTGATTCTGGCTCGGCGACAGCGCTGGAACTGGCGCAGCAGAAAAGCCTGGTCGCCGCCCAGCAACGGCAACTGCCGCTGGTGCAACAACAGGCGCAGGACGCCTTGATCAGCCTCGCCGCCCTGCTCGGCCAACCGGTGCAGCAACTCGCGGCCAATCAGGAATCATTCGATCGCCTGCAATGGCCGGGGATTGCCAGCGGTGTGCCGAGCGATTTGCTCACCCATCGCCCGGACATTGCTCGCGCCGAAGCACAATTGGCGGCCGCCGAGGCTGATGTCAAAGTCGCTCGCGCCGCGATGTTGCCCACTGTCACATTGACGGCGCAGCTCGGCTCGGGCGCTGACAAGTTTGATGACTTGATCCGCAGTCCTTTCTACAACCTGACTGCGGGGCTGGTCGCGCCGATCTTCAATAACGGCCGCCTCAGCGCTGAGCGCGACAAGGCCACGGCGCGTCAGGATGAGCTACTGCAAACCTATCGCGGCGCGATCATCAACGGCTTCGCCGACGTCGAAAAAGCCCTCAACAGCATTCGCGGGCTGGACGAACAACGCCAGTGGCAGAGCGAAGAACTGAGTCAGGCGCAGACCGCTTTCAACATCGCCCAAAGCCGCTATCAGGCCGGGGCCGAGGACTTGCTGACGGTTTTGGAAACCCAGCGCACGCTGTATGCAGCGCAAGATTTGAACGTGCAACTGCGGCTGTCGCGGGTGCAGGCGAGTATCGCGCTGTACAAGGCGCTTGGCGGTGGGTGGCAGGCGTTGTAATTGCGCAGCCTGTCAGGCCGCTTTCGCGAGCAGGCTCGCTCCCACATTTGACCGAGTTCCTTCAGTAGGAATGAGATCCAATGTGGGAGCGAGCCTGCTCGCGAAGAATGATGACGCGGTCTCAAGCCGAAGTTTGTTTCGGCTTGAGATTGCGCGCATACCACGGCCGTTGCGGCACGCGGCGGAACAGGTTGGCGAGTTTGTTTTCGTCTTCGCCGAAGGTGATGCGCAGGGCCAGTTTCATGGTTTCCGGATCCATCTCCACTGATCGGCCCATCTGCAAACCCGGCGTAGTGCTGCAACCGTGCGTATCCGGCCCCAGCCATGGATCAGCGATTTCCACCCAGCGGCCTGGCGCGAACCACTTCACGCCGTTGACCTCAAGGCGCGTGACCTGCCCCGGATGGAAGCGCTCGTGCGCGCGATACCAGTCCTCGATGCGATCATCGATCCAGCCGTGAAAATGCCAGAACACCGGGTTCACATGGGATGAAAACGGGTCGCCGAGAAAATCGTTTTCGGCGGCGAACCAGCGGGCGGCGAAGTCATCCAGATCACGCGCCAGCGGCACCGGCTGACCGTTGGAAGGGTCACGCGGCACCGACGCCCAACGCATGTGCAGCCAGTCGTGCAGGCCCAGCTCAACCTCTGAACCAAACTGGCCCAAAGTGAGCTTCGACAGATACTGCGGATCGCGGTACTGCGATTCCCAGACTTCAAAATTGCTTTGATAGGTCTCGGCGGTTTTCAGGTCGCTGACCCATTGGGTGTATTCATCGTCTTCGGCCGCCAGCCAGGTCGGCGGCAGCGAAGTGCCGTCGTGGTTGTCGAAGTAGCGCGCGAAGCCCTGGCGATCACGGATCAGCTCCGGTTGCGGCAATGGGAAAAACTGCCACGACGGCAGATCCATCATCGAGCGCGCCGTGCCGAGCATGTGCCGGTGCATGAAAAAGAAATCGATGCCGGAGCCGTTGCGATCCTTGTGCGTGCCACGCGCATCCCGCTCCTGGTCACGCGGCCCGGGCTGCCAGCCGAGGCCGCGCAGGGCATTGCGCTTGTCCTCGGGCAGCGTATGCCATTTGTCGCGGGTGGCGTGCCAGACTTGATGGAACAGGCGATGTTCCGGCGACACCAGCCATGCCAGCAACGGCGCATTCAACGGCGTGCGCTGGCGGGCTTCGGGGAACAGGCATTTGACGGCGATAAAGCGATTGTCCTGAGCGGGCAAGGCCAACGGGCGATCGAGGCGATGCACCGTGCCACTGAGGGTGCCGCTGCCGGCATTGCCGAAGTCAGCCCAGACTTCATCGAGAATCATGTTCAGTTCGTAATCGACGCGACCGTCAGCGCCGAGCAACCGCCAACTGAGTTTCGAAGCCTCAGCCCCAGCCAGATCGCCAAGAATTCGGTAACGAGGTGTTTCGTCACTGCGCAAACGCTCGGCAGTGTCGAGGAAGCCATTGACGCCCCGGCCCTTCTGGCCGATGTCGAGAAACACTTCCAGCCCTTCAGCCGGCAAGCCATCGAGGCCGGCGTCAGTGCCGGTAAAACGAATGTTCCAGACGCCGCGCAAGGCATTGGACAGGCGCTGCCCGGCCACGTCGGCGACATCGAACGACGCCTCACCGGGGGTGATCGTCGGATCCGGCTTCGTCCATTCACGGTGCCCGAAATAAGCCGCCGGTACGGCAGCGCCGGTCAACGCCAGGCCTGCCATGAACCATCGTCGAGAAATCCTCATTGCCCTACCTGTGTCAGCCCTGAAGCAGGCTTTATCCAAGCTAGAACGTTTACTGGATCGGCAAATTTAAGCCCTGCACCGACTTCCCGGAATGGACACCCTTGTGGCGAGGGGATTTATCCCCGTTCGAGTGCGAAGCGCTCGCAAAACCTCACAACGCAGAATGTCTGACATACCGCGCGTGTGGGTTTTGGGGCTGCTGCGCAGCCCAACGGGGATAAATCCCCTCGCCACAATGAACCTCACACTTAATTATTGATTGCCCGCCTCCCGCTAAATTTCCCCGCCATCCACTCGTTCTTCCCAGATAGCAAAGGCCTCTGCGCCTGCACCTCGACGGCGAACCTGACTGAGATGGCAATGACAAAACCACGTTCGAAAAAGGCTCTTTTCATCGGCCTGCCGCTGGCTCTGGCGGTCAGCGCCGGCGCTGCTTTTGCGGTGTGGGACATTTGGTTCAAGGACAATCCCGGCTACCCGCACAAAGTCATGCAGCAGGCCGAAGCGCTGCACGAGCACATGCTCTCGTTCGACAGCCATATCACCGTCACCCAGGATTTCGGCACCACCGGCAACGAGGTCGACAAGGACGGCAGCGGCCAGTTCGACCTGGTCAAAGCCAACCGTGGTCGCCTTTCCGGCGCGGCGCTGACGATTTTCGGCTGGCCGGAAATCTGGAACGGCGCCAACGCCCCGCACAAACCCACCGCCGGTTTCGTCGACGAGGCGCGCAACCAGCAAGAGATCCGCTACAAGATCATTTCCGGCATGGTGCGCGACTTCCCCAATCAGGTCGGGATCGCCTACACCCCCGCCGATTTCCGTCGCCTGCACGGCGAAGGCAAGTTTGCGATTTTCATCAGCATGCTCAACGCCTACCCGCTCGGCCACGACCTCAACTTGCTGGATCTGTGGACGGCGCGCGGCATGCGCATGTTCGGTTTCAGCTATATCGGCAACAACGACTGGGCTGATTCGTCGCGGCCGTTGCCGTTCTTCAACGATTCGCCGGACGCCCTCGATGGCCTCTCGGATCTGGGCAAGCAAGCGGTCAAACGCCTCAACGATCTGGGCGTGATCATCGACGTCTCGCAGATGTCGACCAAAGCCCTCGAGCAAGTCGCGCAACTGAGCCGCACACCGTTGGTGGCGTCGCACTCGGCACCACGGGCGATGGTGGATATCCCGCGCAACCTCAGCGACAAGGAAATGCAGCTGATCAAAAACAGTGGCGGCGTGGTGCAGATCGTCGGCTTCTCGCAGTACCTGCGCCCGCTGACCCAAGGCACTCAGGACAAGCTCAACGAACTGCGCAAACGCTACGACCTGCCACCGCTGCCGAACCTGGCGATGGCACTGATGCCGGGCGACCCGATCATCGCCGCGTGGTCGGAGCAGAAATTTGGCGAGTACGCCGGTCAGCTCTACGCGATTCTCGAAGAGGAACCGAAAGCCAGCCTCAAAGACTTGGGCGACGCCATCGATTACACCGTGCGCAAGATCGGCATCGATCACGTCGGCATCAGCTCCGACTTCAACGAAGGCGGCGGCGTCAAAGGCTGGGAGAACGTCGGCGAGATCCGCAACGTCACCGCCGAATTGCTCTCGCGCGGATACTCCGAAGGCGACATCGCCAAGCTCTGGGGCGGCAATTTCCTGCGCGTCTGGGATCAGGTCGAGAAATCCGCCAAACCGGCAGTGGCCGCTGCTCAGGACACCGTCAAGCCATGAGCAATCGTCGTGACTTTTTGAAGCAGGCCGGAATCCTCGCGGCGGCGCTGCCACTCGGCGCGAGCCTGCCGAGCGTTGCTGCCGCCACGCCGATCGCGCCTTTGCCGCGCGATAAATGGGCGCAGTTGCAGCAGCTGTTCAATCAAGATCCCGAGTACCTGCACTTTTCCAATTTCCTCATCACCAGCCACCCGAAACCGGTGCGCGACGCCATTGAAATGCACCGCGCCGCGCTCGACAAAAACCCGGGACTGGCGATGGACTGGGACGTCGGCGTGATCGAACAGCGCGAACACGACGTGCGCGTGTGGGCCGGCCAATACCTGCAAGCCGATGCCAAGCAGATCGCCCTGACCGGCAGCACCACCGAAGGCCTGACCATGATTTATGGCGGCGTGCACGTGCGCGCCGATCAGGAAATCCTCACCACCGAACACGAGCACTACGCCACCCACTCGATTCTGGAACTGCGCAGCGAACGCGAAGGCACCAAGGTGCGCAAGATCCGCCTGTTCGACGATCCGCAAACGATCAGCGAGAAACAACTGCTCGCCAACATCGACCGCAGCATCCGCCCCGAGACCCGCGTTCTGGGCATGTGCTGGGTGCATTCGGGCAGCGGCGTGAAGCTGCCGCTCGGCGCGATCGGCGCGCTGGTCGACAAACACAACCGTGGGCGCAGCGATGCTGACCGGATCATTTACGTGGTCGACGGCGTGCACGGATTTGGCGTTGAAGACCTGAGTTTCCCGGCGATGAATTGCGACTTCTTCATCGCCGGCACACACAAATGGATGTTCGGCCCACGTGGCACCGGCATCGTTTGCAGCCGCACGCCGGAGGTGAAATACGTCACGCCGATCATCCCGACCTTCTCCGAGGCTGAGCACTTTTCCACGACGATGACCCCGGGCGGTTATCACGCCTTCGAACATCGCTGGGCGCTGACCGAGGCGTTCAAGTTGCATCTGCAATTGGGCAAAGCCGAGGTGCAGGCGCGCATCCATGAACTCAACAGCCACCTGAAAAAACGTCTGCTGCAACGCCCACAGATCGAACTGGTGACGCCGTTGAGTCCGGAGTTTTCTGCCGGTTTCACCTTCTTCCGTGTCAAGGGCAAGGACAGCGACAAGATCGCCGCGCACCTGATGGCCAACCGTGTGGTTGCCGATGCCGTCGAGCGTGACGTCGGCCCGGTGATCCGCACCGCACCGGGGCTGCTCAACAACGAAGCGCAGATCGAGCGCTTGCTGAGCATCCTCGACCAGGCCCTGTGAGCCTGCCCTCTTTTTCCTTTTTAGCGAGACGCGAAATGAACACTGAGTTACCTCGTTTTTCCCTGAAAGCCCTGCCCGCTCTGGTGCTCGCCGCCCTCGCCGCCGGCCTCATGCCGAGCGCCGCTCAGGCCGCCACGCCACCCGCGCCGGGCAAAGTGTTCAAGGACTGCAAGGACTGCCCGGAAATGGTCGTGCTGCCCACCGGCACCTTCACCATGGGCACCCCGGATGACGAAGTCGGCCGCGAGCCCGATGAAAGCCCGATGCACCCGGTGACGTTCGCCAAACCCTTGGCCATCAGCCGTTTTCAGGTGCTCAAGGGCGAATGGTTCGCCTACCTGAAGGACACCGGTTACCAGATGCCGGACGGCGACGACCGCCCGGGCCGCGCGTGCAAAGCGGGGATTCCGGACTATCAGGGCAGCGACCCGCGCAAGCAATACACCGACCGCCACCCGGCGGTGTGCATGGACTTCGCCGAGGCCAATGCCTACGTCGCGTGGCTGTCGAAAAAGACCGGCAAGCAATACCGTCTGGTCAGCGAATCCTTGCGCGAATACGCCGCCCGTGGCGGCAGCAGAGGGCCGTTCCCCTTCCCGTTCGATGAAGGCAAGGAATACAGCATCGCCAAGCACGCCAACACCTATGGCGCCGCCGACGGCTACAACTTCACCGCCCCGGCCGGCAGCTTCGCGCCGAATGCGTTTGGCGTGTACGACATGCACGGCAACGTCTACGAATGGACGGCCGATTGCTACAACGAAAACTACGTCGGCGCACCGAGCGACGGCAGCGCCTGGCTGACCGGCAAGTGCGAATTCAAGCGCATTCGCGGCAACGACTGGGGCGAGGCGCCGGTGTTCTCCCGCTCCGGCAACCGCAACGCGCTGGTGCCGGGTGATCGCGGCGACTGGATCGGCTTCCGGGTCGCCCGCGATCTGTAACCGCAGCGCCCCTTAAATTAACCACCCCTCCAGTCGTTTTACAGGTGGGCGCGATCCATTGCGACGCGCCCCCGCCCTCTACGCACCCAGGCGAGGCCCGCGACCGATGCCGGCCTTCGCCGTTCTTTCAAGCAGGGAACCTCCATGAGCAAACCAACACGCGGGGTGATCAATGAATTGTTCACCCTGCTCAAACCCTTTCGTCTGATTGTTGCCGGCTCGATCCTGCTGGGCATGGTCGGTGGCCTGAGCGTCACGGTGCTGCTGGCGACAATCAATAATGTGCTGCATGCCGAGGGCGGCCTGACCAACACCGTGGTCGCCGCGTTCGCCGGGTTGTGTCTGCTGGCACTGGTCAGTTCGATTTTCTCCGACATCGGCACCAACTACGTCGGCCAGAAAATCATCGCCAAACTGCGCAAAGAGTTGGGCGAAAAGGTGCTCTCAGCACCGATCGAACAGATCGAGCGCTATCGCAGCCATCGGCTGATTCCGGTGCTGACCCACGACGTCGATACCATCAGCGATTTCGCCTTTGCCTTCGCGCCGCTGGCCATTTCCCTCACCGTGACACTCGGCTGCATGGGCTACCTGGCGATGCTGTCGTGGCCGATGTTTTTGATGATGGTGGTGGCGATCATCATCGGCACCATCGTCCAGTACATCGCTCGCGGCCACGGCATCAAAGGCTTCATGGAGGCTCGCGATTCCGAAGACGAATTGCAAAAGCACTACAACGCCATCGCTGAAGGCGCCAAGGAACTGCGCATCCACCGCCCACGTCGTCATCGCATGTTCGTCTCGGGTATCGAGCACACCGCCGACAAAATCTGCGACACGCAGATTCGCTCGGTGAATATTTTCGTGGTCGCAAAAACCTTCGGTTCGATGCTGTTCTTTGTCGTGATCGGTTTGGCGCTGGCCCTGCAATCACTTTGGCCGAGCACGGACAAAGCGGTGATGAGCGGCTTCGTGCTGGTGCTGCTGTACATGAAAGGGCCGCTGGAGCATTTGATTGGCACGCTGCCGATTGTCAGCCGCGCGCAGATCGCCTTCCGCCGCATCGCCGAGTTGTCGGAACAGTTCTCCTCGCCAGAGCCGCACCTGTTGCTCAGCGATCAGGGCAATCGCAAAACCCCGGTGCACAGCCTCGAACTGACCGACGTCGCCTACAGCTTCCCGGCGGTCGAAGGCGCCACGCCGTTCAAACTCGGCCCGGTCAACCTGAAGATCGAACAGGGCGACATCGTTTTCATTGTCGGTGAAAACGGTTGCGGCAAGACCACCCTGATCAAGTTGCTGCTGGGACTTTACGCGCCGCAGCAGGGTGAAATCCGCCTCAACGAGCAAGTGGTCACCGCCCTCACCCGCGACGACTACCGCCAACTGTTCACGACGATTTTCGCCGACTACTACCTGTTCGACGACGTGGTACAGGGCGACACGCACATCCCCGAAGACGCCAACCAATACCTGCAACGCCTGGAGATCGCGCACAAGGTCAGCGTGCGTGACGGCTCGTTCACCACCACCGACCTGTCGACCGGCCAGCGCAAGCGTCTGGCATTGGTCAATGCCTGGCTGGAGGAGCGTCCGGTGCTGGTGTTCGACGAGTGGGCGGCGGATCAGGATCCGACCTTCCGGCGCATTTTCTACACCGAGCTGCTGCCCGACCTGAAGCGTCTGGGCAAAACCATCATCGTCATTTCCCACGACGATCGTTATTTCGATGTCGCCGACCAATTGGTGCGGATGGAAGCGGGGAAAGTCATCACGGAACTGCAAACGGCGTAAATAGCCACGATTCTCATTCTGGTTTTCTGCGGCTCGTGCGTCTAATTAAGAATCGATAACAACTACAACCCAATTTAAACCTGCAAGAGTGAAACACAATGCCAGCAATTCCGGGGATTCCACGTTTTACCAAGGCGCTGATCATGCGTCGCATGTTGCAACCTGGCTTCAGCGCTACCGCCTTCAGCATGGCCCTCGCCTTGCCGTTCAGCGCCCACGTTCAGGCTGAAGAAGTGAATTTCAATATCCCTGCGCAATCGCTGGCAAGCGCACTGCAGGCATTGGGCACGCAATCGAACATGCAAGTGCTGTACAGCGCCGATGACGTACAGGGCCTGCGCAGCCAACCGGTCAGCGGCCGGTTGTCGCCGTCGCAAGCGCTGTCGAAGATGCTGGTGGGGACCGGCGTCATGTTCACCGTGCAGGACAACACTGTCACCGTGCGCGGCAGATCGAGCGGTAACTCGCTGGAGCTGGGCGCGACCAACATCAATGGCCGAGCGGTTGAATCCGCCTATGGCCCGGTCGACGGCTATGTCGCGACTCGCAGCGCCACCGGTACCAAGACCGACACGCCGATCCTGGAAATACCGCAGACCATCAACGTCATCACTGCCGAGCAAGTGCAGACCCAGGGCGCACGCAACCTGACCCAGGCCCTGCGCTACACGCCGGGCCTTAACGTCGGTGGTTTCACCGACCGCAACGCCATCGCCGACGAAATCACCAGCCGTGGTTTTGCACCGACGCCGCTGTACCTCGACGGTGCCTACCTGCCGTACGCCGGCAGCCTCGGCGGCGCACCGCAGATCGATCCGTACACCCTAGAGCGCATCGAAGTGCTCAAAGGCCCATCCTCGGTGCTGTACGGCCAAAACCAGCCGGGTGGCATCATCAACATGGTGTCCAAGCGTCCGACTACCGAGCAGCGCAGCCAGGTCAAACTGGGGGCCGGCAGCTACGATCGGGTTAACGGCGCGTTCGACACCAGCGGCCCGATCGACGATCAGAAAGAGTTCACCTACCGCGTCGTTGGCGTTGGCAAAAAAGGCGGCCAACAGGTCGATCACACCCACAGCGAGCGTATGTTGCTGGCGCCGAGCCTGACCTGGACGCCAAACGACGACACCTCGCTGACCCTGCTCGCGCAGATCCAGCGTGACGACGGTCTGGAAGACTATCAGGCGCTGCCGATGATCGGCTCGCTCAAGCGCGGCCCGAACGGCGAGCGCATCGACCGCGAATTCTTCTCCGGCGACTCGAAATACAACGACTACAAACGCGATCAGTACGTCTTCGGCTACGACTTCACGCACAACCTCACCGAAGATTTGAAATACCGCTCCACCGCGCGTTACACCGACGTGCGCGATGACTACAAAGGTTTCTACCTGCGCAGCTTCGTCACCGATGACGCCGGCGTGACCGATTACACCCAGGCCAACCGGGTCAAGCTGAACTGGAAACAGCACAACACCGCGTACACCGTCGATAACAACCTGGAATACAAATTCAACACCGGCGCGCTGGAACACACCACGCTGATGGGCGTGGATTATCGCCACTTCAACCGTAAGTACGACGGCTACAACGCCTACAACGTGTTGCCGATCAACCTTTACGGCGCGAACAACAACTACGACACCAGCAGCGTCACGCCGCAACTGGACACCAAGTGGGACAACACCATTCGCCAGACCGGTGTGTACCTGCAAGACCAGATCAAACTGGACAAGTGGATCCTCACCATCGGTGGCCGCCAGGACTGGGCCGAAGTGGAAAACAAGGATCTGCTGGCACGCACCGTCGAAGAAAAGCGTGACCACAAATTCACCAGCCGCGTGGGCCTGACCTACGTCACCGACTTCGGCCTCGCGCCGTACGTCAGCTACTCGGAATCGTTCCTGCCGACCCTCGGCACTGCAGCGCCTGAGCGCGGTGGCAAAGGCTTTGAGCCGACCGAAGGCGAGCAATACGAAATCGGTGTGAAATACCAGCCGTTCGACCAGACCCTGATCACCGCTTCGGTGTTCCAGATCAAACAGAAGAACGTGCTGACCGGCGACACCGAGTACCCGCAATACCAGGCGCAGTCGGGTGAAGTGCGCTCGCGTGGTGTCGAACTGGAAGTCAAATCGACCTTCGACAACATCGACGTGATGGCGGCCGCCAGCTACCTCGACTCGTTCTACACCAAAGACACCTGGGGCAACGAAGACAACCGCAGCGAAGCACAGTCGCCTGTTTCGGCGCTGGTGTGGGCCAACTATCACTTCACCCAGGCTTCGCTCAACGGTCTGACCTTCGGCGTCGGCGCCCGCTACACCGGTCGCAAGCCGGGTGATGCGGCGAACTCGTTCGACGTGCCGTCCTACGTTGTCTACGACACCACCGTCAGCTACGACATGGGCAAACTCTCGCCAAGCCTGCGCGGCGTGCAGACCAGCGTGAACGTGCAGAACATCTTCGACCGTGAGTACATCTCGGACTGCAACTACTCGTTCGGTTGCTACTACGGCCAGGAGCGCGTGGCATCGGTTGAAGTGTCTTACGACTGGTAAGCCACCCCACCGACAAAAAAACCGGGCGATTGCCCGGTTTTTTTATGCCCTGAAACCGCTTTTTGTAGGAGCTGCCGAAGGCTGCGATCTTTTGCTTTTGAAGATCAACAGATCGCAGCCTTCGGCAGCTCCTACAGGGGATGTGTTTAGTGTGACAGGGCTGTGCGCAGGTTTTGGGTGAGTTGGGTGTAGACGTTATCGATGTCCGGCACCACGCTCTGCAGACGCAGGAAGTCGTGAATCAAACCTGTGTATTCGATCAGCTCCACGGTTACGCCGTGCTCTTGCAGACGCCGGGCATAAGCGCGGCCTTCGTCGAGCAATGGATCGTGGCCAGCCAAGGCGATGACGGCCGGTGCCATGCCTTGGTAATCCGTCGCCAGCAGCGGTGAGAAGCGCCAGTCGAGACGATCCGCCGCGTCGTTGGCGTAGTGCCGGTAGAACCACTCCAGCGTCTCGCTTTCCAGCAGATAACCTTCGCCGAACAGCTCGGTCGAGGGGCTGCTGGTGGAGGCGTCCGTTACCGGATAGCAGAGCAGTTGCAGACAAGGCGTGATTGCCAGCGAAGCCGGATCGCGCGCCGATTGCAGGGCCAACACTGTCGCCAATGTCGCGCCGACGCTGTCGCCACCGAATGCCACGCGGTTGATGTCCAGACCTTCAGCCACAGCGTGCTGCGCCAGCCACGCCAAGGCATCAGCACCATCATTGAGCGGCGTTGGAAACTTATGTTCCGGCGCCACGCGATAACCCACCGACAACACCGCGCACGGCGTACGCGCGCAAAACTCGCGACACACGCCGTCATGGGATTGCAGGCTGCCGACCACATAACCGCCACCGTGGAAATACACCAGCACCGGCAGCGCCTCGGCCTGCGCATTGGCGGGCCGATATAAACGCAGCTCCAGACTGGCGCCATCACGCGCGGTGTACGGCACCGTCATGACGCTGACATCCGTCGGCGCGCCCCAGCGCAACTGCACCGTGGTGCGCTCGAAGGCTTCCCGGGCCTGAGCCGGCGTCGACAAATGAAACGGGCCGGGGCCATCGGCCTGGCTTTCTTCGGCCAAGTCGAGGAAGGCATTGAGTTCCGGATGCAGGGACATCGCAGGTTTCCTTATGAAAAAGCCACAGACAAAAGAGGAGCCGCAAGGGCTCCTCTGTGTATAACGATGGATCAGGGCCAATACTTAGGCCGCTTGTGCGACACAGTGCTCGATCAGCGCCTCCAGTTCCGCCTGATACTCACGCATCAGCTGTTCGACGGTCTCGGCGCGGTAACGGCGAGTGCTGTAGATGCAGCGCAAGGCCAGGCGCCCGTCGAACACCTGACCGACCACTTCCAGCCAGTTGCCCAGCGCAGCATGCGGGCTGTAGCAACTGCCGTAGCTTTCTGCCGCCGGCACCAGCATGGCTTTGTCGTCAAAGCTTTGGTCGAATTGCCCCAAATAGTTGAAGGTCACGCGTGCCTGCGGTGCCTGACTCAAGGTCTCGGCCATCGCCCCGCCGCTCATGTGACGCAGCACGCCGTAGCCCAGACCTTTATTTGGCACCGCCGCCAATTGCCGCTGCACGGCGCGCACCGAGGTACCGATGTCGGCGTTTTCGCCGGGCATCAGGCGCACCGGGAACATGCTGGTGAACCAGCCCAGACTGCGGCTCAAGTCGATGTCCTTGACCAGATCTTCACGGCCGTGGCCCTCAAGCTGAATCAGCACCGAAGACTGCTCACTCCAGCGGCACAGCACCCGGCTCAGCGCCGCCAGCAGCACATCGTTGATCTGCGTCTGATACGCCGCCGGCACTTGCTTGAGCAGTTGCTGGGTGTGTTGTTCCGACAAGCCCAAATGCGCCACCGACTGGTATTGCACCTGATTCTTGCCGCGCGGGTTATCGCACGGCAACTCGCTGCCGGGCTGGTCGATCTGCGCCAGCCACCAAGCCTTTTCCTCCGGCGGATAATCCGCTGCGTAGGCTTGCAAACCTTCGGCCCAGGCGCGATAGCTGCTGGTGCGAATCGGCAGATTCGGTGAGCCACCGGCGCTGTACGCCTCGTAAGCCACCTGCAAATCCTGCAACAGCAAACGCCATGACACCGTGTCGATGACCAAGTGATGAATGACCATCAGCACACGACTTTCGCCATCAGGCAACGTCACGTGCGCCGTGCGCCACACCGGCCCATTGTGCAGATCGAGGCTGCGTTGCACCTGCTCGGCATACAGTTCCAGTTCGGCTTCATCGGCCACTTCGTGCTGCCACAGCAACGCTTCGTTGGCCCATTGCGCCTGCATTTCAGCCAGCGGTTGGTAATGCTGATAATGGCGCCCGCCGACATCGCTGAAGCGCAGACGCAGGGCGTCGTGTTGCTGCATCATTGCGCGCAGGGCCATTTCCAGCGCCGGCAAATTCAGTGCCTGCCGCGCACGCAATATCAGCGCCTGGTTGTAGTGATGCGGCTCGCTCATGCGTTGATCGAACAGCCATTGCTGGATCGGAATCAGGTTGAACTGCCCTTCCGCCGCCACCTGCGTCACGTCTTCCACCACGCTCGCCACTGCGCTCGAACGCTGTTCGAAAATCGCTTCGATGGTCTGTCCACGCATCAGGTCGCGCAGTTTCAGATCCATCTTCAGCTCCGCGTGGTTGCGCACCCGCGACACCACTTGCAGGCTGAGGATCGAGTCGCCACCCAGTTCGAAGAAGTTGTCGGTGATGCCCACCCGCTCGACTTGCAACACATCGGCCCAGACCTCGGCCAGCAGTTGCTCTTCACGGGTGCGCCCGGCCACATATTCCGCGCCCTTGAACTCGGGTTCCGGCAAGGCTTGGCGATCGAGTTTGCCGTTCGGCGTGACCGGTAGCGCGGCGAGACAGATCACCTGCGCCGGCACCATGTAGTCCGGCAGTTGCGCACGCAATTCGGACTTGAGTCGATCACCGATGGCCACACCCTGCGGCGTCACCACATAACCGATCAGTTGTTTACCCGAGGCACTGTTGCGGGCGATCACCAAGGCATCGCTGACGTCGGCGAGCTGACGCAGACTGGCTTCGATTTCGCCGAGTTCGATACGGAACCCGCGCACCTTGATCTGATGGTCGATGCGCCCGACGTAATCGAGCACACCGTCGGCACGCTGGCGCACCAGATCGCCGCTGCGGTACAGCCGATCGCCCGGCGGCCCGAACGGGTCCGGCACGAAACGCTCGGCGCTCAGATCCGGACGCTGGTAGTAGCCACGGGCGATACCCTGGCCGCCGATGTACAGCTCGCCGGCAATGCCCGGCGGCAGCGGGTTGAGATCTTCGTCGAGCACGTACAACGCACGTTCGCCAACAGCACGTCCGATCGGCGCGTACGCCGCTTCACAGCGTTCGCTGACCGGCACCTTCCACAGCATCGGCGTGACCACGGTTTCGGTCGGGCCATAACCGTTGGTAAAGAATTGCGGACGCAACGCCGCTTTCACTTGCTCAAAGGTTTGATCCGGCACCGCGTCGCCGCCGAAACAATATACGCGTACCGACGGCGGCGCCAATTGGCTGTGCGCGGCGTATTCGGCCAGTTGTTTAAGGTAGGCCGGCGGGAAACAGGCAATCGTGATGCCGTGCTGATGCAAGGCCTCGAAGGTCTGTTCCGGTGTCCACAAACTGGCGTCGCGAATCACCAGCGTGCCGCCGCTAAACAGCGTACTCAGCCAGCGCTCGTGGGCACCGTCGAAGGCAAACGACATGAAATGCAGCTCACGGGTGCGCTCGTCCATGTCGTATAGCTCGGCAATGGCCTGGCAGTGCATGCTCATCGGCCCGTGCGCCACCGCGACGCCTTTCGGCCTTCCGGTCGAGCCGGAGGTGTAAATCAGATACGCCAGATTGCCCGCGAGCAAGCCGCTGACCGGAGGTGTGTCGCGGTAAGCGCTGTCGTCGAATTCATCGATAGCCAGACGCGCCAGCCCCTCGACCACCGGCAAGCGATCTTGCACCTGCGTGTGGGTGAGCAGCAGCGCCATCGCCGAATCTTCGATCATGAACGCCAGACGCTCCGGCGGATAATCGATGTCCAACGGCACATACGCCGAAGCGCTTTTCATCACCGCCAGCAATGCCACGACCATTTCCACCGAACGCTCCAGCGCCACCCCGATAACCACTTCCGGCCCGGCACCCAGTTCGATCAGACGATGGGCGAGACGGTTGGCGCGACGCTCCAGCTCAGCGTAACTCAGCGTAGCGTCACCGCAGACCAGTGCCGTGGCCTCAGGCCGCAACTGCGCATGGCGGGCAATCAATTCGGGCAGCAACTGCGCCTGATAACTCGCCTCAGGCGCTGCGCTCCATTGTTCAAACGCTTGCCATTGCTGCGCGGACAACCGCTGCAGGTTGCCCAGGCACACGCTTGGCGCGGCGATCATCGCTTCAAGGGTGTCTTCCAGCGTGCGACGGATCTGCTCCACCGCCTCAAGGCTGAAGGCGTTACGCAGGAACAGATACTCGATGGACAGTTGCTCGCCGAGATTGACTGCCAGATCCATCGGGAAATTGGTCACGTCATGATTGCGTGACTCACCGAAGCTCAGACCGCTGTCCTGCTGCTCGCTAAGACGCTCGTCGATCGGGTAGTTCTCGAAGACGATGATGCTGTCGAACAAGCCCTGCCCGCCCAGCCCCGACCAGCGCTGAATGTCCGCCAACGGTGCATGGGAAAACTCGCGAATATCGGTGTTGTAAGCCTGCAGTTGCTGCAGCCACTGATCCAGCGGCTGTTCCGGCCGCAAGGTCTGGATCACCGGCAAGGTGTTGATGAACAGGCCAAGAATATTGTCGGCGTTGGCCAAACCGGCCGGGCGACCGGAAACGGTCGCGCCAAATACTACGGTGTTCTGCCCGGTAAAGCGTTGCAGCAACAGCAACCACGCCCCCTGAATCAACGTGTTCGGGGTGATTTGCAAGGCACGGCAAGCCTGCTGCAAACGCGCGGTTTGCGCCGCGTCCCACCGTGAATAAATCGCCTCGTGCCCCGGCAGTTCTTCGACATGCCGCGGGAACATCGCCTGATTCAGCGACGTCGCCTGCTCCAGCGGTTCTAGGCGACTGCGCCAGAAACTTTCCAGCGAACCCTGATCCTGACGTTGCAGCCACTCGATGAATTCACGATAGCGACCATTACGGCCCTGCACCTGGCCGTGGCTGTAGAACTGCATGACTTCGCCGAACAACCGCGAACTGCTCCAGCCATCCATCAGGATGTGATGGCAGGTCCAGATCATCTGGTAGCGATCGTCTTCCAGACGCAGTAGCAAGACGCGCTGTAATGGCGCCTGACTGAGGTCGAAACCGGCCAGATAATCGGCGGTCGCTCGTTCGGTGACGGCGGCTTCATTGATGTCTCGCACGCGCCAGTCTTCCACCGTCAGTTGCAACTCCACCTGACGATGGACGATCTGCACCGGGGTATTCGAGCCTTCCGGGAAGTGGAAACTGGTGCGCAAAATGTCTTCGCGGCCGATCACGTATTGCCACGCCTGTGCAAAGCGTTCGGTGTCCAGACCGTGCACCGGCAGGCTGATCTGGTTGATGTACAAACCGGAACTGTCGTCGGCCAAGGTGTGGAACAACATGCCGTCCTGCATCGGCGACAGTGGGTAAATATCCTCCACCTGCGCCACGGGCACCGGCAGACGATCCAGCTGCGGCTGGGTCAGACGCGCCAGCGGGAAGTCGGACGGCGTCAGGCCCAAGTGCTCCTGGGTGCAGCAATGCTCAATCAATTGCTCCAGCGCTACCGCGTAGGCATCGGCCAGTTGCTGAATCACCGCTTCGTCGAAGACATCGCGGCTGAACGTCCAGTCCAGCGACAACTGTCCGTTGAACACCCGGCCATCAATGGTCAGCCAGTTGCTCAAGGCGACGTCGTCGCCGTGCCCGGCCCCGCTGCCCTCTTCGCTCGGCACAAACAGTGCCTGCTCATCGAAGCTCTGGTCGAACTGGCCGAGGTAGTTGAAGGTAATCCGCGCTTGCGGCAATTGCGCCAGACGTTGCTGGACAGCGTCCGCACCGAGGTAGCGCAACACGCCATAGCCCAGACCTTTTTCCGGCACCGCGCGCAGTTGTTCCTTGATGCGCTTGATCGCTTCGGCTGGCTGTTTCGCCGGGGTCAGCAACACCGGGAACAGGCTGGTGAACCAGCCCACCGTGCGGCTCAGGTCGACGCCATCGAACAGCTCTTCGCGACCATGCCCCTCAAGCTGCACCAGACACGCCGGCTGCGCCGTCCACTGGCAAATCACTTGCGCCAGGGCGCTGAGCAACAGGTCGTTGACCTGAGTGCGATACGCCGACGGCGCCTGCTTGAGCAGACGATGGGTCTGCTCGGCATCCAGACGCGTATTGACCGAACGACCATGCACCGACGCCTGACTGCCCTCAGGACGACTGCGCGGCAACTCCGGCAAGGCCTGATCGAGTTGACGGCTCCAGTAGTCGAGTTCCTTGTTCAGCGTTTCGCTGTGCGCGTAAGCCTGCAACTGCTCGGCCCAGGTTTTGAACGCCGTGGATTTTGCCGGCAGCGTCACCGGTTGATTGGCACTGAGCTGACGATAAGCATTCTGCAAATCTTCCAGCAGCACGCGCCACGACACACCGTCCATCACCAGGTGATGGATCGCCAGGTGCAGACGTTCGCTGCCGTCCTGCACGGCAATCAATGTGCAGCGCAACAACGGGCCGTTTTGCAGATCGAGACTGCGTTGGGCCTGATCGGCGATGGCGACGATTTCGTCAGCGCCCTCGGCTGAGCGTTGCCAGATTTCCGACACCTGCTCGGTCGGCGCCTGATGGCTGGCCTGCCAGGCGCCATTGCTCGCCTGCACAAAGCGCAGACGCAAAGCGTCGTGATGCGCCACTACATTTGCGAGGGCTTGCTGCAAGTGCGCGACGTTCAGCGCCTCGCGCGGCGTTAGCATCACCGACTGGTTCCAGTGCTCGCGGTGCGGAATATCACTGGCGAAGAACCACTGCTGCATCGGCACCAGCGGACTGTCGCCGGTGACCGGGCCTTGATCGATCACCGCATCCTCAGTCGCCGTGGCCACGCGCGCCAGCGCTTGAATGTTCTGATGCAAAAACAGGTCTTTCGGGGTCAGGCCTATGCCCTGCTGTCGGGCGCGGCTGACCACTTGAATCGAGTTGATCGAGTCGCCACCGAGGGCGAAGAAATTGTCTGCCGTACCGACTTGAGCCACGCCGAGCACCGCTTGCCAGATCTGCGCCAGCGCTGTTTCGATCGCATTGATCGGCGCGACGAAAGCTTGCTGGGCTTCAGCCACGTCAGGTGCCGGCAGTGCCTTGCGGTCGAGCTTGCCATTGGGGCTCAGCGGCATGCTCTGCAACAGGGTCAAGTGCGCCGGCACCATGTGTTCCGGCAGGGTCTGGCGTAAATGCGCCTGCAGGGTTTCGCGCATCGACGGCCAGTCCGTCGCGTCAAATTCCGTGGCGACGACATAACCACTGAGGACTTTGCCGCTGCGGCTGTCCTGCGCGACGACCACCGCTTCACGCACGGCGTCATGTTCCAGCAGGCGCGCTTCGATTTCGCCCAGCTCGATACGGAAACCACGGATTTTCACCTGATGGTCGATGCGACCGATGTAATCGATCACACCGTTCGGGCGATAGCGCGCCAGATCGCCGGTGCGATACAGGCGCTCGCCGGCCACGAACGGACTGGCAACGAAGCGTTCGGCGGTCAATTCCGGACGACGGTGGTAGCCGCGCGCCAGGCCTTGGCCGCTGAGGTACAGCTCGCCATTGACGCCGCTCGGCACCGGATTGAGTTCGGCGTCGAGAATGTAGGTCATCAGGTTGGCAATCGGTTCGCCGATCGGCACCGCATCGCGACCTTCATCGCGGCAGGTCCAATGGGTCACGTCGATGGCCGCTTCGGTCGGGCCATAGAGGTTAAACAAACCGGCATTCGGCAATTTGGCGAAGACCTGTTGCTGCGCATCGACCGGCAGCGCTTCACCGCTGCAAACGATGCGAGTGAGGCTGGTGCAGCGGCTGACATGGGCATCGAGGACAAACGCTTGCAGCATCGACGGCACGAAATGCAGGGTAGTGATCGCTTCGCGCTCGATCAGGCTGACCAGTTTCGCCGGATCACGATGGTCGCCCGGTGCCGCGACGACCAGACGTACGCCGGTCATCAACGGCCAGAAAAACTCCCACACCGACACGTCAAAACTGAACGGGGTCTTTTGCAGCACACTGTCGCCAGCGCGCAGCTCATAGGCCTGCTGCATCCAGCACAAACGGTTAGTCAGCGCGCCGTGGCTGTTGCCGGCGCCTTTGGGTTTGCCGGTAGAGCCGGAGGTGTAAATCACGTACGCCAGGTTTTGAGCAGTCAGCGCCGGCGTCGGATTGCTTGAGGCAGCCTCGCCCAGCCACGCGTCATCGGCGTCGAGCAACAGCGTCTGCACGCGATCGGGAATCGGCAAGGTGTCGAGCAGCGCCTGCTGCGTCAGCAGCCACTGAATGCCGCTGTCATCGATCATGTACGCCAGACGTTCGGTCGGGTACTCCGGATCCAGCGGCACGTAAGCGCCACCAGCCTTGAGAATGGCTAACAAGCCAATAACCATTTCCAGACTGCGATGCGCCGAAATACCCACCAGCACATCCGGGCCGATGCCCCGTGCGATCAAGGCATGGGCCAAACGGTTGGCCAGCTCGTTCAGCTCACGGTAGGTCAGTAATTGCCCTTCGAACACCAGCGCCACCGCGTGCGGATCACGCTCGACCTGCGCTTCGATCAGATGATGCACCGGCTGCTGGTTCGGGTAGTCGGCAAACGTGTGGTTCCAGTCCTCGACGATCACTCGGCGCTGCGCCGCGTCGAGCATCGGCAGTTCGCCAATGCGTCGGGTCGGCTGCGCGACGATAGCGCGCAGCAGGTTGAGGAAATGTTCGCCGAGACGAGCGATGGTCGAAGGTTCGAACAGATCGCTGGCATACGACAGCGCCGCACTGATGCCTTCATCGAACTCGAAGGTGTCCAGCGTCAGGTCGAACTGCGCGGTGCCGGCGTCCCAGGTCAGTTCTTCGAGGCTCAGGCCTGGCAACGTCGAAACGGCGCGACGCGCATCGCTGGCATGGTTGAACATCACCTGGAACAACGGTGTATGACTCAGGTTACGAGCGGGTGCGAGCAATTCCACCAACTGCTCGAATGGCAGATCCTGATGCGCCTGCGCGCCCAATGCGCGCTGTTTGACCTGATCAAGCAACTGGTCGAAACGCAGGTTGCCGTCGATCTCAGCCTTGAGCACTTGAGTGTTGACGAAGAAGCCCAGCAGGCGCTCGGTCTCGACCCGGTTACGGTTAGCGATCGGTACGCCGACGCGAATATCGTTTTGCCCGGTGTAGCGATGCAACAGGGTCTGGAAGCTCGCCAACAACAGCATGAACAGCGTGATGTTGCGCTCTTTTGCCAGACGCTTGAGGCCTTCAGCCAGCGCCGGTTCCAGGCTGATCGGCAGACGCGCACCGCGATAGCTTTGCTGTGCCGGACGCGGATGATCGGTGGCCAATTCAAGAATCGGCTGTTCGCCGCCCAACTGCGCCGTCCAGTAATCCAGTTGCCGTTGCTGCTCCCCCGCCTCCAGCCATTGCCGCTGCCAGTGGCCATAATCGGCGTACTGGATCGGCAACGGCGTCAGCGCAGCCGGTTGACCCTGACTGAAACCGGCGTACAACTGCATCAGATCATCGACCATGATTTGCATCGACCAGGCATCAGAAACAATGTGGTGTTGGGTCAGGATCAGCACATGGTCGTCAACTGCCAATTGCAGGAGTTTGACCCGCAGCAGCGGCCCACGCTGCAAATCGAACAGTTGCCGGGTTTCGGCTTCGATCAACCCGCGCAGGCCTTGCGCGTCGAGCGCGGCATCGACCGCTGCAAGCGCAATGGTCACGGCAGCAGCATCTTCGATCACTTGCACCGGACGTTCGTTGTCCAGCACGAAGCGAGTGCGCAAACTTTCGTGACGCTCGACCAGCGCATCGAAGCTCTGTTGCAACGCCGCTGGATCCAGTGCGCCGCGCAAGCGCAGCGCCGCCGGGATGTGATAAGCGCTGCTGGTCGGATCCAGTTGCCAGAGGAACCACTGCCGCTGTTGCGCGAAAGACAAGGCCAGCGGCTGTTCTCGCGGAACGCGGCTGATCACCGATTCCTGCTCGGTCGACGCCGAGTCCATCGCTTGGACAAACCCTTGCAGACTGTTGTGGGCGAACAGCAGGCGCAGCGGCACTTGAATCTCGAGTTGCTGGCGGATGCGTGACACCACTTGCGTGGCCAGCAACGAATGACCGCCCAGTTCGAAGAAGTTGTCGCTCAGGCCAACGCGCTCGACCTTGAGAATCTCGGCCCAGATCGCCGCTACCGCCTGTTGCACCGGCGTCTCTGGTGCCACGTAGGTTTTGCGCCATTGACTGGCATCGGGTTTGGGCAATTGTTTGCGATCGAGCTTGCCGTTCGGCGTCCGCGGAAACCGCGCCAGCAGCACCATGTGCGCCGGCACCATGTAATCCGGCAGATTGATCTTGAGGCGTGCATTGAGGCTGTCGCGCAAACGGCTTTGTTCGTCGGCATCCAGCGTGCTCAGATCAGCACTCGGCACCACGTAAGCCACCAGCGCCTGACCACCCGGCGCACCCTGGGCCAGCACGGCGGCTTCGCGCACGGCGTCCTGTTCGAGCAGACGCGCTTCGATCTCGCCCAATTCAATGCGGAAGCCACGAATTTTCACTTGATGGTCGATGCGGCCGAGGTATTCGATGATGCCGTCGGCACGCTGCCGTGCGAGGTCGCCGGTACGGTACAGACGCTCGCCCGTCGCGGCATACGGATGCGGTACGAAACGTTCGGCCGTCAGCGCCGGTCGCTGAAAGTAACCGCGCGCCAGACCTTCACCGCCGATCAGCAACTCACCGGCCACGCCATAAGGCACCGGCAGCAAATCGGCGCCGACGATGTACAGCGAGGTGTTGTCGATCGGCCCGCCCAGCCACGGTTGTGCATCTTGCGAGCGCAGCGGATGCAACGCCGACCAGATCGTGGTTTCGGTCGGCCCGTAGAGGTTCCACACTTCACCGCCGAGGGCGAGCATGCGCACCGCCAGTTCCTGAGGCAGTGCTTCGCCACCGCACAGGCACTTGCAACCGCGCAGTTGCGCGGCGTTTTCGTTATCGAGCAGCATGCGCCAGGTCGACGGTGTTGCTTGCACCACGTTGACCTGCTCGGCAGCAATCAGCGCCAGCACCGCGTACGGATCCTGCGCGACCTCCTGCCCGGTCAGGACAATGCAGGCGCCAACCATCAGCGGCACATAGATTTCCAGGCCAAAAATATCGAAGGAGAACGTGGTCAACGACAGCGCGCGATCCTGCGCCACCATGCCCGGCGCCTTGGCCATGCTGACGACGAAATTGGTCAACGCAGCGTGGCGAACCATCACGCCTTTCGGCTGGCCGGTCGAGCCGGAGGTATAGATCGCGTAGGCCAGATGTTCGCCGTGCAGTCGTGTCGGCAGATCCTCGCCGGCAAAGCCGTCGAGCCAATCGCCCTGTTGATCCAGCACCAGCGTGGTGAGCGAGTTCGGCACGGGCAACTGGCTGAGCAGCGAGCTCTGCGTCAACAGCAAATCGATGCCACTGTCGTCGATCATGTACGCCAGACGATCCTGCGGGAACGCCGGATCCAGCGGCAGGTAGGCGCCGCCCGCCTTGAGGATCGCCAGCAGGCCCACCAACATGTGCGTGCTGCGCTCGACCGAAATACCGACCAGCACATCCGGCGCCACACCAAGGGTCTGCAGCTTGCGCGCCAACTGGTTGGCCCGGGCATTGAGCTGCGCGTAGCTCAAGCGCTCGCCATCAATCACCAACGCCGGAGCATCGGGGGTGCGCGCTGCTTGCGCTTCAAACAGCTGATGAACGAAGCCTTTTTCAGGTGCCGGCGCGACGCTGCGGTTACCGTCGTTGAGCTGCGCTTGATACTCGGCGGCGCTCAGCAGCGGCAGTTCGCCGATGGACTGGCCAGGATTGGTGACAATCCCGCGCAACAGGTTCTGCCAATGCCCGGCCATGCGTGCAACGGTGTCGGCGCCAAACAGGTCGGTGGCGTAGATCAGCGCCGCCGACAGGCCGTCGCTGTGCTCGACGGTTTCCAGGGTCAGATCGAACTGCGCGCTGTGGCTGTCCCAACGCAAACCCTCGACTTTCAAACCGCCCACCGGCGCTGCAGTCGACAGGCCTTGGGTCTGGTGATTGAACATCACCTGGAACAGCGGACTGTGACTGAGGTTGCGCTCGGGTTGCAGCGCTTCGACCAATTGCTCGAACGGCAGATCCTGATGCGCCTGCGCGCCCAGCGCAGTCTGCTTGACCTGTTGCAGCAATGCGCTGAACGCCTCCTGACTGTCGACCTCGCTCTTGAGTACTTGGGTGTTGACGAAAAAGCCGATCAGGCGCTCGGTTTCCACCCGATTACGGTTGGCCGTCGGCACACCGACGCGGATGTCGTTCTGACCGCTGTAGCGATGCAGCAAAGCCTGGAACGAGGCCAGCAGGATCATGAACAGACTGACCCCTTCGCGCTGCGCCATCTGCTTGAGGCCGCTGACCAACGCCGCGTCGATGTCCAGTTCCAGACGGGCACCGCGATAACTCATGACCGCCGGGCGGGCAAAATCAGTTGGCAATTCGAGCACCGGTTGCTGACCGCCGAGGCGCGCGATCCAATATTCGAGTTGACGCTCACGCTCGCCCGCCTCCATCCAGTGGCGCTGCCAGATCGCATAGTCGGCGTACTGGATCGGCAACTCGGGCAACACCGGCGCCTGCCCTTGAATGAACGCGGCGTAGCCTTTGACCAGTTCCTCAACCATCACCTGCATCGACCAGCCATCGGAGACGATGTGGTGCAAGGTCACGATCAGCACATGATCGTCGGGTGCCAGTTGCAGCAGACGTGTGCGCAGCAACGGCCCTTGTTGCAGGTCGAACAGTTGGCGGGTTTCTTCTTCGATCAAGTGGCGCAGTTGCGTGTCGTCCGGCCTCTGCGCCAGCACTTGCGCTTGCAGCTGCACTGGCGAAACCGCGTGGACTTGCTGCACAGCGTGCTCGCCGTTGAGCACGAAGGTGGTGCGCAGACTGTCGTGGCGCGCCACCAGCGCATGGAAACTTTTCTCCAGTGCAGCGACGTCCAGCGGCCCGCGCAAACGCAGGGCCGTGGGCATGTGGTACGCAGCACTGTCGGGATCCAGCTGCCACAGGAACCATTGGCGTTCCTGGGCGAAAGACAACGACAAGGTGTCGAACTCGGCACTGACAGGCGGAATCGGCAGGTTCGCCGGGGAAACGTCCTCTTCGAGCATTTTCTGCAAGTACAGGCGACGTTTTTCCAGCGGCAGCGTTATGAAGCGCCTGGCAATACGTTGTGCGACAGCGGTGTCCATCAAACCTCCTCAAATTCATCAAGCAGCGCTTCAAGCTTGCTCAATTTCGACGTGCTCATTTGCTCGCCGGACTGCTCGAGTTGCGCGACAAACGCACCCAGCACCGGGAATTGGAATATCAGTTGGGGCGTCAGCTTCAGGCCCAGTTCGAGTTGCAGGCGCGAGACCACATTGACCACCAGCAGTGAGTGCCCGCCGAGTTCAAAGAAGTCGTCAGCCAGCCCGACCTGGTCGATTTTCAGTACGTCCTGCCAGATCACCGCGACCTTGCATTCCAGCTCGCTCTGCGGCGCCAGATAAACCGACTGATGCGCGCGAGTGTCCGGTGCTGGCAAGGCCTTGCGATCGAGTTTGCCGTTAGGCGTCAGCGGCAATTGGTCAAGGAAGATCAGGTGGGTCGGCACCATGAAATCCGGTACCTGCCGGGCCAATTGCGCTTTGAGTTGTTCGGCCAGAGGCGCCGCGTCGAGGCTGTTGTCGTGGCTGACCAGATACGCGACCAGGTTCGGCCCGCTCAGTTCTTCCCGCGCCAGCACTACCGCATCACGCACTTCAGGCAGCGCTTGCAAGCGCGCTTCGATTTCACCGAGTTCGATGCGCAGACCGCGAATCTTCACTTGATGGTCGATACGACCGATGTATTCGATCACGCCGTCTTCGGCATAACGCGCCAGGTCGCCGGTGCGGTACAGACGACCGCCGAAACCGGCGAACGGATCCGGAATAAAGCGTTCGGCAGTCAGTGCGCCGCGCTGGTGATAACCACGGGCCAGAGAATCACCGGCGATGTACAACTCCCCCGTCGCACCGATGGCGCAAGGTTGCAGCGCCGCGTCCAGCACGTAGGTGCGCACGTTGTTGATCGGGCGCCCGATCGGCATGATTCGCGCGTCGTCTGCGACCGTGCGCGGCACCGTGTGGCTGCTGGTGTCGATGGTCGCTTCGGTCGGGCCGTAGAGATTGCGCAACTCACCGTCGAACAGCGCCATCACTTCACGTGAAAGGTGCGCACTCAGGGCCTCGCCACCGCACAGCAACAGGCGCAACGAAGCCAGTTGCTCACGCGTCGCCAGCGGCAGCAACGCTTGCAACAGCGACGGCGCCATTTGCAGCACGCTGATGCGCAGTCGCGCGACGTCGGCCCACAGCGTGGTCAGGTCGAGATTGAATTGCGCCGAGGCCAGCACCAGTTGCGCGCCGTTCATCAGCGGCAGCCAGAATTCCCAGACCGACGCATCGAAGCTGATCGCGGTTTTTTGCAGGACGCGATCCGCAGGCGTCAGTTGCAGGCATTCCTGCATCCACTGCATGTGGTTGCTCAGGCCGCCATGGCGCAGGGTCACGCCCTTCGGCTGGCCGGTGGAGCCGGAGGTGTAGATCACGTAGGCGAGGTTGTGCTCATCGATCAGCACCTGCGGATCGCGCTCGCTGTAAGCATCCAGCCAATGCGCCGGCTGATCGAGCAACAGCGTGGTCACTGCGACATCGGCAAAACGTGGTTGCAGACTGGTTTCAGTCAGCAGCAGGACAATGCCGCTGTCCTCGATCATGTAGGTCAGACGATCCTGCGGATACGCCGGATCCAGCGGCACATAGGCGCCGCCAGCCTTGAGAATCGCCAGCAAGCCGACCACCATTTGCACGCCACGCGACATCGCCAGACCGACCAATACGTCGGGGCCGACGCCGCGCTCGATCAAGGCATGGGCCAAACGGTTGGCCTGGGCATTGAGTTGCGCATAGGTCAGCGTGGTCTGCTCGGTCACCAGCGCCACGGCATCCGGCGTCAGCCGTGCCTGCGCTTCGATGCATTGCTGCACCTGATGGCGCTCGGCCGTTGCGACAGTCGTGGCGTTCCAGTCGCGCAACAACAGCGTGCGCGTGACATCGCCTAGCAAGTCGATCTCGCCAAGGCTGCGGCCGGCCGGCGCGCTCACCATCTGCGCGAGCACGTGTGCCACCTGCTCAGCCAGGCGCTCGACGGTGTGTGTAGGGAAAGCAGCGTGGGCATAAGTAAAGTGCAGACTCAGGGTGTCATTGTGATTAACGGCCAGGGTCAACGGGAAATTAGTCTGTTCCTGATTGTCTACGGTGCCGAAGCTCAACCCAGACGGTGCCTGCGCTTGCAGCGCGTCCGACAGCGGGTAGTTTTCGAACACCAGCAAGGTGTCGAACAAGTCCTCGCCGCCCTGCCCGGCCCAGCGCTGAATCTCGAACAGCGGCGTGTGCTCGTGCTCGCGCAGGGCGACGTTTTGCGCCTGCACCTGTTGCAACAAGGCCGACACCGATTGCTCCGGCCGAGGACTGGCGATGACCGGCAAGGTGTTGATGAACAGGCCGATCTGCTGCTCGATGCCTCTGAGCTCGGTCGGCCGCCCGGACACGGTCGCACCGAAAGCCACGGTGGCATGCCCGGTGTAGTGCTGCAGCAGCATCAGCCAGGCGGCCTGGATGACGGTGTTGAGGGTGACTTTCTGCGTACGCGCAAATTCACTCAGGGCTTGGGTCTGCACCTTGTCCAACCAGTGGTAGTGACTGGCGTGGCTGCTGGCGAACGCCGCTTCGTCAACACCGAAACGGGTTTCGGCGAGACGGGTCGGCGCCTCGAACGAATGCAGTTGCTCCAGCCAGAACGCTTCACTGACCTTGGTATCGCGCCCTTGCAGCCAACTGATGTAGTCGCGGTAGCGCCCGGCCTGACGCGGCAAGGTCTGGCCGTCATAACGCTGCAGCACTTCGCCGAGCAACTGCGAATTGCTCCAGCCATCCATCAGGATGTGGTGATGGGTGTAGATCAGGTGATAACGCTGCGCGCCGGTCTGCACCAGCACCAGACGCAACAACGGTGCGCAGGCCAGATCAAAGCCCTGCGCCAGCTCTGCCGAAGCCAGTTCAGCGAGTGCTGACGTGACATCGGCGCGAGCGCTCCAGTCCAGCGACGTGAAGGGCACGCGCACCTGTTTGTGCACCACTTGCAGCGGGCGCTCGCTGCCCTGCCAAATAAAGCTGCTGCGCAGAATATCGTGGG
This sequence comes from Pseudomonas sp. P1.31, assembly GCF_001269815.1. Classification (NCBI taxonomy): domain Bacteria; kingdom Pseudomonadati; phylum Pseudomonadota; class Gammaproteobacteria; order Pseudomonadales; family Pseudomonadaceae; genus Pseudomonas; species Pseudomonas sp. P1.31. The sequence continues at coordinate 20,678 of NZ_LHVN01000013.1, read as the reverse complement.
CATCGACGGCGGCCTGCCAGGCATTTTCGAAACGTTGTGGATCGAGGCCTTCGATGTCCAGGCACATCTGGTTGATGTAATGCCCGCTGCCGTTTTCATAGAGGCTGTGGAACAACATGCCCTGCTGCATCGGCGCCAACGGATAGATGTCATCCACCGCACGCGCCGGCAGTGCCAGACCATCAAGCTGCGCCTGAGTGAAGTCGGCCAACGGGAAGTCCGACGGCGTCATGCCCTGATTGCTCGGCTCGCAGCAATGCGCGATCAACAGCGCCAGTTCAGCGGCATAGTCATCGGCCAGTAGCTGGATCAGCGCCGGATCGAACTGCTGACGACTGAACGTCCAGCCCAGATTCAACGCACCGTCGAACACCTGACCATTGAGGGTCAGCCAGTTGCCGAGTGAGGTCAGCGGGCTCTGCTCGTCGCCGGCGCCTTCGCTGGCGGGGCTGAACAACGCGCCCTGCGCTTCATCGAAGCTAGCGTCGAACTGGCCGAGGTAGTTGAAGGTGATGCGCGGCTGCGGCAGCGCCTGCAACGCTGCACGAGTGGCGTCGTCACCGAGAAAACGCAGCGCACCGAAACCGACGCCTTTATCGGGAATCGCGCGCAAGCCCTGCTTGATCGACTTGATCGAATCGGCGAGGTCAGCCGCCGGGGTCAATTTCACCGGGAACATACTGGTGAACCAACCGACGGTGCGGGTCAGATCGATGTTGGTGAACAATTCTTCGCGGCCATGGCCTTCCAGCTCGATCAAGGTGCTGGCGTGCCCGCTCCAGCGGCAAATCACCCGCGCCAGCGCGGTCAGCAACAGGTCGTTGACCTGCGTGCGATACGCCGCCGGGGCTTCTTGCAGCAGTTGTCGGGTCAGTTGCTTGTCCAGTCGCGTATCGACGGTGACAGCCTGACTATTGAGCGCGCCCGCCTCTGGATCGAGGCACGGCAAGTCGCCTTGCACATCGCTCAACTGCGCCTGCCAGTAAGCCAATTGTTCTTGCAGTTCGGCGCTGCGGGCGTGGCCCTGCAACTGTTCGGCGAAGGCTTTGACCGAGCTGGTCTTGGCCGGCAGTTGCACAGCCTGCACGGCGTGCAGTTGGTTGTAAGCGGTTTGCAGATCGTCGAACAGAATCCGCCACGACACGCCGTCCACCGCCAGGTGATGGATCACCAACAATAGCCGTTGAGTACCATCGGCGAGGTTCGCCAACACCCCGCGCAGCAACGGCCCGGCTTGCAGATCCAGACTGCGCTGGGCCTGATTGGCCAGGGTTTCCAGCGCGGCGACGTCGGCGACTTCGCGCACCCACAGCAGGTTTTCCGACGCCGCTTGACGGTACTCGGCGCGCCAGCCTTCAGCGCTTTCGCTGAACGACAGACGCAAGGCATCGTGATGCTGCACCAGGGCCTGCAAGGCTTGTTCGACAAGCTCGGCTTGCAACGCGCTGGCCGGTTTCAGCAGTACCGACTGGTTGTAGTGGTGACGCTCGGGAATCGCCTCGGCGAAGAACGCTTGCTGGATCGGCAACAGCAGCGCGGCGCCCTGAACCGGGGCCTGATCGATTGCTTGCTGGTCAGTGCCGGTCTGCGCCACTGAAGCCAGCGCCTGTACGGTCTGATGCTGGAACAGATCTTTCGGCGAGAAACGAATGCCCGCCGCGCGTGCACGACTGACCACCTGAATGGAGATGATCGAGTCGCCGCCGAGTTCGAAGAAGTTATCGCTGAGGCCGACACGCTCAAGTTTCAGCACGTCCTGCCAGATCGCCGCGATCTGTTGTTCCAGCTCGCTTTGCGGCGCGACGTAATCCTGTTGCACCTGACTGGCGTCCGCTGGCGGCAGCGCTTTGCGGTCGAGCTTGCCGTTGGCGGTCAGCGGCCATTGTTCGAGGAACAACAGGTGCGTCGGCACCATGTAATCCGGCAGATCGGCCTTGAGTTGTGCCTTGAGTTGTTCGCGCAAATCGGCTTCGTTGTCGACGCTGTGCGCGGCAATCACGTAGCCGACCAGTTGCTGACCGCTCGGCCCGTCTTGCGCCAACACCACCGCTTCGCGCACGGCATCGAGGGCATTCAGGCGTGCTTCGATTTCGCCGAGCTCGATACGGAAACCACGGATTTTCACCTGATGGTCGATACGTCCGACGTACTCGATCACGCCGTCGCTGCGGTATTGCGCAAGGTCGCCGGTGCGGTACAGGCGCGCCCCGCTCTCGCCGAATGGATCGGGGATAAAGCGCAGTGCAGTGAGGTCACCACGGTTCAGATAACCGCGCGCCAGACCGGCACGGCCGACGTACAGCTCACCGATGCAACCCTTGGCGACCGGGTTCAGTTCGCCGTCGAGCACGTACCACGACAGGTCGGCGATTGGTTCGCCGATCGGGCTGTTGGCGTCCTGCTCAAGATCCGCCACCGACAATGGACGATACGTCACGTGCACGGTGGTTTCGGTGATGCCGTACATGTTGATCAGTTGCGGGGTGGTATCGCCGAAGCGCTCGAACCATGGGCGCAGGGATTTCACGTCCAGCGCTTCGCCGCCAAACACCACGTAACGCAAGGCATTCGCCCGCGAATCGGCGCAAGCCACGTGCATCAATTGCTTGAACGCCGATGGCGTCTGGTTGAGCACGGTGACCCCGGCGTCGCAGAGCAGCGCATGGAAGTCCTGCGGCGAACGGCTGACATCGTACGGCACCACAAGTAGTTCGCCGCCGTGCAGCAACGCACCGAAAATCTCCCACACCGAGAAGTCGAATGCATAGGAATGGAACAGGCTCCAGACATCTGTCGGGCCGAAACCGAACCACGGCTCGGTGGCTTCGAACAGGCGCAGGATGTTCTGATGCGGCAGCAACGTGCCTTTGGGTTTGCCGGTCGAACCGGAGGTGTAAATCACGTAAGCGAGGTTCGACGACGCCATCGTCACCTGTGGATCGGCGTCGGCAAATGCGCTGACATCGCTGTCCAGCAGCAAGGTCTTCACGCCTTCTGGCACTGGCAATTGACCGGCCAGCGCGGTCTGGCTCAGCAGCAACTGAATACCGCTGTCCTCGATCATGTAAGCCAGACGATCCTGCGGATAAGTCGGGTCGAGCGGCACGTACGCGCCGCCAGCCTTGAGGATCGCCAGCAGGCCGACGATCATTTCCAGACCACGCTCGGCGGCCAGACCGACCAGCACGTCCGGGCCGACGCCGAGGGCGATCAACTGATGAGCACGGCGGTTGGCCTGACGATTGAGTTCGCCGTAGCTCAGGGTCTGCTCGTTGAAACGCACGGCGATTGCATCGGGACGCAGACGCGCCTGTTCTGCAATCAAGTGATGCGCGCAGGCTTTAGTCGGGAAGCTGCGTGGATTCGGATTCCATTGGGCGATGTTCTGTTGCTGCTCGCTGGCGTCCAGCAACGCCAGTTCGCCGATACGTTGCTGCGGGTCGGCGACGATGCCGTGCAGCAGGTTCAGCCAATGCCCGGCCATGCGCTGCACCGTCGCGGCGTCGAACAGGTCGGTGGCGTAGGTCAGTGCGGCGCTGAGTTGGCCATCTGCCTCAAGAGTGTCGAGGGTCAGGTCGAACTGCGCGGTCTGGCTGTGCCAATCCTGCGCTTCGATGATCAGCCCCGGCAACGCCGGCAGGGCCTGACGCCCGGCACTCTGATGGTTGTACAACACCTGAAACAGTGGGCTGTGACTCAGATTGCGTTCCGGACGCAGCGCCTCGACCAATTGTTCGAACGGCAGATCCTGATGCGCCTCGGCACCGATGGCGGCGTGTTTGACCTGCGCCAGCAGAGCACTGAAATGCTGCTGCGGATCAACCTCGGCCTTGAGCACTTGAGTGTTGACGAAGAAGCCGATCAGGCCTTCGGTCTCGACCCGGTTGCGGTTGGCAATCGGCACGCCAACGCGAATGTCCGACTGATTGCTGTAGCGATGCAAAAGGCTCTGGAACGAGGCTAGCAATAGCATGAACAGCGTGCTGCCCTCGCGCTGGGCCAGTTGCCGCAGTTGCTGGCTGAGCAGCGGCGGCAGGTCGATGGCCAGACGTGCGCCGGCAAAACTCTGCCGCGCCGGACGCGGACGATCAGTCGGCAGTTCCAGCAAAGGCTGCTCACCGCCGAGTACGCCAGTCCAGTAATCGAGCTGGCGCTCACGCTCGCCGGCCGCCATCAATTGGCGCTGCCAGACCGCATAATCGGCGTACTGAATCGGCAGCTCGGCCAACTCGACCGAGTGACCCTGGCTATACGCGGCGTAGCGCTGAATCAATTCCTGCACCAGCAGTTGCATCGACCAGCCATCGGAGACGATGTGATGCTGGGTCAACACCAGCACATGTTCTTCGCGCGCCACTTGCAACAAACCGACGCGTAGCAGCGGACCGTTTTGCAGGTCGAACGGCTGGCTGATCTGGCGCTGCACATAGGCCTGAGTCTGCTCGGCAGCATTGCCCGAAGTGCAGTCAAGAATCTCCGGCAGCAGGATCGGTGCCTGTTCGGCATGAATCACCTGGAACGCTTGTTCATCGACCTGTACGAAGGTCGTGCGCAGGCTTTCGTGGCGCTGGATCAGCTCGGCAAAACTGCGTTGCAGCGCGTTCAGATCCAGCGCGCCGTGAATACGCAGCGCCGCCGGAATGTGGTACGCCGCGCTCGCTGGCTCCATTTGCCAGAGGAACCACTGACGCTGCTGGGCAAACGACAACGGTAGTTGTACTTGATCACGCGGCGCCCGAGGGATGCTCGCAGGCTTGGCCACTTGAGTTTGTTCCAGCGCGGCAACGCAGGCTTTGAGGCTGGCGTTTTCGAACAACTGGCGCAGTTGCAGGTTGAGGCCAAGGGTCTGGCGGATGCGCGAAACCATTTGCGTGGCCAACAGTGAATGGCCGCCGAGTTCGAAGAAGTTGTCGGTCAGGCCGACACGCTCAAGTTTCAGTACGTCCTGCCAGATCGCGGCAATCTGTTGTTCCAGCTCGCTTTGCGGCGCGACGTAATCCTGCTGAACTTGACTGACGTCCGCTTGCGGCAGCGCTTTGCGGTCGAGTTTGCCGTTGGCGGTCAGCGGCCATTGTTCGAGGAACAGAAGGTGCGTCGGCACCATGTAATCCGGCAGATCGGCCTTGAGTTGAGCTTTCAGTTGTTCGCGTAAATCGGCTTCGTTATCGACGTTGTGCGCGGCAATCACGTAGCCGACCAGTTGCTGACCGCTCGGCCCGTCTTGCGCCAACACCACCGCTTCACGCACGGCATCGAGGGCGTTCAGGCGTGCTTCGATTTCGCCGAGCTCGATGCGGAAACCGCGGATTTTCACCTGATGGTCGATACGTCCGACGTACTCGATCACGCCGTCGCTGCGGTATTGCGCAAGGTCGCCGGTGCGGTACAGACGCGCCCCGCTCTCGCCGAATGGATCGGGGATAAAGCGCAGTGCAGTGAGGTCGCCGCGATTCAGATAACCGCGCGCCAGACCGGCGCGGCCGACGTACAGCTCGCCGATGCAACCCTTGGCCACCGGATTGAGTTCGCCGTCGAGCACGTACCACGACAGGTCGGCGATTGGCTCGCCGATCGGGCTGTTGGCGTCCTGCTCAAGATCCGCCACCGACAATGGACGATACGTCACGTGCACGGTGGTTTCGGTGATGCCGTACATGTTGATCAGTTGCGGGGCAGCATCGCCGAAGCGTTCGAACCACGGGCGCAGGGATTTCACGTCCAGCGCTTCGCCGCCAAACACCACGTAACGCAAGGCATTCGCCCGAGCATCAGCGCAAGCCACGTGCATCAATTGCTTGAACGCCGACGGCGTCTGGTTGAGCACGGTGACCCCGGCGTCGCACAGCAGCGCATGGAAGTCCTGCGGCGAACGGCTGACGTCGTACGGCACCACAAGTAGTTCGCCGCCGTGCAGCAACGCACCGAAAATCTCCCACACCGAGAAGTCAAAGGCGTAGGAATGGAACAGGCTCCAGACGTCCGTCGGGGCGAAACCGAACCACGGCTCGGTGGCTTCGAACAAACGCAAAATATTCTGGTGCGGCAGCAACGTGCCTTTGGGTTTGCCGGTCGAACCGGAGGTGTAAATCACGTAAGCGAGGTTCGACGACGCCATCATCACCTGTGGATCGGTGTCGGCGAACGCGCTGACATCGCTGTCCAGCAACAAGGTCTGCACGCCGTCCGGCACCGGCAGTTGACCGGCCAGCGCAGCCTGGCTCAGCAGCAGTTGAATGCCGCTGTCCTCGATCATGTAAGCCAGACGATCCTGCGGATAAGTCGGGTCGAGCGGCACGTACGCGCCGCCAGCCTTGAGGATCGCCAGCAGGCCGACGATCATTTCCACACCACGCTCGGCAGCCAGACCGACCAGCACGTCCGGGCCGACACCGAGGGCGATCAACTGATGAGCACGGCGGTTGGCCTGACGATTGAGTTCGCCGTAGCTCAGGGTCTGCTCGTTGAAACGCACGGCGACCGCGTCAGGCCGCAGACGTGCCTGCTCGGCAATCAGTTGGTGCGCGCAGGCTTCGCTCGGAAAGCTGCGTGGATTCGGGTTCCATTCGGCGATGTTCTGTTGCTGCTCGCTGGCGTCCAGCAACGGCAGTTCGCCGATGCGTTGCTGCGGGTCGGCGACGATGCCGTGCAGCAGGTTCAGCCAATGCCCGGCCATGCGCTGCACCGTGGCGGCGTCGAACAGGTCGGTGGCGTAGGTCAGGGTGGCTGCCAGTGCGCCGTCAGCCTCATGTGTATCGAGGGTCAAATCAAACTGCGCGGTGTGCGAACTCCAGTCGAGGCTTTCGACTTGCAGCCCCGGCAGTTGCAACGCCTGCGCCGCCGTGCCGCCCTGGTGGTTGAACATCACCTGGAACAGCGGGTTGTGGCTCGACTGTCGATCCGGTGCGAGGGCATGCACCAGTTGCTCGAACGGCAGATCCTGATGCGCTTGCGCGCCCAACGACGCCTGTTTGACCTGGGCCAGCAATGCCTTGAAGGGCATGCTGCCCTGCACCTGAGCGTCCAGCACCTGGGTGTTGACGAAGAAGCCGATCAGGCCTTCGGTTTCGACCCGATTACGGTTGGCCACCGGCACGCCGACGCGGATATCCGCCAGACCGCTGTAGCGATGCAGCAAGGCCTGGAACGACGCCAGCAAGACCATGAACAACGTCATGCCTTCACGCTGGGCCAACTGTTTCAGACGTTCGCTCAGCTCGCTGCCAATGCTCAGATCCAGACGCGCGCCGCGATGACTTTGCACCGCCGGACGCGGACGATCCGTGGGCAATGGCAGAACTTCGCCGCCATCGCCCAGACGCTCGGTCCAGTACGCCAGTTGCCGCTCCAGCTCACCGGCCTCCATCCACTTGCGCTGCCAGATCGCGTAATCCGCGTACTGGATCGGCAAAGCCGCGAGGTTGGCTGGCTGGCCACTGCTGTGCGCGGCGTAGAGTTTGACCAGATCATCGACCATGATCTGCGCCGAAGCACCATCGCAAATAATGTGATGTTGGGTCAGCACCAGCACATGATCATCCGGCGCGATTTGCAGCAGCTTGACCCGCAGCAACGGGCCTTGTTGCAGGTCGAACAGCGTGGCGATTTCAGCGTCGATCAACGCCTTGAGGCCTGCATCGTCGGGCGGCGTGTCCAGCACCTGCGCAGTCAGCGGCAGACTAAGTCGCGGCTGGACTACCTGAATCGGGCCGTCCGCGCCATCGACAAACACCGTGCGCAGCACTTCATGGCGTTCGAGCAAGGCATCGAAACTGCGCTGCAACGCCGACAGATCAAGAGCACCGCGCAAACGCAACGCCGTCGGCACATGGTAAGCGGCGCTGTGCGGGTCGAGTTGCCAGAGGAACCACTGACGCTCCTGCGCGAACGACAAGCCAATCGTTTCAAACTCATCGCGCACCGGGGGAATCGGCAACGCCGCAAAGCTCATGTTCTTGCTCTGCATTTTTTGCAGAAACGCTTGCCGTTGGGCGAGCGGCAAACGGATGAATCGCTGAACCAGAGACAGGTTATCGAGCTGAGTCATTTTCAAAGGGTCTCCAGGTCTGCCAGGAAATCATGCATCTCACTCAGGTCTTCGCTGGAGTGAGGGGTCAGGTGAACAGCCAGTTGTTCGGCGTACTCGCGCAGCGATGCGGTGCGGAACAGCAGGTCCAGCGGCACCGCCGCCCCTTGCTCCAGTTGCAGGCGCGCGGTGGCCTGAGTCGCCAACAGTGAATGTCCACCCAGTTCAAAGAAGTTGTCGTCGCGCCCTACCCGTTCGAGTTTGAGCACGTCTTGCCAAATGGCGGCGACGCTGTGTTCCAGCGCCCCATCCGGCGCCATGTAGGCGCGCAGCAATTGGTTGGCGTCCGGCAGCGGCAGCGCCTTGCGGTCGAGCTTGCCGTTGGGGGTCAGCGGGAAACGTTCCAGCAACATCCAGTGCGCCGGCATCATGTAGTCGGGCAGTAACGGTGCCAGTGCCGATTTCAACGCGTCGCGCAGGGCTGCGAGCTCGGCGTCCTGTGGCTTCGCCGCAATCAGGTAGGCCACCAGTTGCAAGCCACCCGGCCCTTCCTGTGCCACCACCGCAGCTTCGCGAATCGACGGCTGCGCCAACAGGCAGGCTTCGATTTCACCCAGCTCGATGCGGAAGCCCCGAATTTTCACCTGATGGTCAACGCGCCCGAGGTACTCGATCACCCCGTCAGCGCGATAACGCGCCAAGTCACCGGTGCGGTACAGCCGCGCACCGTTGCCGAACGGATCGGGCAGGAAGCGCTCGGCGGTCAGCGCCGGCCGCTCGTGATAACCCCGCGCAAGACCATCGCCACCGATCAGCAATTCACCGATCACACCGGCCGGGTTCGGCGCAAAGTGTTCGCCGAGAATGTGCAGCGTGGTGTTGGCAATCGGCCCACCAAGGTAAGGCTGGCGCTGCTCGGCCGTCAGTTGATAAGCCGCTGACCAGATCGTCGTTTCCGTCGGCCCGTAAAGGTTCCAGACTTGCCCGGCGACCTCGAGCAGACGTGCGGCCAGATCCTCGGCCAGCGCTTCACCGCCACACAGGCATTTGCGCCCTGCAAGCCGCGCAGCCTGTGGATGATCAAGCAACATTCGCCAGGTCGACGGCGTCGCCTGAACCACGCTGACCTGCTGTTGATCGATGATTTGCAGCAGCGCCTGCGGGTCGTGCGCACTCTGCTTGTCCACCAGCACCACGCAAGCCCCGCTGAACAGCGCGCCGTACAACTCGAGCCCGAAGATATCGAAGGAGAACGTGGTCAGCGACAGCACGCGGTCAGTCGCCACAAGCCCCGGCTCACGGGCCATGCTCGCGACAAAATTGACCAGTGCCGCGTGGCGCACCATCACGCCTTTCGGCTTGCCGGTCGAACCCGATGTGTAGATCGCATAGCTGAGGTTATCGCCGTCGACCGCCACCTGCGGATTGGCCGCCTGTGCAGCGCTGATCGGTTCTTCGAGGGAGCCCGGCACCAGCGTCTGCACACCGGTCGGAATTGGCAGCACTTGCAGCAACGACGCTTGAGTCAGCAACAACTGCAAACCGCTGTCTTCGATCATGTGCGCCAAACGCTCGCTCGGGTATTGCGGATCCAGCGGCACGTAAGCGCCACCGGCCTTGAGGATCGCCAGCAAGCCGACAATCATCTCCACGCCGCGCTCCAAAGCGATGCCGACCAGACGATCCGGGCCAACCCCTTGGGCAATCAGGCGATGGGCCAGACGGTTGGCCTGCGCATTCAGCTCGGCGTAAGTCAGACATTGCTCACCGAACACCAGCGCTGTCGCGTCAGGCGTCTGGCTGGCGCGCGTTTCGATCAACCGGTGGATGCAACGCGACTCGGGCCAAGGCGCTGCGCTGGCATTCCACGCCAACAGTTGCTGATCGGTTTCGGCGGCGTCGAGCAGATTCAATTCACCCAGTGCACGTTCGCTGCCGTCGATCATTTGCAGCATCAAGCGTTGCAGGTGCAGGCCCATTTGCTCGACCGAAGCAGGAGCGAACTGTGCGCACTGATAGCTGAATTGCACCGCCAGTTCGGCAGCGAGACTGACCGACAGCGTCAGCGGATAGTTGGTTTGTTCCAAATTATCCACGGCACCGAAACGCAGGCCTTGCGGCGAGCTCTGTTCCAGCGCCTCGGAAATCGGGTAGTTCTCGAACACCAGAATAGTGTCGAACAGCGCCTCACCGCCCAATCCCGCCCAGCGCTGAATGTCGAACAACGCGGTGTGTTCGAACTCACGCAATGCAAGGTTCTGCGCCTGCACGCCGTGCAACCAGTCGCCGAGGCGCTGCTCCGGACGCGGGCTGGCGATGACCGGCAAGGTGTTGATGAACAGCCCGATCTGCTGTTCTACACCGAGCAGATCCGCCGGACGCCCCGACACCGTCGCGCCGAACGCCACGCAGGATTTGCCGCTGTAACGTTGCAACAGCAGCAGCCAGGCCGCTTGCACCAGCGTGTTGACCGTCACTTTTGCATCGCGGGCAAAGTCGCTCAACCGCTGAGTCTGTTCCGAATCCAGCTGCACCCGATGCTGCGCATAAGCGTGAGGCTCGACGCTTTGCGTCGGCGCCGCAAACACCTGCGCCAGACGCACCGGCTCATCCAGTTCACGCAATTGCTGGAGCCAGAAGGCTTGCGCGGCACCGGCGTCCTGTTTTTGCAACCAGCCAATGTAATCGCGATAACGCCCACTCGGCCGCGCCACCGTTTCACCGCTGTAATGCTGCAACACTTCGCCGAGCAACTGCGCGCTGCTCCAGCCGTCCATCAGGATGTGATGGTTGGTGTAAATCAAGTGATGACGATCGGCAGCAATGCGCACCAAGACCAGGCGCATCAACGGCGCAGCGCTCAAATCCAGGCCTTGTGCGCGCTCGTCATCGGCAAGGGTTTGCAGTGCCGCGTCCAGATCAGTCTGAGCGCTCCAGTCGAGCACGCGGAACGGTACGTCGAGATGACGCTGCACAACTTGAACGGGTTGATCCAGATCGCCCTGCCAGAAGAACCCGGTGCGCAGAATGTCGTGCGCATCGACCACCGCTTGCCACGCCGCGCGGAAACGCTGCGGATCAACGCCGTCGACGTCCAGACGCATCTGGTTGATGTAATCGCCACCGCCCTGTTCGAGCAAGGTGTGGAACAGCATGCCCTGCTGCATCGGCGACAGCGGGTAGATGTCATCGACGGACTGCGGCTGTTGCACCAACACGTCGAGTTGCGCCTGCGTCAGCGTCGCCAGCGGGAAGTCCGACGGCGTCACGCCACGGTTGGCGCTGTCGCAGCAATGCGCGATCAGTGCGGTGAGCTCTTGCAGGTAATCGTCGGCCAGACGCTGGATCGTCGCCGGGTTGAACATCTCGCTGCTGAACGTCCAGCTCAGATCCAGCTCACCGCCGAAGACTTTGCCGTCCAGCGCCAACGGGCTGCCCAGCGGGCCGGTCATGTTGACTTCTTCACCGCCGGATTCGCTGGTCGGCACGAACAAGGCGTCGTCGCCGGCATCGAAGCTGCCGTCGAACTGGCCGAGGTAGTTGAAGGTCAGGCGCGGTTTCGGCAAGGCTTGCAGCGCTTGCTGTGCAGCGGCGTCGCCAAGGTGCGCGAGGGCACCGAAACCGATGCCTTTGTTGGGGATCGCGCGCAGTTGCTCCTTGATCTGTTTCAGCGAAGCGCCGAGGTCGGCGACCGGCGCCAATCGCGCCGGGAACACGCTGGTGAACCAGCCAACGGTGCGGGTCAGATCGACGTTGTCGAACAGATCTTCGCGACCATGCCCTTCCAGTTGCACCAGCACACTGTCGTCGCCGGTCCAGCGCACCATCACTCGCGCCAGCGCGGTCAGCAGCAGGTCGTTGACTTGCGTGCGATAGGCCGCCGGGGCTTCCTGCAACAGCTGGCGGGTCAGGGTTTTGTCCAGTTGCGTGCGGATCGATTGCGCCTGATTGTGTTGCTGACCGGCGTGCGGGTTGTCGCAAGGCAACTCAGTCGAAGCGCCTTGCAGTTGTTGTTGCCAGAAACCCAGCTCGGCCTGCAGTGGCGCACTCGCGGCGTAGTCTTGCAGCGCCTCGGCCCAGGCTTTGACCGCACTGGTTTTGGCCGGCAGTTGCACAGTCGCACCCGCCAGAATCTGCCGATAAGCGCTCTGCAGATCTTCGAACAGAATCCGCCACGACACGCCGTCGACCACCAAATGGTGAACCACCAATAACAAGCGTTGAGTGCCATCAGCGAGGTTTGCCAGCACCGCGCGAATCAGCGAACCGTCACTCAATTGCAAGCTGCGCTGAGCCTGATTGCCCAGCGCTTCGAGCGCCGCGACATCGGCGACCTCGACTTGCCACAAAACGGTTTCGCCCGCTTGCGTCGCGACATCGCGGTACTGCGCCGACCAGCCTTGCGCCTGTTCGGCAAAGTCCAGACGCAGGCTGTCGTGATGCGCTACCAGTGCGTCCAGTGCTTGTTCGAGCACTTGCGCGTCGAGTGCCTGGGTCGGTTTGAGCATCACCGACTGGTTCCAGTGATGACGATCAGGGATCGGCTGCGCGAAGAACCACTGATGAATCGGCAGCAGCGCCGTTGCACCGGTCACCGGTTGTTGATCGATCAGTTGCAGCGGCTCGCCGGTTTGTACCACGGCGGCCAGCGCCTGAATGGTCTGATGCTGGAACAGATCCTTCGGGGTAAAGCGCAAACCGGCCTGACGCGCACGGCTGACCACTTGAATCGAGATGATCGAGTCGCCGCCCAGCTCGAAGAAGTTATCGCTGAGGCCGACGCGTTCCAGCTTCAACACCTCCTGCCAGATCGTCGCCAGTTGCTGCTCCAGCGCGCTTTGCGGCGCGACATAGACTTGCTGCAATTGGCTGACATCCGGCTTCGGCAGGTTCTTGCGATCGAGCTTGCCATTCGGGGTCAGCGGCATGCGCTCCAGACGCAAAACGTAGGCTGGAACCATATGCGCTGGCAGCGTTGCTTTGAGCTGCTCACGCAGTTGCTCGGCGAAATCTTCGCGCGGCGAGTCGCTGACCACGTACGCGACCAAGCGTTTGCTGCCGGCGCTTTCCTGCGCCACGACCACCGCTTCGCGCACGCCATCAAGGGCTTGCAGACTGGCTTCGATCTCGCCGAGTTCGATGCGGAAACCACGGATTTTCACCTGATTGTCGATACGTTCCAGATAGTCGAACGTGCCGTCAGCGCGCTGGCGCACCAAGTCGCCGGTGCGATACAGCACGCCGCCGCTGCGGCTGAACGGGTCAGCGACAAAACGCTCGGCGGTCATCGCCGGGCGGTTCAGGTAACCCCGCGCCACACCACTGCCGCCCAGATACAACTCACCGGCCATGCCTTGCGGCAGCAGGTTCAGATCGGCGTCCAGCACATAGGCGCTGCGATCACCGATGCGGCTACCAATCGGCGCGTACGCGGCGCCGCACGGTTCGTCGCGACCGGCCTTCCAGATCAGCGGGGTGACCACGGTTTCGGTCGGGCCGTAGCCGTTGATGATGTACTCGGGATTCAGCGCCCGCTTGACCCGTTCGAAACTGGCGTTCGGTACCGCATCGCCACCGAAGCAGTAGATACGCACCTTGGGCGGATTGCCGACGCGTTCGGCGTGCTCGGCCAGTTGTTGCAAGTACACCGGCGGGAACGCGACCACGGTCACGCCGTGCTCGATCATCGCGTTGTAGGTCTGCTCCGGTGTCCACAGGCTGTCGTCGCGAATCAGCAGCGAGCCGCCGTGGGTCAGGCTGGTCAGCCAGCGCTCGTGGGCGCCGTCGAAAGCGAACGACATGAAGTGGAATTCGCAATCGCTGTCGCGCATTTCATAGCGCTCACCGATTGCCAGACAGTGCATGGCCAGCGGGCCGTGGCTGACGCTGACGCCTTTCGGGTTGCCGGTGGAACCCGAGGTGTAAATCACGTACGCAAGGTTGTGCGGATCCAGCGCCACGATCGGTGCCTGCGCCGGGTGCGCGCTGAGGTCGAGGTGATCGAGTTCCAGCACGGTCAGGGTGTCAGCGATCGGCAATTGCGCCGTCACCCGCGAATCGGTCAGCAACAGCGCCAGACCGGAATCCGCCATCAGATACGCCAGCCGCTCGCGTGGGTAACTGGTGTCCAGCGGCACGTAAGCGCCGCCCGCCTTGAGCACCGCCAGCAGCGCGACAATCAAACCTTCGCTGCGCGGCAGCGCGACACCGACACGCACCTCGGCGCCAACGCCACGTGCCACCAGCTCATGAGCGAGACGGTTGGCGCGAGCATCGATGTCGCCGTAGCTGAAATGCTTGCCGTCGAAAATCACTGCGGTGCGATCCGGCTGTTGCGCCGCCAATCGGGCGTAGCGTTGATGCACAGCGAGATCGACCGGGTACGCCTGCGGTTGGTTTTCGAGGATCTGCCGGGTGTGCTCCTCAGCCGTTGCCAAGGCGATTTCACCGAGGCGGCGTTCGGCGGATTCGGCGAATTGCTCCAGCAGATGCAGGAGTTGCGCGCTGAGACGCTCGACAGTCGCGACACTGAAATGCGCCTGATCAAAACTCATGTGCAACGCGAGGGTTTCACCCAGCGTCACGCCTAGGGTCAGCGGGTAGTGCGTCTGATCCTGGTTGGCCACTTCGCCGAACACCACGCCTTGTGCAGTGCCATGTTGCAGCGCTTCGGAAATCGGGAAGTTTTCGAACACCAGCAGCGTGTCGAACAACGACGCGCCGCCCTGCCCGGCCCAACGCTGAATGTTCGCCAGCGGCGTGTGTTCGAACTCGCGCAGGCTGAGGTTCTGCGCCTGCACCGCCGCCAGCCATGCGGCTACGCTTTGATCAGGACGCGAACCGGCGATCACCGGCAAGGTGTTGATGAACAGGCCGACTTGCTGCTCGATGCCAACCAGTTCCGCCGGACGCCCGGCGACGGTGGTGCCGAACGCCACGCAAGCGCTGCCGGTGTAACGCTGCAACAGCAGCAACCACGCGGCTTGCACCAAGGTGTTGGCGGTGACTTTCTGCTGCCGGGCAAACTCGTTCAGGCGTTGCGTACGCGCTGCGTCGAGCGCGTAATGCTTGAGCGCATGCCCGCGCTCGGCACGCACCCCACCGCCGCCCGCCGCCGCTTGCGCGAGCACGGTTGGCTCATGGAAGTCGGCCAGTTGTGCCAGCCAGAACGCTTCGCTGACGGCGCCGTCCTGACGTTGCAGCCACTGGATGTAATCGGCGTAACGGCTCAGCGGACGCGGCGGTTGCTGGCCGGCATAACGCTGCAGCACTTCGCCGAGCATCTGCGCGCTGCTCCAGCCGTCCATGAGGATGTGGTGGTTGGTGAAGATCAGGTGATGACGCTGATCGGCGATTTGAATCAGCGTTACGCGCAGCAGACCGGCCGCGGTCAAATCGAAGCCCTGCGCCAGATCGGCAGCCGTGAAATCCTTCAGTGCCTGAGCGATGTCAGGGCGCGCGCGCCAGTCGAGCAAGGCGTACGGCAACTCGAGACGTCGATGGATGATCTGCAGTTGCTCCTGCAATTCACCCTGCCAGATAAAACCGCTGCGCAGGATGTCGTGGGCGTCCATGGTCGCTTGCCACGCCGCACGAAAACGCTCGGGGTCGAGGCCGTCGACATCGACGCAAAGCTGGTTGATATAAGTGCCGGTGCCCTGTTCGTACAAGGTGTGGAACAGCATGCCCTGCTGCATCGGCGACAGCGGATAAATGTCTTCGATGCCGGCGGCCGGCACTGCGATCGCATCCAGTTGTGCCTGAGCGATGTGCGCCAGCGGGAAGTCCGACGGCGTGATGCCCATGCTTTCCGGCAGGCAGCAATGGCTGATCAGCGCTTGCAGTTCAGCAGTGTATTCGTCGGCCAGACGGGCGATGGTCGCCTCGTTGAACTGCTCGCGGCTGAACGTCCAGCGCAGGTCGAGTTCACCGTCGTACACCTGGCCTTCGACGCCCAGCCAGTTGTCCAGCGGCGCATCGAGACTTTGCTCGAGCCCGGCGCGCTCACCGGCCGGGCTGAACAGTGCGCCCTCCTCGGCATCGAAACTGCCGTCGAACTGGCCGAGGTAGTTGAAGGTAATGCGCGGCAGCGGCAGCGCTTTGAGCGACGCTTGCGCCGCGTCGTCGCCGAGGTAACGCAGCACGCCAAAACCGATGCCTTTGTGGGGGATCGCGCGCAATTGTTCCTTGATCTGCTTGATCGCGTCCGCCAGCGAATCCGCCGGGGTCAGGCGCACCGGGAACAGGCTGGTGAACCAGCCGACGGTGCGGGTCAGGTCGACGTCGTCGAACAGGTCTTCGCGACCGTGACCTTCCAGTTGAATCAGCGTGTCGGCGTGTCCGCTCCAGCGGCAGATGACCCGCGCCAGCGCCGTCAGCAACAGGTCGTTGACCTGCGTGCGATACGCCGCCGGCGCCTGTTGCAGCAGTTGTTGGGTGAAGGTTTTGTCGAGGCGACTGTGCAGCACCTGAGCGTGGCGACTTTGCAGACTGCCCTGCGGGTTATCGCACGGCAGATCCAGCGCCGCGCCGTCGAGTTGTTGCTGCCAGAAACGCAGCTCGCCCTGCACCGCGTCAGTCGCGGCATAGGCTTGCAGATGCTCGCCCCAAGCCTTGTACGAACTGGTTTTGGCCGGCAGTTTGATGCTCGTGCCTTGCACTGCTTGCTGATAAGCCTGTTGCAAATCTTCGAGCAAAATCCGCCACGAAACACCGTCTACCGCCAAGTGATGCACGGCCAGCAATAGACGCTGACTGCCATCGGCGACGGTCGCCAGTACCGCGCGCAGCAGTGGGCCGTTTTGCAGGTTCAGGCTTTGCTGGGCCTTGGCGTATAGCGCTTGCAGATCATCAGCGTCGACACGGTCAGCCGTCCACAACAGCTCAGGATCCGTCGCGACCGGCGCCACTTCTGCACGCCAACCCTCAGCGCTTTCGACGAAGCGCGACCGCAAAGCATCGTGCTGCACCAGTAAGGCATTCAGCGCTTGCAACAGCGCCTCGGCATCCAGAACTTGATGACTGCGCAGCAGCACCGCCTGGTTCCAGTGGTGACGCTGAGGAATGTCGTCGGCGAAGAACGTCTGCTGGATCGGCAACAACGGCAGCTCGCCGCTGACCGGGCCTTGATCGATGCTTACAGCGACGTTGCCTTGCTGGGCGACGCTGGCCAGACCTTGCACGGTCTGGTGCTGGAACAGGTCGCGCGGGCTGAAATGAATCCCGGCCTGACGCGAACGGCTGACCACTTGAATCGAGATGATCGAGTCACCGCCCAGCTCGAAGAAGTTGTCGGTCAGACCGACCTGTTCGAGCTTGAGCACGTCCTGCCAGATGGCTGCGATTTTCTGTTCCAGCGCACTGCGCGGCGCGACAAACGCCTGCTGCATCTGGCTGGCGTCCGGCGCCGGCAGTGCTTTGCGATCGAGTTTGCCGTTGGGACTCAGCGGCAATGCACCGAGGAACAACAGCTGCGTCGGCACCATGTAATCCGGCAGGCTGTCCTTGAGTTGCGCTTTGATCGCTTCGCGCGCGGCACCTTGGGATTCGGGTGAAGCGGCAACCACAGCGGTGTCTTTCGGCACCACGTACGCCACCAGTTGCAGGCTGCTGCCACCCTGCACTGCCAGCACCACGGCCTCTTTGACGGCATCGAGTTCTAACAGGCGCGCTTCGACTTCGCCCAATTCGATACGGAAGCCACGGATTTTTACTTGATGGTCCACCCGGCCAACGTATTCGATCTGGCCATTGGCGTTGTAACGCGCAAGGTCGCCAGTGCGGTAAAGACGCGCACCCGTGGTGGAAAATGGATCTGGGACAAAACGTTCAGCGGTCAGATCCGCGCGCTGGAAGTAACCCCGCGCCAGCAACTCACCGCCAATCAGCAGTTCACCGACCACGCCAATCGGCGTCGGCTGAGCGTCGGCATCCAGCAGATAGGCATGACGTCCCGGCAATGGCTGACCTATCGGCATGGTCAGCGGCAACGGCTGACGACCGAACACGTAATCGCTGCAATCCAGCGTGGTTGCGGTGACGGTGGCCTCAGTCGGGCCGTAGGTGTTGAGCAACTTGACGTGCTCCAGCCCTGCCAGGCGCCAGGCCTGCACACCTTCCGGCGGCATTGCTTCACCACCGCTGTGAACCTGACGCAGCGCGGCGTAATCACGCGGGCCGGCGGCGGCGAAATCCTTGGCAATCATGTTCCAGTAAGCGGTGGTCAAGTCCATGACCGTGATGCCGTGTGCAACGATATTTCGGTACAGGGTTTCGCTGTCCCAGACTTCGTTGCCGCGCAGCAGCACCGAGGCGCCGCAGGTCAGCGGGCCAAACAGTTGCTCGCCGAAGGCATCGAAGTTGAACGTGGCAAATTGCAGCGCGCAATCGGCGGCGCTCAAGGCGTAGTAATGCTGCGAGGCGAAGGCGTGTTTGCTCAACGCACCGTGGCTGATGCCGACGCCTTTAGGGCGGCCGGTGGAGCCCGACGTGAACATCACATAGGCGAGGTTATCCGCCCACACCGCGCGTTGCGGATTGCTGTCGTCGGTAAATTCCCACGCTCCGGTTTGATCGAGGCACAGGCTGCGCACGTTGTGCGGCACCGGCAGACGCTCGAGTAAATGGCTTTGCGTCAGCAGCAAACGACTGCCGCTGTCTTCGATCATGCACAGCAAGCGGTCGCGCGGGTATTGCGGATCCAGCGGCACATACGCGCCGCCAGACTTGAGCACGGCGAGAATGGCGACAATCAGCTCCAGCCCGCGATCAACCGCAACGCCGACCAGCACTTCCGGGCCGACGCCCTGCGCCAGCAATGTGCGAGACAGACGATTGGCGCGGGCGTTGAGCTGTGCATAAGTGAGTTGCTGACCGTCGAAAATCAGCGCGATGGCATCAGGTGTTTGCGCGGCCTGCGCTTCGAACAGCTCATGCACCGGGCGCTCGCTCGGCCATGTTGTGTCGTGACGACCCCAGTCCTGAGTCAGTTGCTCAAGCTCCTGCGCTTGCAGCAAACCGATCTCGCCGACCCGTTGCTGTGGATCGCTGACGATGCTGTGCAGCAGATGCGTCCAGTGCCGCGCCATGCGTTCGATGGTTGCGCCATCGAACAGGTCGCTGGCGTAGGTGAACGCAGCGTGCAACTGGCCGCCCTTTTCGTAGGTGTCCAGGCTCAGGTCGAACTGGGTGCTGCGACTTTCCCATTCGATCACGCCGAGTTCCAGACCGCTGCCGACCTTGAGGGTGGTGACGTCAGCGACTTCTGGCTGGTGGTTGTACATCACCTGGAACAGCGGGTTGTAACTCAGGCTGCGTTCCAGTTTCAGCGCCTCGACCAGCCGTTCGAACGGCAGATCCTGATGCGCCTGAGCACCGAGCGCGGTTTCCTTGAGCGCGCTGAGCAGATCCGCGAATAGTGTCTGGCCATCCAGTTGCACGCGCAGCACCTGAGTGTTGACGAAGAATCCGATCAGGCCTTCGATCTCGCGGCGATTGCGATTGGCAATGGGCACACCGACGCGCAGGTCGGTCTGCCCGGTGTAACGGTGCAGCAGAATATTGAAGGTGCCGAGCAACAGCATGAACAGCGTGACGCCATGCTGCCGGGCGACGCCGCGCAATTGCTCGACCAGCGCCGCCTCCACTACGTGCTCATGGCGACGGCCGCGATTGCTCGGCAATACCGGGCGCGGACGGTCGAGCGGCAGCTCCAGCACCGGATGCTCGTCACCCATTTGCGCCAGCCAGTAATCGAGTTGACGCTGCTGCTCTCCCGCCTCCAGCCAACGCCGCTGCCACAGCGCGTAATCGCTGTACTGCAGCGGCATTGGCGGCAGCTCGGCCACGTGCCCCTGATCGTGGGCATCGTAAAAGCGACAGAATTCGTCGATCAACACGTTCATCGACCAGCCATCGGAAACAATGTGGTGCAGGGTCAGCAGCAGCACGTGTTCCTGCTCGGCCAGATGCAACAGACGCACGCGCAGCAGTGGGCCGTTGGCCAGATCGAACGGCAGCAGCGATTGCTCTTCGGCTGCTGCAGCTACGCGCAATTCGCGTTCGGCAGCGGGCAAATCGCTGAGGTCGATGCGCTGGATCTCCAGCGGTCGTTGCAGCGGCACTTGCAGCAGGCTGTCATCGGGCTGCTGCTGGAACACCGTGCGCAAGGTTTCATGGCGCTCGATCAGACTGGCGAACGCTTGCTCCAGCGCCGACTGATTCAGCCGCCCGCTCAGGCGCACCGCCGCCGGCAGGTTGTACGCGCCGCTCTGCGGATCCAGATGCCAGAGAAACCACATGCGTTGCTGGGCATAAGACAGCGCCTGCCGATCCTCGGCCTCGACCCCGGCCGGAATCGGAAACCGCGAAAAATCCACCCCTTCCCTCTGCAAGGCAGCGAGGAACATCTGGCGCTTTTCCAGGGGCAACCCGATAAACCGGCGAGCGAGTTTCAGGGAGTCTTCTGCATTCATTTCTTGGCATCCGGATCAGTAGGCAGGCAGCACAAAGGCACGTCGTCCCTATAAAACGAATGCAGACCGGAAAAATTAGCGATTGAGAACAACTATCAGGCGGGAGGTACAGCGGAGATTTCAGACCGCTCCTGTAGGAGCTGCGGCACGCTGCGATCTTTTGATCTTGATCTTTAAAATCA
>NZ_LHVN01000012.1:0-90871 GCF_001269815.1 Pseudomonas sp. P1.31 | reverse complement strand
CACGCTGCGATCTTTTGATCTTGATCTTTAAAATCAAAAGATCGCAGCGTGCCGCAGCTCCTACAGGAATGGGGTTAGGCGGTCGCGGCCATGGCGTGGCGGCGATGGTGTACGTCGAGCTGGTCTTTGATCACCTTGAGCACTTTGGCTTCGTGTTCATGGATGAAAAAGTGCCCGCCGGCGAGCATGTCTACGGAGAAACTGCCCGAGGTTTCCTTGCTCCAGCCGATCAGTTGCTCGGTGGTGGCGCGGTCAGCCTTGCCGCCGAGCACATGCACCGGGCAGTTGAGCAGCGGGCGTTGCTGCGGCTCGAATTTGCCGCACAGCAGGAAGTCGGCGCGCAGGATCGGCAGGGTCAGGCTCATCAACTCGTCATTGGCCAGCACTTCTTCACTGGTGCCATTGAGCGTGCGCAGTTGCTCGATCAGTTCGGCGTCGGTCTTGGCGATGGCAAATCCGCGATCGTAGTCGGCGCGCTGAGTCGGCGCCGCCGTGCCGGACGCGAACAACGCCACCGGCTCAGGGCAACCCAGGGCACGCAGCGCATGGGCCATTTCGCAGGCCAGCAACGCACCGAGGCTATGACCGAACAACGCATAAGGTGTCTTCAATGTTGGCTGTAACTCCCTGGCCAATTGCATGGCCAAGGCGCGCATGTCGGTCTGCAGCGGCTCGTCAAAGCGCGCACCACGCCCCGGCAGCTCCACCGGTTTGAGCTGCAGCCATTGCGGCAACTTCGGTCGCCAGCGGCTATAGACCATCGCACTGGCACCGGAATACGGCAGGCACAGCAAAGTCAGCTGGGTCACCACTCTTCCCTCAAAAAAATTCGTCTGTAGAGAGAAACGGTTCAGTGCCCGGGCAAATTAGTCGACGCCGGCTAAATCGCCCACACAGGTGCTCGTTAACCGTTCAGATAAAACCAATAACGAGGATTCACCGTGGATCTGCAGAGCATCCTGAGCAAACTGTTCGCCAATGCCGGCGCCGTCGGTATTGAAGGTGTTTTCCAATTCGTTTTTAGCCCGCAGTTGGCTTATTGGTCTGAGGTCAAGGCCAGCAGCCGCACCGAGGCCGGGCGCCATGCGAGCCCGGACGTGACCATTGAAGTCGCGGAACAGGATTTCCTCGGGATCATGGCCGGCATGGCCAACGTCGAGGAACTGTTCGCCAGCGGTCGCCTGAAGATTGGCGGCAACATGGGGCTGGCGACGATGCTGCCGCAGATCATCGACCATGCTCGAAACGGTGGCGGTGCGGTCGCTGAAAAAGTCGACATGAACAAGCGCTACCCGACACCGCCGCGCTTCAGCGAAAAGCTCACCGCCAGCCTGCCGACCCAGGTCAACGTCGAACGGCGTGCCCGCGAGGAGCTATCGGTGACTGAGTTCAAAAGCCGTTATTTGCCCCACGGTATTCCCGTGGTGATCAGCAACGCATTGCACGACTGGCCGCTGTTCAAACTCAGCCGCGAAGAATCGCTGGTGCATTTCGCCGAGCTGCAAGGCATCACCCGCCATGGCGATTACGTGAAGAAAACCTTCTCCACCGAACGGGATTTTCGTTCGACGTCGATGGCCGATTTCATCGCTTCGCTGGACAGTCCGGCGGTCAAAGGTACGGACGGTGAGCCGCCCGCCTACATGGGCAACAACATCTTGCCGGCGGCGTTGATGCAGCAGATCAAGTACCCGGCCTACTTCGATACGTCGCTGTTTATTCCGCCGCGAATCTGGATCGGGCCCAAGGGCACACTGACGCCGCTGCACCGCGACGACACCGATAATTTGTTCGCGCAGGTCTGGGGGCAGAAGACCTTCACCCTCGCCGCGCCGCATCACCGTGAAGCCCTGGGCACGTGGTCGACAGCACCGGAGGGTGGACTGGATGGCTGCGATTTCAACCCGGATGCGCCGGACTATCAGCGCTTCCCCAAGGCGCGCGACGTGACGTTTTTGCGGGTGACGCTGGAGGCTGGGGATTTGCTGTTTTTGCCGGAGGGCTGGTTCCATCAGGTGGAGTCGGTATCGACGTCGTTGTCGGTGAATTTCTGGGTGAATTCGGGTCGGGGGTGGTAACCCAACTCGATCCCTTTTGTAGGAGCTGTCGAGTAAAACGAGGCTGCGATCTTTTGACTTTAAAGATCAAAAGATCGCAGCGTGCCGCAGCTCCTACTTGAGATGGCGGTAACTTTGCACGGCTGAGCCAAGCACCACCGCGCCCGCCGCAATCGCCAGCCAGAACCCGCTGCGCGCGCCAAATGCATCGACCAACGCCCCCGAGCCCGCCGCACCAATCGCCACGCCGATACTCAACCCCGTCACCAGCCACGTCAGCCCTTCGGTCAACTTGGCCGGCGGCACGATGCGTTCAACCAGGGCCATCGCCACAATCAATGTCGGCGCGAAAAACAAACCAGCAACAAACACCGCCATGGCTAGCCCGACGATATTACTGGCCAACAACAGCGGCAACGTCGTCACCGCCGTCGCCACGCCGCCGTACAAAAACAAGCGTGGCAGCGGCAGTTTCGAGCGCATCGCACCAAACGCGATGCCGGCCATGCACGAGCCAATCGCGTAAACCGACAAGACAATGCTCGCCGCCGCCGGCTGCCCCTGCTGCTGGGCAAACGCGACGCTGACCACATCGACCACGCCGACGATGATGCCCATGGCGATCATCAGCGCCAGCAACAATTGAATGTCGGTCGAGCGAATGATCGAACCCTGATGCTGCAACTCACGCGGATGCACCGCCGGTTCAGTGCTGCGCTGGGCGACGAACGCCGTGACACCAATCGCCAGCGCCAACAACGCGGCCAAAGGCCCGGCCTCGGGGAAGACCGCGACGCACAGACCAACTGAAAGCGGCGGACCGACGATAAAACACACCTCATCCAGCACCGATTCCAGCGCGTACGCCGTCTGCAATTGCGGCTGACCGCGATAGATCTCGGTCCAGCGCGCCCGCACCATCGCCGACATGCTCGGCATGCAACCGGCCAGCGCGGCAAACACAAACAGCGTCCAGACCGGCGCCTGCAACCGCGTGCACAGCAACAACAACAAAAGCGCCCCGCCACCGATCAACGCCGACACCGGCAGAATCCGCCGCTGACCAAAACGGTCAACCAGCCGCGACACCTGCGGTGCGCAAAACGCCGTGGCCAAGGCAAACGTCGCCGCCACGCCACCGGCCAGCGCATAACCACCCTTCAACTGCGAAAGCATGGTGATCACGCCGATGCCCGTCATGGAAATCGGCATGCGCGCGATCATCCCGGCCAGGACAAAATTTCGGGCGCCGGGGGCGTTGAACAATTCGCGGTAGGGGTTTGCCATCGGTTACAGCCTCATCAAGGGCCGCCAAGTTGCCATAGGGTCGGGTGGCGTGGAAGTGGGGAATTGTTGGTGGAATGTGAAGGCTTCGCAGCTCATCCCGAGCGCCGTTGGCACCTCGACCATTCGTCGCAAAATCGTGCGCACCTGTCAGGTCTGACAGGTGCGCTTCTCGGGCAAAAAGCGCTTTTATAAACGCTGCTCAATGACAACGACTGATCGCTTTCACCGCCGAAGGAGTTCGCCATGAATCAGTCCCCAATCACCGTTCAAGCACGCGCCGCTGTCCCGCCCTTCGTTGTACGTGCGCTGCTCTGCCCGCCGCCGACCCGCATCGATGAAGCGCTGGGTCGGGAAGTCAACAAGCGCCTGATGCTGTGGATAACACGCATCGGTATCTTTGCCGGCAAACAGGAAAAAATCCGCGCCAGCGACTTTGGTCGCTATGCAATGTTGTGCCATGCAGATACCGATGATCCGAAGAGGTTGTTGCTGGCAGCCCAGTGTTTCGCGGCGTTGTTCGCGGTGGACGATCATTATTGCGACGATCAATCGTTGGGTGGCTGCCCCGAAAAAGTCGCCGAGAAGTTGTCATTTGCCGTCACCGGAATAGACCCGGTCTACTTGCCTCCCCCCTACAAAAAAGAACTCCTGCAACAGCAAAGGAACGATCCCGTTTTGAGAGGATTGCTCGCGTACATGAAGCGGGTTGCACATTTCTGCACGCCATCGCAGGTCGCCCGCGTGCGACAAATCACCATCGCCATGTTTGTCGCCATGGCGGCCGAAGGGCCGTGGCGTCTCTACGGCACAAAGCCAACCATCGCCGAGTATCTGGCCAGCCGGCAGGTCAACAGCTTCTGGCCTTGTCAGGTGCTGATCGATCCCATCGGCGGCTATGAGGTGCCGGCCAATGTCTACGCCAAGCCAGAGATGCAACGCGTTTGCGCACTGGCGTCCCTCGCCACCACGCTGCTCAACGACTTGTATTCGGCTTACAAAGAACACCTCAACGAAACGGGCGATTTCAAACTGCCCTACTTGCTGGCGGCCAAACATGACTGCTCGCTGCAGGAAGCCATCGACAAAACTGCGGATATTCATGATGCGGTCATGCGCGAATACGTGGCGCTGGAACAACGGCTACTGAAAGGAGCCGACCCTTTAGTGCGGCGTTACCTGACAGGTTTGACCACGTGGATTGCGGGCAACCAGGAATGGCATAAACACAGCGCGCGGTATCGTATTCAGGCGTGAGGAAGGTCAAAAGTCCTGTAGGAGCTGCGGCACGCTGCGATCTTTTGATCTCGCCTCTGAACTCTCAACGCCCCAGACCAGTCAGCTAAATAGGCCCTCACTCAAGGCGCGCCATCGCATGCACATCTCCCTCACCGGACAAGTAGCCCTGATCACCGGCGCCAGCTCCGGCATCGGCCACGCTGCCGCCAAAGCCCTCGCCGCTGCCGGTGCTGCGGTGGTCATCAATTACAACCGTCAATCAGAGCCCGCTGAAGCACTGGCCCGGCAGATCATCGCCGACGGCGGTCAGGCGCTGGCCATCGGTGCTGATGTTTCCAAGGAAGCCGATGTCGAACGACTATTCGCCCAATCCCTCGATGCCTTCGGCTCACTGGACATTCTGATCGCCAACTCCGGGATGCAGAAAGACGCGCCGGCGGTGGATATGTCGCTGGACGACTGGAACGCGGTGATCAGCGTCAACCTCACCGGGCAGTTCCTCTGCGCCCGCGCCGCGCTGCGGATTTTCAATCTTCAGGGCGTCCGCGAAGGCGTCTCCCGCGCCGCCGGCAAGATCATCCACATGAGTTCGGTGCACCAACGCATTCCTTGGGCCGGCCACGTCAATTACGCGGCGTCCAAGGGTGGCGTCGATCAGTTGATGCAAACCCTCGCGCAGGAAGTCAGCCATCAACGCATTCGCATCAACGGCATCGCGCCGGGGGCGATTCGCACGCCGATCAATGCGGCGGCAACGACCGGCGATGCTGAACAAGAGCTGCTTAAACTGATTCCTTACGGCCGTATCGGTGATGTCGAAGACGTCGCCAACGCGGTGGTTTTTCTGGCTTCCGACGCCTCCGATTACATCGTCGGCACCACCCTGTTCATCGACGGCGGCATGAGCCTCTATCCGGAGTTTCGCGGCAATGGCTGAGCATCACCTGGAACGACAAAGCCCCATCGACGCCCACGGCATCATCGGCGACATGCGCAGTGCAGCGCTGGTCAACGATCGCGGCAGCGTGGATTTTTTCTGCTGGCCGGAGTTCGACAGTCCGTCGATTTTCTGTTCATTGCTGGACACGCCGGAAGCGGGGATTTTCCAGATCACGCCGGACTTGCCCGATGCGCGACGCGAGCAAATTTACCTGCCCGACACCAACGTTTTGCAAACCCGTTGGCTGAGCGAACGCGCGGTGGTGGAAGTCACCGATCTGCTGCCGGTGGGCGACAGCGAGGATGATTTGCCGGTGCTTATCCGTCGGGTTCGTGTGGTCAGCGGCGAGGCGACTTTTCACGTGCGCTGCGCGGTGCGCCACGATTATGCGCGGGCCGACACGCATGCGCGGATGGATGAGCAAACAGTGATTTTCAGCGCCGAAGGTCAGCCGTCACTGCGCCTGGCTTCGGATCAAGCGCTGCAGATAGACGCCAATGCAGCGGTCGCTTCATTCACCTTGAAGCAAGATCAAACCGCCGCATTCCTGCTCGGTGGCGAAGACGATCCACGCTTCGAGGAAGGCGCCGCGCAACTGTGCATGGAGCGCACGCTGAAGTTCTGGCGCGACTGGCTTGGCCAGTCGATCTATCGCGGGCGCTGGCGAGAAATAGTCAACCGCTCGGCCCTCGCGCTCAAGCTGCTGACCTCGCGCAAACATGGCGCCATCCTCGCTGCTGCGACCTTCGGCCTGCCGGAAACACCGGGCGGCGAGCGCAATTGGGACTACCGCTACACGTGGATCCGCGATGCTTCGTTTACGGTCTACGCGTTCATGCGTCTGGGCTTCGTCGGCGAAGCCAACGCCTACATGGGCTGGCTGCGCGGACGGGTCAGCGATTGCCACGGGCAACCGATGAAACTCAACATTTTGTACGCCATCGATGGGCAACAGGAGTTGCCGGAAACCGAACTGGATCATCTGTCCGGGCACGGCGGCGCAAAACCTGTACGTATCGGCAATGGTGCTTACGACCAGATCCAGCTCGACATCTTTGGCGAGCTGATGGACGCGGTGTATCTGGTCAACAAGTACGGTGACGCGATTTCCCACGAAGGCTGGAAGCATGTGCGCGAAGTGGTCGATCAGGTCTGCGAAACCTGGCAGACCACCGATGTCGGCATCTGGGAAATGCGCGGCGAACAGCACCACTTTCTGCATTCACGATTGATGTGCTGGGTGGCGCTGGACCGGGCAATTCGTCTCGCCTCGAAACGCTCGCTGCCGGCACCGTTCGCGCAATGGGATCAGACCCGGCAGGCGATTTACGCCGACATCTGGGACAACTTCTGGGACGAAGAGCGTGGTCATTTTGTCCAGTACAAGGGCGGCACCGCGCTCGACGGCTCGATGCTGTTGATGCCGCTGGTGCGTTTCGTCAGTGCCAAGGATCCGCGCTGGTTGTCGACCCTTGAAGCGATTGAAAAACATCTGGTGCGCGACGGCATGGTTTATCGCTATCGCAACGATGACGCCAATATTGATGGACTGTCCGGCACCGAAGGCGCGTTCGCCGCGTGCTCATTCTGGTACGTCGAATGCCTCGCCCGCGCCGGGCAGGTGGAAAAGGCGCACCTGGAATTTGAACAATTGCTGAGATACGCCAATCCGTTGGGGCTGTACGCCGAAGAGTTCGACAGCCATGGGCGGCATCTGGGCAACACGCCGCAAGCGCTGACGCATCTGGCGTTGATCAGTGCGGCGAGTTTTCTGGATCGCAAATTGAATGGGGAAAAGAGTGAATGGCAGCCG
The DNA here is from genome assembly GCF_001269815.1 of Pseudomonas sp. P1.31. Lineage (NCBI taxonomy): Bacteria > Pseudomonadati > Pseudomonadota > Gammaproteobacteria > Pseudomonadales > Pseudomonadaceae > Pseudomonas > Pseudomonas sp. P1.31. The sequence continues at coordinate 83,538 of NZ_LHVN01000012.1, read as the reverse complement.
TGATGTTCGACGGGGGCTGTAGGAAATACCCCACAAACATCCGCATTTGTAGGACTGACACCGACATTTAATCAGCCAATACAAATCTCCTGTGGCGAGGGGATTCATCCCCGATGGGCTGCAAAGCAGCCCCAAAACCATCCAACTCATTCCCCCAGAAGTAGCGAGTTTTCTGACTTTGGGGCTGCTGCGCAGCCCATCGGGGATAAATCCCCTCGCCACAGTTTGAGCCAGCCCGCGGACTACAGCGACTTAACAAGTCTCCCCCCCACACACCGCACTCACACCCTGAAATACCCTGTTGCCAGCCGTTACATCCCCCCCTACCATCAAACCCAACGGGCACAGCGGAGCTGTCCAACAAAACCCGAATTTCAAGGAACCGGAATGACCCAACACGTCCAGCGCCCCATCACCTCGCCGCTGCGCAGCGGCCTGACCCGCACCCAACTCTGGGAAGACGCCGACAAAGGCCTGATCAAATGCTGGGAAATCGGCCGCCAGCGCGCCACCCGCTTCCCCGACCTCGCCGACAAATGCCTCGCCAACGAACTGCCGGTACTCGGCTGGAAAGGAGGCGTCAGCCGCAGCCTGAAAAAACTCGAAAAATTCGGCTCACTGAAATACCTCGCACAGTGGCAAGGCTTGCGTGGGGAGGATCTGGATATTGATCTGGGTGAGGAACGCGCGCTGACGTGCTCGCGGACGAAAATGGTGGTGACGTTTACGCCGGATCGGACGAAGTATTTCAATCAGGTGGCGGAAGCTGAGGCTTAAGGAGAAGCATCGATGGTCGATTTACATCAGGAATTTCAAAACAGCCGTTTCTTTCACGAAGCGCGGATCGACAGGCGTTCGGCGGATGCGCTTGCAGGTATTGCTGCAGGGCTTGCCGCCGACGGCAAGATTAACCAGCAGGAAGCCGAGTTTCTAAAAACCTGGATCGAAACGCACTTGGTGCACCTGGAAGATCCGGTAGTCAATATTCTCTACAGGCGTCTTGAAGGCATGCTTAGCGATGGCGTGCTGGATGCCGACGAGTCTGTGGAATTGCTTGGCATGCTCCATCAATTCACCGGTTTGCCGATCAGCGCCGCAAAGATGTCCTATGCGCCTGCAACACTCCCTTTCGATAATCCTGCCCCCGAACTCAACTTGCCTGATCGAGTGTTCCTGTTTACCGGTGTGATGTCGTATGGGCCGCGCAAGGAATGTGAATCTTTGATCGTCGAACGCGGTGGACTGATCGGTGGCTCTGTCAGCAAAAAGGTTCATTACCTCGTCGTCGGAAACATTGGTAACGAACAATGGTTGCACAGCAGCTATGGCACCAAAATCAAAAAGGCCGTTGAACTTAGAGAAAGCGGCGTACCTATCGCTATTGTTGGCGAAGATCATTGGTTGAAAGTGTTGTTCGGGTAGGGAATCCCTCAAGGCATTACTGGATCTGTTGCAGCACTGACCGAAAACCGCTCGCGATAAGCCTGCGGCGTCACGCCAATCGCCCGCAGGAAACTGCGGCGCAATGTCTCTTCACTGCCAAACCCGCAATTGGCGGCGATGCGTTTGACCGGTAATCCAGTGTCGCCGAGCAATCGCCGAGCGGTTTCAACGCGGATCAATTCGATCGCCCGCGCCGGGGTCTGGCCGGTGTCGGCGCGGTAGTGGCGGACGAAGCTGCGTTCGCTCATCCCGGCTTGTTCGGCGAGGGTCGGGATGCCGAGGTCGCAGGTGAGGTTTTCCGCGATCCACGCGTGCAGTTCATCAAAACGATTGCCCTGATTTTGCAGCGATAAGGTCACGCTGAATTGCGACTGACCGCCCGGGCGTTTGAGGAACACCACCAGATGCCGGGCGACGTCCAGCGCGATGTCGCTGCCGAGATCTTCTTCGACCATCGCCAGTGCCAGGTCGATGCCGGCGGTGACACCGGCGGACGTCCAAACGGGGCCGTCGTTGATGAAGATCGGATTGGCCTCGACTTGCAGTTTCGGATGTTGCTGGGCTAATTGTTCACAACGCGTCCAGTGGGTGACAACGCGGCGACCATCCAGCCAGCCACTGGCCGCCAGCAGAAACGCGCCGGTACATACCGAGGCAACCCGCCGGCATTTCGCCGCATGCTCGCGCACCCAATCCACCAGCGGCACGTCTTCGGCCGCAGGATAAATGCCCCAACCGCCGGCGATGATCAACGTGTCACTCGCCTCTTGCGGCAACGGTTCGGCCAATACCGCAAGCCCCGCCGACGACATCACCGCCCCGCCGCCGCTGGCGATCACCGTTGGCGCATAGGGGATCGGCAAGCCGCGCTGGCGGGCGATGTCGTTGGCCGAGGCGAACACTTGCAAAGGTCCGGTAACGTCGAGGATCTGCATGTTGGCAAACGCGAGTACGTGGATGGTTTTGGGCATTTGGCGTAATTCGTGGGGTTATTGGCGTATGCGCCAGAACCTACGCGCCTACAGTGAAGCCGTCCACCCCTTTTCATGGAGCAAGAACGATGACGCTGCAGATCGGTTTTCTGTTGTTTCCGCAGGTTCAGCAACTCGACCTGACCGGGCCTTATGACGTGCTCGCCTCGCTGCCGGACGTGCAGGTGCATCTGATCTGGAAGGATCTGATGCCCGTCACCGCCAGCACCGGTTTGCTGCTGAAACCGACCACGACATTTGAAGATTGCCCGGATCTGGATGTGATTTGTGTGCCGGGGGGTGGCGGTGTCGGCGTGTTGATGGAGGATGAAGCGACGCTGGATTTCATCAAGCGTCAGGCTGCTCAGGCGAAATACGTGACGTCGGTGTGCACCGGTTCGCTGGTGCTGGGGGCGGCGGGATTGTTGAAGGGTAAACGCGCGACCACGCACTGGGCGTATCACGATCTGCTGCCGACGCTGGGGGCGATTGCGGTGAAGGATCGCGTGGTGCGTGACGGCAACCTGTTTACCGGTGGCGGGATTACGGCGGGGATTGATTTTGCCTTGGTGTTGGCGGCCGAGTTGGTGGGTGCGGATACCGCGCAACTGGTGCAGTTGCAGCTGGAATATGCGCCGGCGCCGCCGTTTGACTCGGGCAGCCCGGAGACGGCGCCGAGCGCTGTTGTCGATGAGGCCCGCCTGCGTGCAGCGCCTTCGTTGAAATTGCGCACGGAAATTACTGAACGTGCGGCGGCGAAACTTAACTTGCGCTGATCCCTAGCCCTACACAAATCCCTGTAGGAGCTGCCGAAGGCTGCGATCTTTTGATCTTGATCTTGAAAAGCCAAAATCAAAAGATCGCAGCCTTCGGCAGCTCCTACAGGTTGTGTGTCCGGTTTGCCGCCACACTTCACTTGTCCCCACGCCCTCGCCCGTGTAGAAAGCCCTTCCACAAAATGTGCACAGGGACTTTCGATGAAGGCTTTGCCATGGCTCTATCTGGCCCTTCTCAGCCTCGGCTACGGTTTGGCGTTGAGCCACGGCCAACTCGGCTGGCTGGCGTTGATCTCGCTTGGGCTACTGATTTTCGCGGGCTTTGCCGTGCGCCAGCAACAGGTGCCGGTCGGGCGGTTTCTCGGTCACGGTCTGTTCATCGTGCTGGCGTTAGCGTTGGCGCTGCACTGGTTGCCGGGCTTCTCCAGCGCGCGTGTGATCGATCCGCAACGTTTCACCGATGACGCCGTGCCATTCGCGATGTACCTCAATCTCGACAAACCGTTGATTGGCTTCTGGCTGTTGCTGGTCTGCCCGTGGATTGTCGCGCGACGTTCGTTGCGACTGACGGTCTACGCCACCGTCGTCGCCCTGACCTTGAGCGTGATCCTCGCCCTCGGCGGCGCGGTATTGCTCGGCGTGATCGCGTGGGCACCGAAGTGGCCCGATCAGGCCTGGCTATGGGTGCTGAACAATCTGCTCCTGGTGACGCTGGTCGAGGAAGCGCTGTTTCGCGGCTATATACAGGGCGGTCTCAGCCGTCGTTTCAAAAACCTGCCTTACGGCGAAAACCTCGCCCTACTGCTCGCCTCGTTGATTTTCGGCCTGGTGCATCTGGGTGCCGGTTGGCAGTGGGTGTTGCTCGCGAGTCTGGCCGGTGTCGGTTATGGCCTGGCCTACCGTTTCGGCGGACTGGGCGCGGCGATTGCCACGCATTTCGGCCTGAATCTGCTGCACTTTGCGCTGTTCACCTATCCGATGCTCGCCGGTTGAAGCAATGGCCGTTTTGCGACGCCATTCTTAAATCTGAAAAATAATTTCAATAAAACGCCGCGACCGCCGACAACCTTTCAAAGCCTTGCGGATTGAAAAACCATGCGTAATAACCAGCCCATCACACAACGCGAACGGACGTTCCCGGCTCAGCAGCGGTTGATTTCCACAACCGACGCCAAGGGCGTGATCACCTACTGCAACGACGCGTTCGTTGAAATCAGCGGGTTTTCGCGTGAAGAACTGATCCGTGCGCCGCACAACCTGGTTCGTCACCCCGACGTCCCGGCGGCGGTGTTCTCGCACATGTGGGGCACATTGAAACAAGGCTTGCCATGGATGGGCATTGTCAAGAATCGCTGCAAGACCGGTGACCATTACTGGGTTAACGCCTATGTAACACCGGTATTCGACGGCAATCAGGTGGTCGGTTACGAGTCGGTGCGGATCAAACCCACCGCCGAACAGATCCGCCGCGCCGAAGCACTCTATCAACGCATCAACCAGGGCAAGTCGGCGATTCCTTCCAGCGATAAATGGCTACCGGTGCTGCAAGACTGGTTGCCGTTCATTCTGGTCAGCCAACTGAGCTTCGTGATCGGCGCGACCCTCAACTCGCACTGGGGCTTCGCCCTCGCCGCCGGTTTGTCGGTGCCGCTGGGCCTGATGGGTCTGCAATGGCAGCAGCGTGGGCTCAAGCGCCTGCTGCGTCTGGCCGAGCAGACCACGTCCGACCCGCTGATCGCACAGATGTACACCGACAGCCGTGGCGCGCAGGCGCGTCTGGAAATGTCGATCCTCAGCCAGGAAGCACGTCTGAAAACCTGCCTGACCCGCTTGCAGGACACCGCCGAACACCTGACCGATCAGGCCAAACAGTCCGACGTCCTCGCGCACAACAGCTCCAGCGGTCTGGAACGTCAACGCGTGGAAACCGAACAAGTCGCCACCGCCGTCAACCAAATGGCCGCGACCACGCAAGAAGTCGCCAGCCACGTGCAGCGCACGGCTGACGCGACGCAGGAAGCCAATCGCCTGACCGGTCGCGGTCGTGACATCGCCGGGGAAACCCGCGAAGCCATTCAGCGCTTGTCGGTAGTTGTCGGCGAAACCGGCCTGACCGTCACTCAACTGGCCAAGGACAGCGACGAAATCGGCGGCGTGGTTGATGTGATCAAAGGCATCGCCGATCAGACCAACCTGCTGGCGCTCAACGCCGCGATTGAAGCCGCACGTGCCGGCGAGATGGGCCGTGGTTTTGCCGTGGTGGCTGACGAAGTTCGCCAGTTGGCGCAACGCACCAGCGAATCGACCGGGCAGATTCACGCCCTGATCGCCAAGTTGCAGCAGACCGCGTCCAGCGCCGTGCAAACCATGGAAGCCGGGCATCGCCAGGCCGAAGAAGGTGTGGCGCGGGTATTGGAAGCGGATCAGGCATTGGTCGGGATCAGTGAAGCGGTGGCCAACATCACCGACATGACCACGCAGATTGCAGCGGCGACGGAAGAGCAAAGTGCGGTGGCGGAAGAGATCAGCCGCAACATCAGCAACATTTCAGAACTGGCGGATCAGACGTCGGAACAGGCACATAACTCGGCATTGTTGAGTGAAGAGCTGACGAAGACGGCGAATACGCAGTACTCGTTGGTGGAGCGGTTTAACCGCTAAAAGCAAAAGATCGCAGCCTTCGGCAGCTCCTACATCGATCCCCGTAGGAGCTGCCGAAGGCTGCGATCTTTTGATCTTCAAAGCCCGTACGGCGAAAGCTGTCCGGGCTTTTTGTTGCCTAAGTGAAATCAATGAAACTGGCAGGCCTGCTCGCGATCAGGCCTGAACTGTTGGTGCCTATCCCTTGGGCACCACGTTATCCAGTGCCTGATTGACCGCCAACTCCCCCAGCATCACAACCTGCGCAATGCCCAACAGCGTATTGCGGCTGGGGCCTTCCAACATCCCGGCGAAGTCACCGAGCATGACCGTGGCCGAGGCCAATGACTCACAGGCATTCGCCAATAAGGATTCAGTGTCGGTTTGCGGATTGACCATGAACATGCTGCTGGGACTATAAGGCGTGGCCATGATCTGCGTGGGTGCGAGGTAATGGTCGAGGGCGCGTTCTGCGGCGGCGTGGAGCTTCTTTGAATCGAATGATTCGTACGGTGAAGCCGGATCTGTGACCAGCGGTTTTGTGGTTTCGGACATAAGCTGAAACTCCTCGAAACACTGCGAAAAAATGACACCGTGTAGGCGCTGCCGCAGGCCGCGATCTTGTGATCGGCTTTTGATTGTTAAAAAGCAGATCAAAAGATCGCAGCCTGCGGCAGCTCCTACAAGGGATCGTGGCGGGATCGCTAGTGCGGCAAGCGACGGCCATCCAGGACTCGATTGACCATGAGCTCACTCAGCATGATCACCTGATGCAGCATCAACAGGGCTCGGCGTTGTGTGTTGTCGACGACATCGCCGATTTCACGCGCCATGTCACTGGCGGCTGCTAGCGATTCGCAGGCCTCGACGAGTAATGTTTCTTCGTCCACGGCGGGGTCGATGAGGAAGATCTTGCTGGTCTTGCGGGAAGGGACTGAGAGTTTCAATGAACCGGGGTTGAGATAGAAGTTGATGGCGCGGTCGGTCGCTTCTTTTATCTTTTGTGGTTCGAGGGTTGGGTCGTACGGGATTGGTTCGACGTCCGGGGGGTTTGGCGTGGCTTTGAACGTAGATGAAACTCCAATTCGAAAAATGAGAGCCATCACCCTCGCTACCAAACGGCGGGTGGCGGCCATGCGCGGGTTGGTAGACCGGTCGAATTGGGAAACCCGGCGCTCACGAATGAGCCCCACGCATGCCCACCATACAAAGCGACGCTCAAAAAAGAGACCGCATTGGAGGTGTCGCAATATCCACAACTCAAAACGGGCTACCAAACCCGATCACTGTTTTTCAGTGACAGGGAAACGATATAACCCGGCCTATAGTCGTGTATGCCGGCGGATTCTGGCGTACGCGTAGGTAACGGCGCAAGGCGTTGTAGGGCTTGTGGCGTAACGGTTTGTGTAATTTAAACACCTGTCAGCAATCATGTTTAACAACGCGAAATGCCGAAAAATGTTCAACCCGTTTTCTGAAACGATTAAAACAAAATCGCTCAACCTGAAAATGCATCCCGCGCCATCGCAGCCATCAAAGGACGATATTCCAGTGCCTACACATCTGCGCTCCATGTCCTACAACTCGATCAGAATCCGCCGACTTGCCCATCTCTGAGCAGGGTTCTACTGTTTGCCGCTCAAAATTAATTCACATAAGCTGGTCAGCATGAATACACATCCTTCGGAGGCTCCGATGGCCACCACCCGAAAAACCGACAAACCCAACAAAAAAGATGTCCGTGATGAACTGACATTCCTTGATGTTCGGCAAGCCGCGCGTGATGGGCAGAAAGTGTTCGATAAATTTGTGATCACTGGCAGGCTACCTTTTACAAAGTAGGCCTGGATGCCAGCCATCAAAATTTCCACACTTTTTGAACAAATCAATAACTGGAAAAACTTCGCGGCACACTTCTACAACTACAAAATCTGCGACGAATTACCCGCCATTTTCGGGAGAGACGAACGACTCGACCTGAGCGATATGCACCATATCCACCTTGCAAGTAGCCAGACACTTCAGACTCAATGGGCAACAATCAATCGTCAGTACTACCGCACAGCATTGGTGGGTGATCCTGATAACGATTTCTGGCTGATCTATGCCTACGACCCCTTTCGGGATGAGTACCTGCTACTCACAATCACTGGCCCTGACGCCCATAACCGGAGCGAGTGGGGATCTTTTTTGCGCACCATACATTGCGAAATCGTTGAGCCCTGGGTTGTTGGCAGAATCCGCTTTCAGGACATCGATGAGCGATGAACTGCAGGTTTGGGCGTGAGATGGAATAAAACCGTTCTCTACTAAAAGAAAGGTGGCGGCTGTGCGCAGGTTAGTAGACCGGAGGAATTAGCAAGACCGGCGCGCTCGAAAGCGCCCTGAGCACAGCCACCATTGAGTGCAGTCTGATACGCCAGACCTAATGGGACTTATGCACCTACTAAAACCATGCGGGCTACTAAACCCGACCACTGATGGGCAGTGGCAGGGAAACGATATAGCCCGAGTCATGGTCGTGTATGCCGGCGGATTCTGGCGTACGCGTAAGTAACGGCGCAAGGCGTTGTAGGGCTTGTGGCGTAACGGTTTGTGTAATTTAAACGCACTCACAGGATTACGTTTAAAGACAGAAAGAGACGGAGATTGCTCTAGTAGTTTGATGTGGTTTGTCCGAACGCTTTCGCGAGCAAGCCCGCAGTGGGATTTGTTACACCGGTTAGGGATGGGTTGGCTGGTAGGTCGCTATCGCTGGCAAGCCAGCTCCCACACGGATTGAGTACATCTGATAGAGACTCGGCGGCTCATGGGTCGCCATCGCCAGCAGGCTGGCTCCTACAGTGGGATCCGGTGCGTTCAGCAAGAGACAGGTCGGCTATCAGGCCGCCTTCGCGAGCAAGCTTTGCTCCTACAAAAACAAAATCAAAAGATCGCAGCCTGCGGCAGCTCCTACATGGATTCGCGGCGCAGCCGCCCCACTGAACAGGATGAGCGCAAGCTCGGCTGCTGCTTTTGATTTGGATCTTGATCCACGGGCGACATCGGAAGGCTGAGTGGAGGGATTCATCCGGGGGTGGGAGCGCAGCGACCGTTTGGCGCAGCCAAACACATCGAGAGGAGGTGCAGCGCAGCAAACCGGAGGCGATGCGCCCGGATGGATCCCGCAGCGAAGGAACCCCGAGCCCCAGCGAGCGGGCCGAACGTAGGAGCAAGCGTTTTTTGCTTACTTTTTTAGGCGCTTGTAAAAAAGTGAGTCGCCGTAAGGGCGAAACCGTAGGTGGCCGTTACCGCAGCAATGGATATGTACTCAAAAAATATGTCGCAGCTGAAATCGATCCCCCTCACCCCAGCCCTCCCGAAACGTCGGACCGCCCCCAAGGGGGCGAGGGGAAAGGGAGCCGATCTTTATGCGGTTCGGGATCTCGATTAACCCTTGAGAAACTCGGCCACCTTCTGCGCGGCACTGGCCAAATGCTGTTCATGGGTAAAACCTGAAGCCTTGAGCGGTTTCAAATCATGATCCCCGGCCACCAGCCAAAACACCTTGATACTCGGCGATAACGCATACGCCTCCACGGCTTCACGATTGCCAAGCGCATCCCGCTCCCCCTGCACAATCAACGTCCGCGTCTGCAAAGAAGCCAAATGCTCAACCCGAGGCTTCTCCGGCTTCCCCACCGCATAAAACGGATACCCCAGACACACCAACGCATCCACGCCCAATTCGTCAGCCAAAAGACTCGCCATCCGCCCCCCCATCGACTTCCCGCCAATCGCCAAAACCCCAGTGACATGACGTCGCACTACAGCAAACACCTCACGCCAGCACTCCAACAGCTTCGGCGCCGGATTGGGCGGACGTTTACCACCGTCAACGCGCCGCTGCGCCATATACGGAAACTCAAACCGCAACACGTTAATCCCAAGAGCAGCAAGGCGCCCAGCCATGTCGTTCATCCAATCGCTGTCCATCGGCGCACCAGCACCGTGAGCAAGGATCAACGTCGCCGCAGCTTCCCCATGAGCAGCATCCCAAAGCCACCCATGATCACGCACGCACTGCGCCCATTGATCCCCGTCAATACTGGCCTTGTGCTGTTTGTCCATGCTTGCCTCGCTTTTAGTCTGCCTATAACTCCAGACGAAGGATTCGCCGCGTCTTTTGCGCGGGCTCACTTCGGCTGAACCGTGGATGGGGAACCATGAACACTTCTATCAGTACCGCCTACAACTACAAGGTGGTCCGCCAATTCGCCATTATGACGGTGGTGTGGGGCATCGTCGGCATGGGGCTCGGGGTTTTTCTCGCGGCCCAATTGGTCTGGCCCGAACTCAACTTCAATTTGCCTTGGACCAGTTTTGGCCGCCTGCGCCCGCTGCACACGAACGCGGTGATCTTCGCGTTCGGCGGCTGCGCGCTGTTCGCCAGTTCGTTTTACTCGGTGCAACGCACCTGCCAGACCCAATTGTTCGCGCCAAAAATCGCCGCGTTCTGCTTCTGGGGCTGGCAATTGGTGATCCTGCTGGCGGCCATCAGCCTGCCACTGGGTTACACCAGCTCCAAGGAATACGCCGAGCTGGAATGGCCGATCGACATTCTGATCACCATTGTCTGGGTCGCCTACGCCATCGTGTTCTTCGGCACGATCATGCAGCGCAAAACCAAACACATCTACGTGGGCAACTGGTTCTTCGGCGCGTTCATCATCACCGTGGCGATTCTGCACATCGTCAACAACCTTGAGTTGCCGGTGAGTTTCACCAAGTCCTACTCGGTGTACGCCGGTGCAACCGACGCGATGGTGCAATGGTGGTACGGCCATAACGCCGTAGGCTTTTTCCTCACAGCCGGTTTCCTCGGGATGATGTACTACTTCGTGCCGAAACAGGCCGAGCGCCCGGTGTACTCGTATCGTCTGTCGATCGTGCACTTCTGGGCACTGATCACCCTGTACATCTGGGCCGGCCCGCACCACTTGCACTACACCGCGCTGCCGGACTGGGCACAGTCGCTGGGCATGGTGATGTCGCTGATTCTGCTGGCACCGAGCTGGGGCGGCATGATCAACGGCATGATGACCCTCTCGGGCGCCTGGCATAAGTTGCGCAGCGATCCGATCCTGCGTTTCCTCGTGGTCTCGCTGGCGTTCTACGGCATGTCGACCTTCGAAGGTCCGATGATGGCCATCAAAACGGTCAACGCCCTCTCCCACTACACCGACTGGACCATCGGCCACGTACACGCCGGCGCCCTCGGTTGGGTGGCGATGATTTCCATCGGCGCGCTGTACCACATGATCCCGAAAATTTTCGGCAAGGCGCAGATGCACAGCATCGGCCTGATCAACGCGCACTTCTGGCTCGCGACCATCGGCACCGTGCTGTACATCGCGTCCATGTGGGTCAACGGCATCGCCCAGGGCCTGATGTGGCGCGCCATCAACGAGGACGGCACGCTGACCTATTCCTTCGTCGAAACCCTGGTGGCCAGCCACCCTGGCTTCATCGTGCGGCTGATTGGCGGGGCGATCTTCCTCAGCGGCATGTTCCTGATGGCTTACAACACCTGGCGCACCGTGCGGGCCTCGCAGCCTGCTGACGTCGTCGCTGCCGCGCAGATGGCCTGAGGAGTCCGCCATGAAACACGAAACGATTGAAAAGAACGTCGGCCTGCTGATGTTGCTCATGGTGCTTGCCGTGAGCATCGGCGGCCTGACCCAGATCGTCCCGCTGTTCTTCCAGGACGTCACCAACAAACCGGTCGAAGGCATGAAGCCCTACACCGCGCTGCAACTGGAAGGCCGCGACATCTATATCCGCGAAGGCTGCGTCGGTTGCCACTCGCAGATGATCCGCCCGTTCCGCGCCGAAACCGAACGTTACGGACATTACTCGGTGGCCGGTGAAAGCGTCTGGGATCACCCGTTCCTGTGGGGTTCCAAACGTACTGGTCCGGATCTGGCCCGGGTCGGCGCGCGTTACTCCGATGACTGGCACCGTGCGCACTTGTACAACCCGCGCAACGTCGTACCGGAATCGAAAATGCCGGCCTACCCATGGCTGGTCACGCAAGCGGTCGACAGCAGCCACACCGAAACCAAGATCAAAGTCATGCGCACCCTCGGCGTGCCGTACACCGACGATGACATCGCCGGCGCGGTGGCCAGCCTCAAGGGCAAGACCGAGATGGACGCGCTCGTCGCCTACCTGCAAGTGCTTGGCACTGCGATCAAGAGCAAGAGGTGAGCACGATGGTCTTTGAAATGAGCGCAGGGCTGATTCGTGGTTTAGGCACCGTTGTCGTGTTTGTCGCGTTCGTCGGTTTGACCTTGTGGGTGTTCAACCGCAAGCGCACCCCGGAGTTCGCCGAAGCACGTCTGCTGCCTTTCGCCGACGAGCCACAGCCCGAAACTACCCCGGCATTTGAAACAACCCAAGCACCTGAACCAAGGAGTACCCGGCCATGACCACCTTCTGGAGTACGTGGATCTGCGTACTGACCATCGGCAGCCTGATCGGCCTGACGTGGTTGCTGATCGGCACCCGCCGGGGCGAGACCAAAGGCAGCGTCGACCAGACCATGGGCCACAGCTTCGACGGCATCGAGGAGTACGACAACCCGTTGCCGCAGTGGTGGTTCATGCTCTTCGCCGGCACGCTGGTGTTTGCCGTGGGCTATTTGATTCTGTATCCGGGTCTGGGCAACTGGAAAGGCATCCTCCCGGGTTACGAGGACGGCTGGACCGGCGTTCACGAGTGGGAAAAGGAAATGAGCAAGGCTGACGCCAAGTTCGGGCCGATCTTCGCCAGGTTCGCCGCCATGCCGGTGGAAGAAGTGGCGAAGGATCCGCAGGCGCTGAAAATGGGTGGCCGCCTCTTCGCTTCCAACTGCTCGGTGTGCCACGGCTCGGACGCCAAAGGCGCGTTCGGCTTCCCTAACCTCGCCGACAGCGACTGGCGTTGGGGCGGCGACGCCGAGACCATCAAGACCACCATCATGGGTGGCCGGGTCGCGGCGATGCCGGCGTGGGGCGAGGTGTTGGGCGAGGCCGGGGTGAAGAACGTGGCCGCGTATGTGCGTCATGATCTGGCCAAGTTGCCGATGCCCGCCGACAGCAAGGCTGACCTGCAAGCGGGCCAGCAGGCGTTCAGCACCACCTGCGTAGCCTGTCATGGGGCAACCGGCCAAGGCACCGAAGCCATGGGCGCGCCGAATCTGACGCACCCGGCCGGGTTTATCTATGGCACCAGCCTGACCCAACTCGAGCAGACCATTCGCCATGGACGTCAGGGTCACATGCCGGCGCAAAACGAGCTTTTGGGCAACGATAAAGTGCAATTGCTCGCTGCTTATGTATACAACCTATCAAAAGATCGCGAGCAATTGAGCGAAAAGATTCAAGCTGAAAGCTCCAAGTAAAATCAACAGCACTGTATACAATCCTGCGGGCGACTTGAACTATCTTGTCGCTTGCAGCTTTCTGCTTGCAGCTGCTTCTTTTTGTCGCACCCCTTAACACCCTCGCCTTTCGGTTCCCCGAATTCGGGTCTAAGCTTGCTCGATGCGGACTGGCTCATGCCGGTTGCAGGTCGATCCTGAGCGTTGTGTTCGATGAATTGGCTGACAGATTCGCCGCAAAGGCCAGTAGATACCGGCTGTCGCGCCGATTGCCATTCGTCACCCAAACCGGCCGTTTGAACACACCTCGTTACAAGCGACCTGAACCCCTCGCTTTTTTCATCCGCAGCGACTTTTTTTTCAAGGGCATTTTTGTCCTTACGCGGCGCATGGAAAGGCCGCAGAATCAGCGTTGGAAAGCATTGACCCAGGTCATGGCGCGTTGCAATGACCCCCTGCTCTCTGCATACTTGCGGCCGATTTTAATCCTAATAAAACACCCAAACCGTGGAACCTTAGAATGAGCACAGCAATCAGTCCGACTGCTTATAACTATAAGGTAGTCCGCCAGTTCGCCATCATGACGGTGGTCTGGGGGATCCTTGGCATGGGGCTCGGTGTCTTCATCGCCTCGCAACTGGTTTGGCCGGAGTTGAACTTCGGTCTGCCGTGGACGAGCTTTGGACGCCTGCGCCCGTTGCACACAAACCTGGTGATTTTCGCCTTCGGTGGTTGTGCACTGTTTGCCACTTCCTACTATGTCGTGCAGCGAACCTGCCAGACGCGACTGATTTCCGACAGCCTCGCGGCCTTCACCTTCTGGGGATGGCAAGCGGTCATTGTCGGCGCGATCATTACCTTGCCGCTGGGTTACACCACCACCAAGGAATACGCGGAACTGGAATGGCCGATCGCCATTTTGCTGGCCATTGTCTGGGTCACCTACGGTCTGGTGTTCTTCGGCACCATCACCAAGCGCAAAACCAAGCACATCTATGTGGGTAACTGGTTCTACGGTGCGTTCATCGTCGTCACGGCGATGCTGCACATCGTCAACCACGCGTCCCTGCCGGTGAACCTGTTCAAGTCCTACTCCGCCTACTCCGGCGCGACCGATGCGATGATTCAGTGGTGGTACGGCCACAACGCCGTAGGTTTCTTCCTGACCACCGGCTTCCTCGGGATGATGTACTACTTCGTGCCGAAACAGGCCGAACGTCCGATCTACTCGTATCGTCTGTCGATCGTGCACTTCTGGGCACTGATCACCCTGTACATCTGGGCGGGCCCGCATCACTTGCACTACACCGCACTGCCGGACTGGGCACAATCGCTGGGCATGGCGATGTCGATCATCCTGCTGGCACCAAGCTGGGGCGGCATGATCAACGGCATGATGACCCTGTCGGGCGCCTGGCATAAGCTGCGCACCGACCCGATCCTGCGCTTCCTCGTGGTCTCGCTGGCGTTCTACGGCATGTCGACCTTTGAAGGGCCGATGATGGCGATCAAGACCGTCAACTCGCTCTCGCACTACACCGACTGGACCATCGGCCACGTACACGCCGGCGCTCTTGGCTGGGTGGCGATGATCTCGATCGGCGCGATCTACCACATGATCCCGAAACTGTTCGGTCGTGCGCAGATGCACAGTGTCGGCCTGATCAACGCGCACTTCTGGCTCGCGACCATCGGCACCGTGCTGTACATCGCTTCGATGTGGGTCAACGGCATCACTCAGGGCCTGATGTGGCGTGCAATCAACGATGACGGCACCCTCACCTACTCGTTCGTTGAAGCGCTGCAAGCCAGCCACCCGGGTTACATCGTGCGTGCCTTGGGCGGTGCTTTCTTCGCCAGTGGCATGTTCCTGATGGCTTACAACGTATGGCGCACCGTGCGCGCCTCGAACGCTGTTGAAGCTGAAGCCGCCGCCCAGATCGCTGTCGTTGGAGCTCACTGATGAAGCATGAAGCTGTCGAGAAGAATATTGGCCTGCTGGCCTTCTTCATGGTCATCGCCGTCAGCATCGGTGGCCTGACTCAAATCGTTCCGCTGTTTTTCCAGGACGTCACCAACAAGCCGGTCGAAGGCATGAAGCCACGCCCCGCCCTTGAACTGGAAGGCCGCGACGTCTACATCGCCAACGGCTGTGTCGGCTGCCACTCGCAGATGATCCGTCCGTTCCGCGCTGAAACCGAACGCTATGGCCACTACTCGGTTGCCGGTGAAAGCGTCTGGGATCACCCGTTCCTGTGGGGTTCCAAACGTACTGGTCCGGATCTGGCCCGTGTCGGCGCGCGTTACTCCGATGACTGGCACCGCGCGCACTTGTACAACCCGCGCAACGTGGTGCCTGAGTCGAAAATGCCGGCGTACCCGTTCCTCGTGGAAAACAAGCTCGACGGCAAGGAGACGGCCAAAAAAATGGAAGTCTTGCGCACGCTCGGCGTTCCTTACACCGACGAAGACATCGCCGGTGCTCAGGATGCCGTGAAGGGCAAAACCGAAATGGACGCGCTGGTGGCCTATCTGCAAGGCCTGGGCACCATCATCAAAAGCAAACGGTGATTTAGATGGATATCGGGATGATTCGTGGCCTGGGCACCGTTGTTGTGATGGTGGCCTTCATCGGTCTGGCGCTGTGGGTGTTCAGCCCCAAGCGCAAGTCGGAGTTTGAAGACGCGACCTTGCTGCCTTTCGCGGATGATCCCGAAGCCATCAAGCACGTCGAGCAAGCTTCTAGGAGTAACAAAGAATGACTACATTCTGGAGTCTGTACGTCACAGTCCTCAGTCTCGGTACGATCTTTTCCCTGACCTGGCTGCTGCTGTCGACCCGCAAGGGCCAGCGCAGCGAGCAGACGGAAGAGACGGTCGGGCACTCCTTCGACGGGATCGAGGAGTACGACAACCCGCTGCCAAAATGGTGGTTCATGCTGTTCGTCGGCACCATCATTTTTGCCTTGGGTTACCTGGTGCTGTACCCGGGTCTGGGCAACTGGAAAGGCCTGCTGCCGGGGTACAACTACCTCGATAACGACAAGCAGACCGCGTTCGCCAACGGCCAGACCGGCTGGACCGGCGTGCACGAGTGGGAAAAGGAAATGGCCCGTTCGGACGCCAAGTTCGGCCCGATCTTCGCCAAGTTCGCCGCCATGCCGATCGAAGAAGTCGCCAAGGATCCGCAAGCACTGAAAATGGGGGGCCGTCTGTTCGCCTCCAACTGCTCGGTGTGCCACGGTTCCGACGCCAAGGGCGCTTACGGTTTCCCGAACCTGACCGACGCCGACTGGCGCTGGGGCGGCGAGCCGGAAACCATCAAGACCACCATCATGGGCGGTCGCCACGCGGTGATGCCGGCCTGGGCTGAAGTGATCGGCGAGCAAGGCGTTGCTGACGTTGCCGCGTTCGTGGTGAGCAACCTCGATGGTCGCAAGCTGCCGGAAGGCACCAAAGCGGATGTCGCCAACGGCCAGAAACTGTTCGCCGGCAACTGCGTGGCGTGCCACGGCCCGGAAGGCAAAGGTACGCCAGCGATGGGCGCACCCAACCTGACTCACCCGGCCGCGTTCATCTACGGTTCGAGCTTCGCGCAACTGCAGCAGACCATCCGTTACGGCCGTCAGGGCCAGATGCCTGCGCAGGAACAACTGCAAGGGAACGACAAGGTTCACTTGCTGGCCGCTTACGTTTACAGCTTGTCCCACGGTGAAAAAGCCCCGGAAGCGAACGCCGAGTAAGGCTTACGCTTGAAACAAAAAACGGCCCCGCCAATGTGAATTGGCGGGGCCTTTTTGTTGCCGGCCTCGCTTTACTTTAAGACCTCGATGGTATCGATCAGCTCACGCCGCGGCCAATTGTTACCGTTGACCTGAAACACGTTCAGCTTCTTGCGATCATCGGCAAACTCAGCGATCAGGTAAGTCGAATTTGATGCACCGCCACTGAGGTAGACCGGCACATCGCCGAAGTTCTGATCGCTGTAATAGAAGTAATACCCCGGTCGCGTGTGCAAGTGCCCGGCAAACACGGCAGTCACTGCGTATTTATCAATCATGGCCTTGAATCGATCAATCTGCTCCTCGCTACCCGCCCATCCACTGGGTTTGTGCAGGTTTAAAAGAATGATCTTGTCTTGCGCACGAGCAGCTTTCAGATCACGCTCAAGCCAATCGAGCGCACTCGTTATTTCATAATCAACTTTAAACAAAGGAAAACCGGAAGAGAACGACACCGTATAGGTTGGCTCGTTATTCAACTGCACCAGGTGCACATCACCATAATTTTTTGAGTAAGCGAGACTGCCATAGAATGTCTTCCTGCCTTTAATATCTCGCGCTGCAAGATCAAACGTATCGACCTTCCCCCAATACTTATCCTTCATATCCGAAATGCTACCGGCAGCACAGTTGTTCTCCGGAACACTGCAATCATTGATATTGTTTTCGTAATCATGATTACCAAGACCGTAATCGTAATCACCCCCCAGGTGCTTATCCAGAATCTCCTTGGTAGTGGAGCGTTGCCCGCTGTGGCCGAACGCCGTCAAGTCACCATTGATCATGACCGGAATCGACCGCCACTCCCGGTTGAAAAACTTTCGGTAACTGGCAACGTCCGAGTATTGGGTTTCTATCAGCCAGCGAGAGCGTTTGTCACGATCCGACGCCGATTCTTCCCCACCATTATCGGAACTTTCAGTCCATGGGAATTGAGGATCAGATGTAAAAATCAGTCGATTGGGGGAACGCTCATCAGCTTGAGCCCCAATCGTTACTGCCATCAGCAAAAACGTTAAAACACTGCACCGCCACAACTTGACTTGTTGCATGAGAGATCCTTCTCGTATGAGCTTATTGAATTAAAAGCCTGACTGGCCACTTCAATAAAACTACTGCAAGCACACGCCAGTGAAAACCTTGAGCACGGACAACATTAATAACTTTTATTTCTGCCACCGCCTGAAACAACAAAAAGCAAACTTACGCTTTTAGTTCTTCTTGATGCCCCCAACAACGCCAGTCTTGAATGTGCGGATCCTGCCGGTCAATGCCACCATCACCCTGCGCTCGCAGCAATCACGTCGATGCACGGCTTGACCGTGGTGGCGAGTCGCCCGCTCATATTTGGCAATTGAAATTCGATAGGCACGTTGGCCGACACGCGATAACGTCTGAGCTCTTCAGAAGTACCGCCATGCAATACCCCCTCAATTAATCAGACAAGGATGCTGAGTAATGACCGAACCAGACAAAACCCTGAATTCCGAACTTTCGACCGTGGACAGTGCTCCCGCGCCACTGACTGGCTCCGAAGACCTGAACAGAAAAAAACGCTCGATTGACGACGAAAACGAGATTGATAAAAAACGTGGCAGTGGCGGCCTCGACAGCCTCGGCGGTGGCCGACTGCCTTGATCGGTGAGTGAAAACAGGGCAGTGCCTGCACTGCCCTCCTCAGCTGTCAAGATACCGGCAACAGCCATCGTCTATAGTCAATTGACCTGCATCATGCTTTGCTGCAATCGCTACACCATTCACGCTCTTCCCCCAACGCGACCAAAGGTCGCACCCCTGAGCTAGAGCGACAGGCGTATCATTGCGCCACTGCAATACCCCCTTTTGACCGCGGTTGGCACGTATCGACCGAGGCATTTTTCCACTGCCGTGGGATGCAATGATGAGCAACCAGATTCCGGTACACGACGTCACACCACCGAGCAAAAACGCGAACAACAGCGTTGACCTTTACGCCTCACGAGAAAAAATCTACACCCGCGCTTTCACCGGCCTGTTCCGCAACCTGCGGATGATGGGCGGCGCCGCGCTGTTTCTGCTGTATTTCGGTACGGTCTGGCTGAATTGGGGCGGCCATCAGGCGGTGTGGTGGAACTTGCCCGAGCGCAAATTCTTCATCTTCGGCGCCACCTTCTGGCCCCAGGATTTCATCCTGCTGTCCGGCCTGTTGATCATTGCCGCGTTCGGCCTGTTCTTTATCACCGTGTACGCCGGTCGCGTCTGGTGCGGTTACACCTGTCCGCAAAGCGTGTGGACGTGGATTTTCATGTGGTGCGAGAAGGTCACCGAAGGCGACCGCAACCAGCGCATCAAACTCGACAAGGCGCCGATGAGCGCCAACAAACTGCTGCGCAAAGCCGCGAAACACGCGATGTGGCTGCTGATTGGTTTTGTCACTGGCATGACCTTTGTCGGTTACTTCTCGCCAATCCGCGAACTGGTTTTTGAATTCTTCACCGGCCAGGCCGATGGCTGGTCGTACTTCTGGGTCGGTTTCTTCACCCTCGCCACCTACGGCAACGCCGGTTGGTTGCGCGAGCAAGTGTGCATCTACATGTGTCCGTATGCGCGCTTCCAGAGCGTGATGTTCGATAAAGACACGCTGATTGTTTCCTACGATCCGCGCCGGGGCGAAAGCCGTGGCCCGCGCAAGAAAGGCATCGACTACAAGGCGCAGGGCCTCGGTGATTGCATCGACTGCACCATGTGCGTTCAGGTCTGCCCGACCGGCATCGACATTCGCGACGGTCTGCAGATCGAGTGCATCGGTTGCGCCGCGTGCATCGACGCCTGCGACAGCATCATGGACAAGATGAATTATCCGCGCGGCCTCATCAGTTACACCACCGAGCACAACCTGTCCGGGCAGAAAACCCATAAACTGCGACCGCGCCTGATCGGCTATGCCGTGGTGTTGCTGGCGATGATCAGCCTGTTGGTGACCGCGTTCTTCATGCGCTCGCTGGTTGGTTTCGACGTCAGCAAGGATCGCGTGCTGTACCGCGAAAACGCTGAAGGCCGGATCGAAAACGTCTACAGCCTGAAGATCATGAACAAGGATCAGCGCGACCACACCTATGTGCTGGAAGCCAGCGGTCTGCCGGATCTGCGCCTGCAAGGCAAACGCGAGATCAAGGTGCCGGCCGGGGAAATTTTCAGCATGCCGGTCGAACTGTCGAGCGCCCCCGAACAACTGCCATCGAGCACCAACGAGGTGAAATTCATCCTCAAGGATGCCGATGACAACAGCGTCCACGTTGAAGCCAAGAGCCGATTCATCGGCCCACAAATCCGTTGAGAGAACTGAACATGCCCGCAGCAAACGCCGCAAGCCCTTGGTACAAGCACCTCTGGCCATGGATCATCATCGGGATTCTGGCCTGCTCGGTGACCCTGACCTTGTCCATGGTGACCATCGCGGTAAACAACCCGGACAACCTGGTGAACGACAACTACTACGAGGCCGGCAAAGGCATCAACCGTTCGCTGGATCGTGAGTTGCTCGCGCAGAACCTGAAGATGCGCGCCAACGTGCATCTGGACGGCGTTACCGGCGAAGTTGATCTGCGTTTGAGCGGTGACAGTCACCCGAAGACACTGGAACTGAACCTGATCTCGCCGACCCAGCCGGAGAAGGATCGCAAGATCGTCCTGACCCGCAGCGAATCTGAAACCGGCCGTTACCTCGGACAACTGAACGACAAGGTTGAAGGGCGTCGTTTTGTTGAACTGCTCGGCAGTCAGGATGACCACGTGTGGCGCATGTTCGAAGAAGAACTGGTCAGCCACGACAAGGATCTGCTGCTGGGTGATGAACCCCTCCAGGGCGCCGAAGACCTGAAAAAATAAACAACTCCTGTGCCTGATCGTTCCCACGCTCTGCGTGGGAACGCAGCCAAGGACGCTCCGCGTCCCAGCCGAAGCGGACGCGGAGCGTCCGGGGAGGTATTCCCACGCTGAGCGTGGGAACGATCATCGGAACAAGTGCCATGACCAGCCCACTCCCCTGCTACCACTGCGCCCTGCCCGTTCCGTCGGGCAGCCGCTTCACCGCTGACGTACTCGGGGAATCCCGCGAATTCTGCTGCCCGGGCTGCCAGGCCGTGGCCGAAGCCATCGTTGCCGGCGGCCTCGACAGTTATTACCAGCATCGCAGCGAAGCCTCGGCCAACCCCGAAGCGCTGCCGGTGCAACTGACCGACGAACTGGCGCTGTACGACCGCGCCGACGTGCAACAACCGTTCGTGCGCCATGCAGGCGAGCTGGCCGAAACCACGTTATTGATGGAAGGCATCAGTTGCGCCGCGTGCGGCTGGCTGATCGAGAAACATCTGCGCACCCTGCCTGCCGTGGCCGAAGCACGGCTGAACCTGTCCAACCATCGCCTGCACGTGAGCTGGGCCGATGCGCAGTTGCCGCTGAGCCAGATCCTCGCCGAACTGCGTCACATCGGTTACGCCGCCCACCCGTATCAGGCCGACCGCGCCAGCGAACAACTGGCCAGCGAAAACCGTCTCGCCCTGCGCCAGCTCGGCGTCGCTGGATTGCTGTGGTTTCAGGCAATGATGGCGACCATGGCCACCTGGCCGGAATTCAATATCGACCTCAGCCCCGAACTGCACACGATCCTGCGCTGGGTCGCGCTGTTCCTCACCACGCCGATCGTCTTCTACAGCTGCGCGCCGTTCTTCAAAGGCGCAATGCGCGATTTGCGCACCCGCCACCTGACCATGGACGTCTCGGTGTCGCTGGCCATCGGCAGCGCCTACATCGCCGGGATCTGGACGGCGATCACCGGCGTCGGCGAGTTGTACTTCGATGCGGTCGGTATGTTTGCGTTGTTCCTGCTCGCCGGGCGTTATCTGGAACGCCGCGCCCGCGAGCGTACCGCCGCTGCCACGGCCCAACTGGTCAATCTGTTGCCCGCGTCGTGCCTGCGTCTGGACGGTGACGGCCAGAGCGAGCGCATTTTGCTCAGCGAGCTGCGCACGGGCGACAAGATTCTGGTGCAAGCCGGGTCGATCCTCCCGGCCGACGGCAAGATCATTGATGGCCAATCAAGCATCGACGAATCGCTGCTCACCGGCGAATACCTGCCGCAACCGCGCACGCTGGGCGATGCGGTCACCGCCGGCACCCTTAATGTCGAAGGGGCGCTGACGGTTGAAGTGCAGGCGCTGGGGCAAGACACGCGCCTGTCCGCCATCGTCCGCCTGCTTGATCGAGCTCAGGCAGAAAAACCGCGACTGGCAGAAATCGCCGACCGCGCCGCGCAATGGTTCCTGTTGCTGTCGCTGATCGCCGCTGCGGTCATCGGCCTGCTTTGGTGGGAGCTGGATTCCTCGCGCGCGTTCTGGATCGTCCTCGCCATGCTCGTCGCGACCTGCCCGTGCGCGCTGTCGCTGGCGACGCCGACCGCCCTCACCGCCGCCACCGGCACCCTGCACAAACTCGGTTTGCTGTTGACGCGCGGCCATGTGCTAGAAGGCCTGAATCAGATCGACACAGTGATTTTCGACAAGACCGGCACCCTCACCGAGGGCCGCTTGGTATTACGTTCGATCCGCCCGCTCGGCGCAATGGACAGCGAGCAATGCCTGAGCCTCGCCGCCGCGCTGGAAAACCGTTCAGAACACCCGATTGCCCGAGCTTTCGGTCGCGCACCGCTGGCGGCAGAGGAAGTTCACAGCACACCGGGGCTCGGTCTCGAAGGCCTGGTAGGCGATCAACGCTTGCGCATCGGTCAGGCGCAATTTGTCTGCGCCCTCAGCGGCGCGGCAGTCCCGAGGATGCCGGACGAAGCAGGCCAATGGCTGCTGCTGGGCGACGCTCAGGGGCCGTTGGCGTGGTTTGTCCTCGATGACCGCTTGCGCGATGACGCCCCCGCCCTGCTCGCGGCGTGCAAGGCGCGCGGCTGGCGCACCTTGTTGCTATCGGGGGACAGCTCGCCGATGGTCGCCAGCGTCGCCGCCGAATTGGGCATCGACGAGGCCCGTGGTGGTTTGCGTCCTGACGACAAACTGCAAGTCTTGCAACGGTTGCACAGGGAAGGTCGCAAGGTGCTGATGCTTGGCGACGGTGTGAATGACGTGCCGGTGTTGGCGGCGGCTGACATCAGCGTGGCCATGGGTTCGGCCACCGATCTGGCGAAAACCAGCGCCGATGCGGTGCTGCTGTCCAATCGCCTCGACGCGCTGGTTCAGGCCTTCACGTTGGCGCGGCGCACCCGTCGGGTAATCATCGAGAATCTGCTGTGGGCGGCGCTGTACAATGGCCTCATGTTGCCGTTCGCCGCCCTCGGCTGGATCACGCCGGTGTGGGCCGCGGTCGGCATGTCGATCAGTTCGTTGACCGTGGTGCTCAACGCTTTGCGCCTGACTCGCCTGCCGGGTTCGCCGCACGCCAGCACTCGTTCGGAAACCCGCCCGCTGCCGGCCTGAGCCGCGCGGGCATGGAGTACAGATGCCAGCTCTCTACGTGATGATCCCCGCCGCACTGCTGATCGTGGCCATCGCCGTTTACATTTTCTTCTGGGCGGTGGACAGCGGTCAGTACGACGACCTCGACGGCCCGGCCCACAGCATCCTGTTCGACGATCAGGATCCGCAACACACCGCCGCCGTCGACGAAGTCAACGCGACCAAACCGGACGACAAGGCCCCACCCCATGCTTGAACTGGCGCCACTGCTGGTCTCGGCGCTGATCCTCGGCTTGCTCGGTGGCGGCCATTGCCTGGGCATGTGCGGCGGCTTGATGGGCGCGCTGACCCTGGCGATTCCCAAAGAGCAACGCAGCCGGCGTTTTCGTCTGCTGCTGGCGTATAACCTCGGGCGGATTCTCAGTTATGCCACGGCTGGATTGTTGATCGGTCTGGCGGGCTGGGCGGTTGCCAACAGTCCTGCGGCGATGTTCATGCGCGTACTGGCCGGTTTGTTGTTGATCGCCATGGGGTTGTACCTGGCCGGTTGGTGGAGCGGGCTGACGCGGATCGAAAGCCTCGGACGCGGGTTGTGGCGGCACATTCAGCCAGTGGCTAACCGTTTGTTGCCCGTGTCGAGTGTGCCGCGTGCGTTGTTGCTCGGCGCGTTGTGGGGCTGGCTGCCGTGTGGGCTGGTTTACAGCACGTTGCTGTGGTCGGCGAGTCAGGGCAATGCGCTGGACAGTGCGTTGTTGATGCTCGCGTTTGGCTTGGGAACATGGCCGGTTTTGCTCGCCACGGGCCTTGCGGCAGAACGCGTTACTGCGCTATTGCGCAAGCGCAGCGTGCGCATGACGGGTGGTTTGCTGGTCATCCTTTTCGGCGTCTGGACCCTGCCCGGCCCGCATCAACACTGGCTCATGGGGCATTAAGATCAAAAGATCGCAGCCTTCGGCAGCTCCTACAGAGTTACACATTCCAAAGTAGGAGCTGCCGAAGGCTGCGATCTTTTGATCTCCTGCGGTTGATGCAAATCAAGTGCCTCATCGCCGCACCCCGATAGACTCCCCCCACACTGCCAGCCTATTCGGGGGAATGCCCGCATGCTCGACGCCATTCGTTGGGACTCTGATCTGATTCGCCGTTACGATCTCGCGGGACCGCGCTACACCTCGTATCCGACGGCCGTGCAATTTCACAGTCAGGTCGGCTCGTTCGATCTGTTTCACGCCCTGCGCGACAGTCGCAAGGCCCTGCGCCCGTTGTCGCTGTATGTGCACGTGCCGTTCTGCGCGAACATTTGCTACTACTGCGCCTGCAACAAGGTCATCACCAAAGATCGCGGCCGCGCCCTGCCGTACCTGCAACGTCTGGAGCAGGAAATCCAGTTGATCGCCTGCCACCTCGACCCCGCACAAAAAGTCGAGCAACTGCACTTCGGCGGCGGCACCCCGACCTTTCTCAGCCACGATGAACTGCGTCAGTTGATGGCGCACCTGCGCAAGCATTTCAATCTGCTGGATGACGATTCCGGCGATTACGGCATCGAAATCGATCCGCGCGAAGCCGACTGGTCGACCATGGGCCTGCTGCGGGAACTCGGTTTCAATCGCGTCAGCATTGGCCTGCAAGACCTCGATCCGGCCGTACAACGCGCAGTCAATCGCCTGCAAAGTCTGGAAGAGACCCGCGCGGTGATCGATGCGGCGCGCACCCTGCAATTTCGCTCGATCAACATCGACCTGATTTACGGCCTGCCCAAACAGACCCCGGACAACTTCGCCCGTACCGTCGAGGAAGTCATCAGCCTGCAACCGGATCGGCTCTCGGTGTTCAACTACGCGCACCTGCCGGAACGCTTTATGCCGCAGCGGCGGATCAACACCAGCGAACTGCCGAGCCCGGCGCAGAAACTGGAGATGTTTCAGCGCACTACCGAACAATTGATCGCCGCCGGTTACCGCTACATCGGCATGGATCACTTCGCCCTGCCCGATGACGAACTGGCGATTGCTCAGGAAGAGGAAACCCTGCAACGCAACTTCCAGGGCTACACCACCCACGGCCATTGCGATTTGATTGGTCTGGGAGTTTCGGCGATCAGCCAGATTGGCGACCTGTACTGCCAGAACAGCAGCGATCTGAACGAATACCAGAACAGCCTCGCCGCCGCGCAACTGGCGACCAGCCGTGGCTTGGTGTGCAACGCCGATGATCGGCTACGACGCGCGGTGATTCAGCAACTCATCTGCAACTTCAGTCTGGATTTCGCCGAGATCGAGCAGCAGTTCAACATCGATTTTCAGGGTTACTTCGGCGCGCTATGGCCACAACTGCAAGGCATGGCCAACGATGGCTTGATCACTCTGGAACGTGATTGCATCATGATTCTGCCGGCGGGACGCTTGCTGGTGCGTTCGGTGTGCATGGTGTTTGACGCTTACCTGGAGCAGCAAAACCGCCAGCGTTTTTCCCGGGTGATCTGAGCGCCCAGCAAAATGAACCAGTCCGGACAGCGACATTTTGCCAGCAGGCCAGACGCGCCACGCACTGGCCTGAACGTCCTCTTGTGGGTTACCCTTACGTCTTATGTGTGATTTCCCACAAGGATTAAAGAAATGTCCGAGCCAGTTAAACTGCGCGCTCATAACCAGGCTCATTGCAAGGATTGCAGCCTGGCCCCTCTCTGCCTGCCACTTTCTCTGAATCTGGAAGACATGGATGCGCTGGACGAGATCGTTAAACGTGGCCGCCCGTTGAAAAAGGGTGAGTTCCTGTTCCGCCAGGGCGACACGTTCGATTCCGTTTTTGCAGTACGCTCCGGCGCCCTGAAGACCTTCAGCCTGAGCGATTCCGGCGAAGAACAACTGACCGGCTTCCACTTGCCGAGCGAACTGGTCGGCCTGTCCGGCATGGACACCGAGAAACACCCGGTGTCCGCTCAGGCGCTGGAAACCACCTCGGTCTGCGAAATTCCCTTTGAACGCCTCGACGAACTGGCCCTGCAATTGCCGCAGCTGCGCCGTCAGTTGATGCGCGTGATGAGCCGCGAAATCCGCGACGACCAGCAAATGATGTTGCTGCTGTCGAAGAAAACCGCCGACGAGCGCATCGCCACCTTCCTGGTCAACCTGTCCGCACGCTTCCGCGCTCGCGGCTTCTCGGCCAATCAATTCCGCCTTGCAATGTCGCGTAACGAAATCGGCAACTACTTGGGTCTGGCGGTGGAAACCGTATCCCGCGTGTTCACCCGCTTCCAGCAAAACCAGCTGATCGCCGCCGAGGGCAAGGAGATTCACATCCTCGACCCGATCCAGCTCTGCGCGCTGGCCGGTGGTTCGTTAGAAGGCTGATCTCGATCCGCGGTTGAGCGAAGCGTTTCAGCCGCGGGTATACTGCGCCGTTTGCAGCCCTGCCAGGACACCTCGACGATGGTCTTCGACTCCTTCGACATCAAATCCCTGATCCGCCCCGTGATCGACTTCCCGAAACCGGGCGTGATCTTTCGCGACATCACCCCGCTGTTCCAATCGCCCACGGCCCTGCGCCTGGTGATGGACAGCTTCGCCCACCGCTACGTGGAAGCCGATTTCACCCACATCGGCGCGATGGATGCGCGCGGTTTTCTGATCGGTTCGGTACTGGCCTATCAGTTGAACAAGCCGCTGGTGCTGTTCCGCAAGCAAGGCAAACTGCCGGCGGACGTGCTCGCTGAAGGTTACGCGACCGAATACGGCGAAGCGTTTCTGGAAGTACACGCTGATAGCCTGTGCGAAGGCGATTCGGTGGTGATGTTTGATGATTTGATCGCCACCGGTGGCACGCTGATTGCGGCGGCCAACCTGATTCGTCGCATGGGCGCGCGGGTGCATGAGGCGGCGGCGATTATTGACCTGCCGGAGCTGCAAGGTTCGCAGCGTCTGCAGGACATGGGCATCCCTACTTTCTGCCTGACGCAGTTTGCGTTGACTGACAAGTAATCAAGAGCAAAAGATCGCAGCCTTCGGCAGCTCCTACATTGGGATGTGCGTTTCCCTGTAGGAGCTGCCGAAGGCTGCGATCTTTTGACTTTAAAGCCCCATCTGCTTGCTGATAATCTCGTTCATCACTTCCCGCGTCCCGCCGCCAATCGACAAGATGCGGTTATCCCGATACAGCCGCTCCACCAGACTCTCGCGCATATACCCCAGCCCACCAAGAATCTGCACCGCCTCCGTGGTAATCCGATCCGAGGTGTCCGTGGCAAAGTTCTTCGCCATGGAAATCTCCTTGATCACACTCTGCCCCGCCGCCATTTTCGCCGCTTGCCGGTAAGTGAATTCGCGCGACACCTCCAGCGCCGTAGCCATCTCGGCCAGTCGATGCTTGATCACCTGAAACTTGCCAATCGGTTTGCCAAAGGCTTCCCGCTCGCGCGCCCACTTCAGGCTTCCTTCCAGCGCCAGTTGCGCGGTCATGTTGGCCATCAGCGCCAAGGCCAGGCGTTCGCTCTGAAAATTGCCCATGATGCAGGCGAAGCCCATGTTCTCGGCGCCGATCAGATTTCCTACAGGCACACGGCAATCGTCGAAGAACAATTCAGCCGTGTCCGACGCCCACCAGCCCATTTTCTTCAACTGACGACCCACGGTGAAACCGGGCGTGCCCTTCTCGATCATCAACAGGCTGATACCACCGAAGCCCGGCGCACCGGTGCGTACCGCGACGGTGTAGAAATCCGCGCGCACGCCACTGGTTATAAAGGTTTTGCTGCCGCTGACCCGATAGACGTCGCCGTCACGCACGGCGCGGGTTTGCAGGTTGGCGACGTCAGAGCCGCCACCGGGCTCGGTAACTGCCAAGGCGCTGATCTTTTCGCCGCTGAGCACTTGTGGCACGACGCGATCTCGCACTTCAGGGCGCGCCCATTTGACGATAGGTGGCAGACCGATATCCAGCGAGCCAAGCCCCGCTACCAGGCCACCAGAGCCGCAGCGCATCAACTCCTCACTGGCGGCGACCTTGGCGAAGAGATCGCCTTCATGGCTGCCACCGAGCGCTTCCGGGTAGCCGATGCCAAGGATGCCGGCGGCGCCTGCTTTCAGGTACAGCTCACGGGGAAAGCTTTCGGCTTCTTCCCACTGGTCAATATCCGGCAGGATCTCGCGTTCGACGAAACGTCTGACGCTGTCGCGGACTAATTGATGGCTTGGGTCGAAGTATTCCTGAAAGGCAGGCATGGGCGAGCTCCACGGAAGGGTTCGCCGAACTTAACCGAGCGCTTGCTTGGTTTACAAGATACAGAAGAGCAAAAGATCGCAGCCTGCGGCAGCTCCTACATTGGAATGCGTTTCCCTGTAGGAGCTGCCGCAGGCTGCGATCTTTTGATTTTTATCAGAGGGAAATCGGTTTCCGCCCGGCAAACGAATGCGCCAGCGTGCCGCCATCCACCAGTTCCAACTCACCACCCAACGGCACACCGTGAGCAATCCGCGAAGCAATCAGGCCTTTGTTCTGCAACAACTGCGCGATGTAATGCGCCGTGGCTTCACCCTCAACCGTAGGATTGGTCGCAAGGATCACTTCAGCAAACGTCCCCGCCTCTTCAATCCGCGCCATCAGTTGCGGAATACCGATCGCCTCAGGCCCGAGACCATCCAGCGGCGACAAATGCCCCTTGAGCACAAAGTAGCGGCCACGGAAGCCAGTTTGCTCGACCGCATAGACATCCATCGGCCCTTCGACCACGCACAGCAACGTGTCGTCGCGGCGGGTGTCGGCGCATTGCGGGCACAGATCGTCTTCGGTCAGCGTGCGGCATTGGCGGCAGTGACCGACCCCTTCCATGGCTTGGCTCAAGGCCTGAGCCAGACGCAGACCGCCGCTGCGATCACGCTCGAGCATCTGCAACGCCATGCGCTGGGCGGTTTTCTGACCCACGCCGGGCAAGGTGCGCAGGGCGTCGATCAGTTGGCGAATCAAAGGGCTGAAGCTCATGGGTAAAAAGTCCGACAAAACAACGAGACGCGGTTTATACCCGCGCCTCTGGCCAGCGTCAAATACTCAGTCCTGGGCGACCCGCACCACCAGTTTGCCGAAGTTGCGACCCTCCAGCAGACCGATAAACGCTTCCGGCGCCTGCTCCAGGCCATCGACCACGTCTTCGCGGAATTTCACCTTGCCATCGCGCACCCACGGCACCATCGCACTGATGAATTCCGGCTGACGATCGCCGTAGTCATCAAACACGATGAAACCCTGAATGCGTACGCGTTTGGTCAGCAACGTACGCTGCAGCATCGGCAGACGATCCGGGCCTTTCGGGGCTTCAGAGGCGTTGTAACCGGCGATCAGGCCGCACAGCGGGATGCGCGCTTTGGGGTTGAGCAACGGCACGACCGCGTCGAATACGTGACCGCCGACGTTTTCGTAATAGATGTCGATGCCATTCGGGCAAGCTTTGGCCAGTTGCTCGGCGAAGTCGTCAGCCTTGTGATCGATGCAGGCGTCGAAGCCCAACTCCTCGACCACGTATTTGCACTTCTCGGCACCACCGGCGACACCGACCGCGCGCAGGCCTTTGATCTTGGCCACCTGGCCGACCACCGAACCGACAGCACCGGACGCGGCAGCGACGACGAGGGTCTCGCCTTCTTTCGGCTGACCGATGTCCATCAGGCCCATGTACGCGGTCATGCCGGGCATGCCCAGCACACCGAGGGCCATCGACGGCCTCGGCAACCCGGACGGGATCGGGATGATGTTGCGGCCATCGCTGATGCTGTGGCTTTGCCAGCCTGTGGCACCGACCACCAGATCACCCTTATGAAACTTTGGATGACGCGAGTCTTCGACGCGACTGACAGCGCCACCGGTCATCACCTCGCCGATTTCAACGGGCGCGGCGTAGGACGGTGCGTCACTCATGCGCCCGCGCATGTAGGGGTCGAGGGACAGGTAGAGGGTTTTCAGCAGTATCTTGCCGTCCTGCAGATCGGGCAGCGCTTCGCGTTCGAGGCGGAAGTTTTCCGGGGTCGGCGCGCCAACCGGACGCGAGGCAAGGACGAAGCGTTGATTGAGGGTAAGAGGGTCGGACATGTCAGCGTCTCCTGTGAATGATGAATTCAGCGGGTATAGGGAGCAGACCGTTGAGGCGGTGGGGTGTTCGATGTTTCGTACGACATTCATGTAGGAGCTGCGGCACGCTGCGATCTTTTGATCTTGCTTGTGAAAACAACAGGATCAAAAGATCGCAGCCTCGTTTCACTCGACAGCTCCTACAGGGTGCGGTGTTAATGAGGCAGAAACAAAAATGCCAGGCGCAATGCCTGGCATTTTTTGTAGCTCATCTGCCGCCGGTTGGCGAATCAGAATGGCAGTTTCATACCCGCAGGCAGGTTCATGCCGGCGGTCATGCCGCCCATTTTTTCCTGGCTGCTGGCTTCGATCTTGCGCACGGCGTCGTTGACGGCGGCGGCGACCAGGTCTTCGATCACTTCACGGTCGTCTTCGTCCAGACCCGGCAGCAGGGTCGGGTCGATGCTGACGCGCTTGAGGTCGTGACGACCGGTCATGACCACGGTGACCATATCGCCGCCGGCCTTACCGGTGACTTCGGCGTTGGCCAGTTCTTCCTGCATCTTGGCCATTTTTTCCTGCATCTGCTGCGCCTGCTTCATCAGGCCGGCCATGCCACCTTTCATCATGGGAATCACCTCAAAAGTACTTGGATCAAAACAGCGCCCGGCCATGGAGGCCGGGCACCTTCAGTTATTAGCCTTGGGCGACCAAGGCGTCGACAGGTTCAATAGTATCGTGTCGCACCACCGCGCCAAACTGCTGAACCATCTGCTGGATGAACGGATCGCCATGAATCGACTCCTCCGCTTCGCGCTGACGGTTGGCCCGGCGACGGGAGGCGGCCTGAGCCGGGGTCTCCTGCTCGGGTTTGATCAGCTCGATGGTCAGCGTCAGCGTGCGACCGTGGAACTGGTTCAACGCATCGTTCAGACGTCGCTGCTGCGTGGCGTTGAACAGCGCACTGTGCGCCGGATCGAGGTGCATCAGCCAATGATCGCCATCAACCGCGATCAACGTACAGTTGGCGGCGATGCTGCCGGTCATGCCGGAGATCGGCAGTTTCGGGAACAGCTCCAGCCATTGCAAGGCCAGACCGGTGGCCGGCGCCGCTGCAGGCTCAGGCTCGGGTTCCGGCTCTGGGTCGGCGGCGTGTTCGCTGGCCAGTTCGTCGAGGTAGCTGTACGCCGAGTCCATGTCCGGCTCGATGTAATCCTCGTCCAGCGGCGGCTCGTCGTCCATGTCGGTGCCCGGGGTAGCGGCATCGACGTCAGCGACTGACGGCTCTGGAATTGGCGCGGCGGCCCATTCCGGTGCGTCAGGAACGACGCTGTCCGGGGTCGGCAACGGCATCGGCGGCAACTCGGGTTGCTCAGCGGCGGTTTCCAGCATGGGCTCGACGGCAGGTTGCTGGGCTGGCTCGGGTTCTGGCTCGGCCTCGGCTTCTACCGGATCGTTCCACGGCAGATCGACAACGGCTTCGGCGACGACGGGCGTTGGCTCTGGCTCGGCAACTGGAGCAACCCGCGCAGGCTCTGGAGCCGGCGCAGGTGCTGTTACAAGAGCCGGCGTCGGGGCAACAGCCGCAGCAACCACCGGCGCAGGTTTAGGCGCGGCAGCCACTGAATTTGCGGAATCAACTGTGGCCTGGCTGATCCCCACTGGCTTTAGCGGTTGCCTCGGGGCGTCCGCCGTATCAGCCGGCCGGAAGGCCAGCATTCGCAGCAGCACCATTTCGAAACCGCCGCGCGGATCCGGCGCCAGCGGCAAATCGCGGCGGCCGATCAGGCCCATCTGGTAATAGAACTGCACGTCTTCGGCCGGCAAGGCTTGCGCCAGCGCCAACACGCGATCGCGATCGCCATGGCCGTTGTCGACGCCTTCCGGCAGCGCTTGAGCGATAGCGACGCGGTGCAGCACGTTGAGAATTTCCGAGAGCACGCCGTTCCAGTCCGGGCCCTGCTCGGCCAGGTGGCGCACCGCTTCAAGCAATGCCTTGGCATCGCCTTCAATCAACGAATGCAGAACGTCAAAGACCTGACCGTGATCCAGCGTGCCGAGCATCGCCCGCACGTCGGTGGCGAGCACCTTGCCTTCACCGAAAGCAATGGCCTGATCGGTCAGGCTCATGGCGTCACGCATCGAACCGTCAGCGGCGCGACCGAGCAGCCACAGCGCGTCGTCTTCGAACGGCACGCTTTCGGCGGTCAGGACGTGGGTCAAATGTTCGACCACGCGCTCCGGCGTCATGTTCTTCAGTGAGAACTGAAGGCAGCGCGACAAAATCGTTGCCGGAAGTTTCTGCGGGTCAGTGGTCGCCAGGATGAACTTGACGTACGGCGGCGGTTCTTCGAGGGTTTTCAGCAGCGCATTGAAGGAATGGCTGGAAAGCATGTGCACTTCGTCGATCAGGTAGACCTTGAAGCGCCCACGGCTTGGGGCGTATTGCACATTGTCGAGCAGCTCGCGGGTGTCTTCGACCTTGGTGCGGCTCGCGGCATCGATCTCGATCAGGTCGACAAAGCGGCCTTCGTCGATTTCACGGCACACCGAGCACTCGCCGCACGGGCTGGAAGTGATACCTGTCTCACAGTTCAGGCATTTGGCAATGATCCGCGCAATCGTGGTTTTACCCACCCCGCGAGTACCGGTAAACAGGTACGCGTGGTGCAGCCGCTGGCTGTCCAAGGCATTGATCAGAGCTTTGAGCACATGGGTCTGGCCGACCATTTCGCGGAACGAGCGCGGACGCCATTTACGTGCAAGAACCTGATAACTCATCGAAAACCGTCGCAGCGAAGGAAGCAGAAGCGGCTAATGCTAGCGGAGCAAGGGCAAAATTGCATCCGATGTCCTCGTCTAATGTGGCTAAGCTCCATCAGCAGAGGCTTTTATCGGCTCAGGACAGGGAATTACCGGAGCGTTTATGCGTTGGGCCGTGGGGGCACTGCTGGGATTCAGCCTGAGCGTGGCGGCCGCAGAGCCACCGCTGCGCTTTGCCATGCCCGACAGTTGGGCGATGCCGATGGTGCAATACGAACGCGGCCGCCCGACCCAGGGCATCCTCTACGACATCATGCTCAGCCTCGCCACCCAGGTCGGCGCGCCGGCCGAGTTTCACGTGCTGCCGCGCGCCCGGGTGCAGAGCGCCATGGAGCACGGCGAGATTGATGTTCGCTGCTATGCCGCGCAGTCGTGGCTGCCGAATCAGTCGGGGGATTACATCTGGAGTCTGCCGCTGTTGTTCCAGCGTGATCTGTTGGTCAGTCGCAAGGATCAGCAAGTCAGCATTAACCCTGCCACCCTGCCCCGCCAATCCATCGGCACCGTGCTTGGCTACATCTACCCTACCCTGCAACCACTGTTCGATACCGATCACTTGCACCGCGAAGATGCGCGCAATCAGGAGCAGGTGTTGGAGAAGTTGCTGGCCAGGCGTTATCGCTATGCGGTGAGCAATCAGTGGACGCTGGACTGGTTTAATCAGCGACTGACGCCGGAAAAGCAATTGCAAGCGGTGGCGGTGTTGCAGGAGCAAAAGGTCGGTTGTTATGTGAGAAATGACCCGAAGGTGCCAGTGCAGCGGATTTTGCGCACGTTGTTGCGGATGAAAATGTCAGGGGAGATTGATGAGATTATCCGGTTGTATACCGGCCAGTCCGACAACACCCCATAACTGTGTAGGAGCAAGGCTTGCCCGCGAAGGCGGTGTGTCAGTGAAAAATGTAAACCTGACACACCGCCTTCGCGGGCAAGCCTTGCTCCTACAGAATCATTGTCAGCAGGGGATTTGTTTCGTTTTGGCAAATCGCAGGCACAAAAAAAACCGCAGTGGGTGAAACCCATGCAGTTCTGGTTGAAGCGTTCGATTGTTCGTTAAGGTGGCGACCCCACCAGCCACACCCCGGCACACAATGTTCCCGCTGTGGCTGCTGCCTTCCGGCTCTGACCAGGTTCACGGGTAATCGTTGCGGGGGGACCGATGGGGTCACCATAACGACGCTTGCCTGTCGGCGAGCCGCGCCATTGTACCTATCTGAGACGAAGTTACAACCGTTCTATCCAGATTAAAAAAATGAACTGGTTCAAGGACATAAAGATCGCAGCCTGTGGCAGTGCCCACATGGATCCGCATTCACCTGTAGGAGCTGCCGAAGGCTGCGATCTTTTGACGTTAGAGGGCCAGTACCTCGTCTGCCCTGCCGCCCGCCTGCTGGATCACCAGATGAATAAAGTGCAGCTTGGCAATCGCGGCCGCCGGCAGCACGAACGGGTAAAAATCCGGCTGGCCCATGCTGCGTGACAACTCATTGAGCATGCCGGCCAACTCGATCCATGCATTAACAAACGCCAGGAACGCCTCGCCACCGGGATGCTGCGGGTCGTACAGCGTGTTGCTCGGAAACGGCTGGTAATCGAAATCCATTTCCCGCGCGCTCATGCCAAAACCCAGCGCCGTGTCCACCGCGTCCATCATGTGCAGGTAATGCGCCCAGGTTTCTGCCCAGTCTTCCCACGGGTGCATGGTCGCGTAGGCGCTGACGTAGTGCTGCGGCCAGTCGAGTGGCGCGCCGTGTTGGTAATGACGATCGAGCGCCTCGGCGTAACTGGCGCGCTCGTCGCCGAACAGGTTACGGAAGGAATCGAGCCACGGGCCGTTGGCGATCAGCCGATCCCAATAGTAATGCCCGACCTCGTGACGAAAATGCCCGAGCAGCGTGCGATACGGTTCGTGCATCTGCGCCCTCACCCGCTCGCGGTGGGCGTCGTCGGCTTCTTTGATGTCGAGGGTGATCAGGCCGTTGGCGTGGCCGGTCACGGGCGCATTGCCTTCGAGGTCGACGCCGATGAAATCGAAAGCGAGGCCGCTGTCTTCATCCACGGTTTTCGGGATGACCTGCAAGCCGAGGGTGATCAGTTGCGCAACGAGACGGCGCTTGGCGATTTCGACCTTGCGCCAGCGCTCGGGGTTTTCCGGATCGGACAGATCGGGGATGGTGCGATTGAGGCTGCAAGCGACGCACAAGGCATTGTCGACGTTGGCCGGCAGCAGCCAGTTGCACGCGGCGGGCGTGTCGAGGTTGGCGCAGCGGCGAAACAGGCCTGCGTCGGGATCAGCATCCAGCGTCCAGGTGCCGTTCTCCACACCGGGCGACAGGGAGGTGATGCGGCTCTCTTCTGGCTGATAACCGAGCAAAGCATTGCAGGCCAGGCACTGGCTGTTGCGAAAGAACAGCGACTGGCCGCAGCGGCACGGCCAGACTTTACTGTTGCGCGAAGATTCGCCCATGAACGGCGCGATGATGCGAGAACTGAGTTGCTCGAAAAAACGGTGCATGGCGATCTCTCCCTGGGGCTTGCAGAGACTAGATCATTCTGGCGCGATGATCGTTCCCACGCTCTGCGTGGGAATGCATCCAGTGACGCTCTGCGTCACAGCGGACGCGGAGCGTCCGGGGCGGCATTCCCACGCGGGAGCGTGGGAATGATCAAGTGCAACCAAGTGATAGCACCATTGTGGCGAGGGGATTTATCCCCGATGGGTTGCGAAGCGACCCCAAATCCATACGACGCGGTTAATCAGGTGTACCGCGTTGTCTGGTTTTGCGACGACTGCGTCGCCGAACGGGGATAAATCCCCTCGCCACAGGGTTTTGTGTCAGACCTAAAGGCCATGGGCTTTGTGTCAGACCTGAAGGCCATGGGTTTTGTGTCAGACCTGAAGGCCATGGGTTTTGAGGAACGCGATAAAAGTTTCTTCGTCCATCACTTTTACGCCCAGCTCATTGGCTTTGGTCAGTTTCGATCCGGCACCGGGGCCGGCCACCACGCAATGAGTTTTCGCCGAGACCGAACCGGCAACCTTCGCACCCAGGCTTTCGAGGTGATCTTTAGCCACATCCCGGCTCATCAACTCGACCTTACCCGTCAGCACCCAGGTCTCGCCGGACAACGGCAAGCCTTCGACGACTTTCTTCTCGCTCTGCCAGTGCATGCCGAAATCACGCAGCTGTTTTTCGGAGGCTTCAGCCAGTTGCCGATTCTCCGCGACCGCAAAAAACTCGCGCACCGAATTGGCCTGTTTCTCCGGCAACGCCTGACGCATGTCCAGCCAGTCGGCGTTCATCACCGCGTCCAGCGAACCAAACTTGTCCGCCAGTTTTTGCGCCCCGCCCGGGCCGACCGAAGGAATGTGCAACTTGTCGAGGAAACCGCCGAGCGTGGTGCTGGCCGCGAATTCTGCGCCCAGCTCGCCCTGATCCTGAATCTGCAAACCATGCCCAAGCAGTTCAGTGATCACCTGCTGGTTATGCGCATCTTCAAAGAAGCTGTGAATCTCGTATGCCACTTCCAGACCGACATCCGGCAGGTACGTCAGCACTTGCGGCAGCGCCTGCTGCACGCGCTCCAGCGAACCCAGCGAGCGCGCCAGCACCTTGGCGGTCTCCTCGCCGACATCGGGAATGCCCAGCGCATAGATGAAGCGCGCCAGCCCCGGTTGCTTGCTGTCTTCGATGGCCGCCAGCAACTTGTTACTGGACACCTCGGCAAAACCTTCGAGATCGACGATGTCGTCGAACTTCAGCGCATACAGATCGGCCGGCGAACTGACCAGACCTTCATCGACCAATTGCTCGACGCTCTTATCGCCCAAGCCTTCGATGTCCATCGCCCGGCGCGAGACGAAGTGAATGATCGCCTGCTTCAGTTGCGCGCCACAGGCCAGACGACCCACGCAGCGATACACCGCGCCTTCGCTGACGGTTTCCTTGCCCTTGCTGCGCTTGATCAGCTGTGTGCGCTCGACGTGCGAGCCGCACACCGGGCAGCTCTCGGGAATCGCCACTGGGCGGGCGTTGTCCGGACGACGCTCAAGCACCACTTGCACCACTTGCGGAATCACATCACCGGCACGGCGGATGATCACGGTGTCGCCGATCATCAGGCCCAGTCGCGCGACTTCATCCATGTTGTGCAACGTGGCGTTGGCCACGGTGACGCCGGCCACCTTGACCGGTTTCAACCGTGCGACCGGTGTAACGGCACCGGTACGACCGACCTGAAATTCCACATCAAGCAGCTCGGTGAGTTCTTCCATCGCCGGAAATTTATGCGCGATCGCCCAGCGCGGTTCGCGGGCGCGGAAGCCGAGTTCGCGCTGATCGGCAATGCTGTTGACCTTGAACACCACGCCGTCGATTTCATAGGTCAGCGCGTTACGGCGTGCGCCGATATCGTGGTAGTAATCCAGGCACTCGTCGATGCCCTTGGCCAGTTTCAGCTCGTGGCTGATCGGCATGCCCCACTTCTGCAACTGCTTGAGGTTGCCGATGTGAGTGTCGGAAATATCGTGGGAGACTTGACCGATGCCGTAGCAGCAGAATTCCAGCGGACGGTTGGCGGTGATCTTCGAATCGAGCTGACGCAAGCTGCCAGCGGCGGCGTTGCGCGGGTTGGCGAAGGTCTTGCCGCCGACTTCCAGTTGCGAGGCGTTGAGGCGCTCGAAACCGGCCTTGGACATGAACACTTCACCGCGCACTTCGAGGGTCGCCGGCCAGCCTTCGCCGTGCAGCTTCAGCGGAATGTTGCGCACGGTGCGCACGTTGACGCTGATGTCTTCGCCGGTGGTGCCGTCGCCGCGTGTGGCGCCGCGTACCAGCACGCCGTCCTGATAGAGCAGGCTGACCGCCAGGCCATCGAGTTTCGGCTCGCAGCTGTATTCCACCGCCGCGCCGCCGCCGAACAAATCGCCGGCAGGGATATCC
The DNA here is from genome assembly GCF_001269815.1 of Pseudomonas sp. P1.31. Taxonomy (NCBI): domain Bacteria; kingdom Pseudomonadati; phylum Pseudomonadota; class Gammaproteobacteria; order Pseudomonadales; family Pseudomonadaceae; genus Pseudomonas; species Pseudomonas sp. P1.31. Next base: position 45,266 of record NZ_LHVN01000012.1, on the reverse strand, counting down.
AGACCTTCGGTGACGCGACGATCGAACTCGCGCATGTCGCTTTCTTCGAAGGCGTTGCCGAGGCTGAGCATCGGCACTTCGTGACGCACCTGAGTGAACGCGGTGAGCGCCACGCTGCCGACGCGCTGGGTCGGCGAGTCGCTGGTGATCAGTTCCGGATTGGCCGCTTCCAGCGCCTTGAGCTCGTGGAACAACCGGTCGTACTCGGCGTCCGGAATGCTCGGCTCGTCGAGGACGTGGTAACGGTAGTTGTGCTGATCGAGTTCAGCGCGCAGCTCGAGAATGCGGTGTTTGGCGGCGGTCATGGGTGTTCTCTCATAAAGCAAAAGAGCAGCCGAGGCTGCTCAATCTTTTAATCATTGTAGGAGCAAAGCTTGCTCGCGATGGCGTCCTTGAGATCGCTTCGCGAGCAAGCTCTGCTCCTACAGGTCTTAGCGCTTCTGGGTCAATGCGCGGCGTTCGAATTCGACGATGCGCTGACGGTAGTGCTCGATGGTCTGCGCGGTCAGCACGCTACGCTGGTCATCTTTCAGCTCGCCATTGAGTTCCTGCGACAGCTTGCGGGCTGCGGCGACCATCACGTCGAAGGCTTGCTTCGGATGACGCGGGCCTGGCAGGCCGAGGAAGAAGCTCACCGCCGGGGTGCTGAAATGGTCGATGTCGTCCAGATCAAAGATGCCCGGTTTGACCGCGTTGGCCATGGAGAACAGCACCTCACCGTTACCCGCCATGCTTTCGTGACGGTGGAAAATATCCATCTCGCCAAAACGCAGACCGCTTTCCAGAATGTTCTGCAACAGCGCCGGGCCTTTGAAGCCGGCGGCGTCGCGGCAGATCACGCTGATCACCAAAACTTCTTCAGCTTGCGGCTGATCTTTTTCGACCACGGCCGGTGCAGGCTTGCTGTCGTCGGCGAAATCATCGTCACGGCTGCTGAAGCTCGGGCCGTCATCCAGATCCAGATCGAGGTTCAAGTCGCCCTGCGCCGAACCCTTGCTGCCACGCTTGCCACGTTTGTTGCCGGAATCGCGAGGCTCGCGTGCTTCGCGGGCCGGCATGCTCACCGACGGCAAATCGTGTTCGTCCAGCTGCGGTTCTTTGTGCGTGTCCAGCACGCGGGCCGGGCCCAACAGCTCAGCGCTGGTGTCCTCGTCCGGCAGGTTGGACAGACTTCGGTCAAGACGGAACTTCAGTTTTCCCTTGCCGCCGCGCATACGGCGCCAGCCATCGAAAAGAATACCGGCTATCACTATGATGCCGATGACGATCAGCCACTCGCGCAGACCGATTTCCATGTAATCCCGTGCCTCTATAAAAAATGCTGAAAAATAAGGGGTTTACACTGTGCAAACCGCTTTAAAACGTGGCGCCAACTCTATGTTCTGACAGGCGTTTTGCCCACGTATACGAAAATTTGACATTAAACTAGCACGACCAAAGGCAACTTTACACCGTCTGTCTCATTGGCTTGTACGAATATGTCGATTGGCCAGCAAGTCGAAGTCGGTAAAAAAGTCCTACAACCCTCTAATACCTTTCCGACAACACGCGGACTTACGCGTCTACCATTGCCATTGCCTCCTCGACATCCACGGCCACCAGTCGCGAACAACCCGGTTCATGCATCGTTACACCCATCAACTGCTCGGCCATTTCCATGGCGATTTTGTTGTGGGTGATATAGATGAACTGCACGGTCTGCGACATTTCTTTGACCAAGCGTGCGTAGCGTCCAACGTTAGCGTCATCCAGCGGCGCGTCAACCTCATCGAGCATGCAGAACGGCGCCGGGTTCAACTTGAAGATCGCAAAAACCAGTGCCAATGCGGTCAGGGCTTTTTCCCCGCCGGAGAGCAAATGGATGGTGCTGTTCTTCTTCCCTGGCGGCTGCGCCATGATCGTTACCCCTGTATCGAGTAGATCTTCGCCCGTCAGTTCCAAATACGCGCGCCCGCCACCGAAAACTTTTGGGAAAAGCGCCTGTAAACCGCCATTGATCTGATCAAAGGTATCTTTGAAGCGGTTACGGGTTTCCTTGTCGATCTTGCGGATAACGTTTTCCAGCGTCTCCAGTGCTTCGACCAGATCAGCGTCCTGCGCATCCAGATACCGCTTACGCTCAGACTGCTGCGTGTATTCGTCGATGGCCGCGAGGTTGATCGCGCCCAGGCGTTGAATCCGCGCATTGATGCGTTCGAGTTCTTCTTCGGCTTCGCGTTCACTGGCTTGCGCGGTTAATGTCGCGAGCACGCCGTTGAGATCGTAGCCGTCTTCGAGCAATTGATCCTGCAAGGCCTTGCGGCGCACGGTCAGGGCTTGCCATTCCATGCGCTGCTGTTCGAGTTGGCCGCGAATCAATTGCGATTGTTGTTCAGCCTGAGTCCGGCGTTTTTCCGCGTCGCGCAATTCGCGGTCAGCGTCTTCCAGAGCGATCTGCGCGGTCTTGAGTTCTTCGTCGACGGTCATGCGCTTGTCGAGCAGCTCTTCGAGTTTCAGGCGCAGCTCTTCCAGCGGCGCCTCGCCCTCCTCCAGGTTCAGACTCAACTGTTCGCGTTTTTCAGTCAGGCGCTCGGACTGCATTTCCAGACGCTCCAGCGCCTGACGCGTGGAGTCATGCTGCGCGCGCAACGAGCCGAGCCGCACGGCCAATTGATGGGCGTGATCCTTGTGCTGCCGCGCTTCCTGACGCACGCGATCAAGGCGTTCGCGCAGACTGTCGCGCTGGGCCAGCAGTAACTCGCGCTGTTCGGTGTCCAGCGCCATGGCATCCAGCGCTTCCTGCAATTGCATGCGCGCTTCGCCGACTTGTTCGTGCTCAAGCTCGCGTTGTTCGCCGAGTTCGACCAACTCTTCATCGAGACGCGTGCGACGCAAGGTCAACTGTTCAGCCTTGGCTTTGCCGGCGGACAACTGAGCTTTCAGTTCGCCTTGCTGGCGCGCTTCGTCTTGCAGCAAACGACGCAAATGTTCGCGACCGTTTTCCTGCTGACGCTGTTGCGCACGCAGGGTTTGCAGACGGGTTTCCATGGCTTCGACGGTGGTTTCTTTCTCTTCGCGTTCGAGGTGCAGCGCTTCGATTTCCTGGCCACGGGCGAGCATGCCGCTCTCCGCTTCACTGGCCCGACGTACGCGAAGAAAATGCCGACCAACCCAATAACCGTCGCGACTGATCAAGCTCTCACCGGCACTCAACTGCCCGCGCAAGGCAAAGGCCTGCTCAAGGCTGTCGACCGGTTTGACTTGGCCAAGCCACGGCGACAGATCAATCTGCGCGTCGACTTTATCCAGCAAGCTGCCCGACACTCGCACGCCATCGCTGGCCGGGCTGAGCAGGCGCAGATCACCCTGAGTAAAACCGGACAAATCGAAGCCACTGAAGTCGTCGACCAGCACCGCTTGCAGATCGGCGCCGAGCACGGTTTCCACCGCCAATTCCCAACCGGCCTCGACCTTCAAACCTTCAGCGAGACGCGGCCGCTCGGCGAGGTTGTGCTCCTTCAGCCACTCGGCGGTGCCGGTGCCTGGATCGAGCGCGGCTTGCTGCAAGGCTTCAAGGGATGCGAGCCGACCATTGAGGCGCTGCAAATCGCCCTGCGCCTGCTGCTGCGCGGTCAGCGCTTGCTGCAATTCCTGACGCAGTTGTTCGAGTTTCTCGACCTGCGCTTCTTCGCTGGTCTGCAAGTCTTCGAGGGTCGCTTCGGACTCGGCGAGCTGCTCGTTGAGCTCCATGATCGCCGCGTCTTCCGGGTCGGCCGAGAGCAACGCGCGCTCTTCGCCGAGACGCTTTTGCCGATCGGCGAGGCGCTCCATGCTGGTTTCCAGCTGCTGGATGCGCGACTGCTGCACCTCGGCCTGACGGCGCGGTTCGGCGGCAGTCAGGTTGAAGGCGTCCCACTGCTCCTGCCAGCCGTGCATGACGCTTTCGGAATCTTCCAGCGCAGCGGCGGCTTCTTCGGCGGCCGCACTGGTGACTTCCTGCTCGGGCACAAGCATGTCCAGCTCTTCACCGAGGGTCAGCAGCAACGTGCGGTCGTGGCCCAGATGCGATTCGGTTTCGAGGCGGGCGCGCTCGGCTTCTTTCAGATCGTCCTGCAACTGCCGCAGACGTTGCTGGCCGTGCTGGATGCTCTGTTCGACCCGGGCGATGTCACCGCCGACCGAATAGAAGCGCCCTTGCACCAGATTGAAGCGCTCGGACAGATCATGGTGACCGTCGCGCAAGCGTTCGATGGCCGCGTCAGCATTTCGCTGCTCAGCGACCAAGGCTTCGAAACTGATTTCCTGAGTGCCGATGATCGACTCGCGCTGACCGACCTGATCGTTGAGATCCTGCCAGCGCAGGGCCGACAGTTGCGCCTTGAGCTGACGCTCCTCGGCTTTGAATTCTTGGTACTTCTTCGCCGCTTCGGCCTGACGGTGCAGGCGTTCGAGTTGACGCTCAAGCTCATCACGCAGGTCAGTCAGACGCGCGAGGTTTTCGTGGGTGCGGCGGATGCGGTTTTCGGTCTCGCGACGGCGCTCTTTATATTTCGAGATGCCGGCGGCTTCTTCAATAAAGTTGCGCAGATCTTCGGGCTTGGATTCGATCAGCTTGGAGATCATCCCCTGCTCGATGATCGAGTAGCTGCGCGGGCCGAGGCCGGTGCCGAGGAAGATATCGGTGATGTCGCGACGACGGCATTTGGTGCCGTTGAGGTAATAGGTGGTCTGGCTGTCGCGGGTGACTTTGCGGCGAATGGAAATTTCCGCGTAGGCCGCGTATTCGCCTAGCAGCGTGCCGTCGGAGTTGTCGAAAACCAGCTCGATACTGGCCTGACTCACCGGTTTGCGGCTGGTCGAGCCGTTGAAGATGACGTCGGTCATCGACTCGCCACGCAGGTTCTTCGCTGAACTTTCGCCCATCACCCAGCGAACGGCGTCGATGATGTTCGACTTGCCGCAACCGTTCGGCCCGACGACCGCCGCCATGTTACTGGGGAAGTTCACCGTGGTCGGGTCGACGAAGGATTTGAATCCCGCGAGTTTGATGCACTTGAGCCGCACGCTTAAGCGCCCGTCAAGGCAGCAACCACCAGATCGCAGCTGCGCTGGCCGTAAGCCGTGAGCACGATGCGGATCTGCGGCAAATCACGGGCCAGCACGGCGGCCAACAGGCGTTCGAACAGTTCGAGGAACTCGCTCATTTCCGCCTTGCGCTGTTCGAGGGCGAGGAAGTAGGCGCGGCTCATCGCCGGCTGCAGGTTCTCGACCGTTTCTTGCAGGTAAGGATTGTTGGCAAATGGATAGGCGGCGCGCATCACGCTGAAGCTGTCGTCGACGAAGCTGCGGATGTCCTGACGCTCGTAGCTGGCGGTCAGGCGCTGCTGGATCTGCACGAACGGCGCCATGTCCGACTGGACTTGCCAGCCATTGGCCACCGAGTTGCCGAGCAGGATGTACAACTCGCTCATCAGCGTGCACAGGCTCTGCACCTTGTGCGGCGTCATTTCGGTGACGTGCGCACCACGGCGCGGCAGGATCGCGATCAGGTGGCGGCGTTCAAGGATCAGCAAGGCTTCACGAACGGAGCCGCGGCTGACATTGAGGGCCAGCGTGACCTTTTGTTCCTGGATGCGCTCTCCCGGCTTCATTTCGCCACGAATGATGCGTTCGGCGAGGTGGTGAGCGATTTGCTCGGCGAGGCTGTCCGGCGCCTTGAACGTCATGGTTGTCCTTCAAACTCTATCGATCTGCACAAGCGGCGCAGTGTAGCGCAAATGCGGGCTCATGGCGGAGTGCCCACTCAGCGGTTTTTGGCACGATTCCCGCAGTTTTCTTCAGAAAACCAAACAAAAATCCAGGCTGACCAATGAAGGTCAATACTGAATAGACACGTTGTTGATCGACGAAATGGATTTTCCTGACCTTTAAGTCAGAAAACCATTGACCGAAAAGTCAGACCTGCTAAATTCGGCTCAAGTCGGTTAACAACAATAATGAGTCTGCGAGGCCTTCCGTGATCCAGTTTTTACTTAACCAGGAACTCCGTAGCGAGCACGCCCTGGACCCGAATCTGACCGTGCTCAATTACCTGCGTGAACACGTTGGTAAATCCGGCACTAAAGAAGGTTGCGCCAGCGGTGATTGCGGCGCCTGCACTGTAGTGGTCGGCGAGTTGCAAACGGATGACGATGGCCGCGAACACATTCGCTATCGCAGCCTCAACTCGTGCCTGACCTTTGTTTCGTCGCTGCACGGCAAACAATTGATCAGCGTCGAAGACCTCAAGCACAAAGGCGAACTGCACAGCGTGCAGAAAGCCATGGTCGAGTGCCACGGTTCGCAGTGCGGTTTCTGCACCCCCGGTTTCGTCATGTCGCTGTTCGCCCTGCAAAAGAACAGCGATGCGCCCGATCACGCCAAGGCCCACGAAGCGCTGGCTGGCAACCTCTGCCGCTGCACCGGCTACCGGCCGATTCTGGCGGCTGCCGAGCAATCCTGCTGCGGCAAGCAACCGGATCAGTTCGATGCCCGCGAAGCGGACACCATTGCTCGCCTGAAAGCTATCGCTCCGACCGATATCGGCGAACTGAACAGTGGCGACAAGCGCTGTTTGGTACCGCTGACTGTCGCCGATCTGGCCGACCTCTACGACGCTTATCCCCAAGCACGTCTGCTGGCTGGCGGTACCGATCTGGCGCTGGAAGTCACCCAGTTCCACCGCACCCTGCCGGTGATGATCTACGTCGGCAACGTCGCGGAAATGAAGCGCATTGAAACCTTCGATGATCGCATCGAAATCGGCGCCGCCACTGCCCTCTCCGACTGCTACGAAGCGTTGAACGCCGAGTACCCGGACTTCGGCGAACTGCTGCACCGCTTCGCTTCCCTGCAAATCCGCAACCAGGGCACCCTCGGCGGCAACATCGGCAACGCCTCGCCGATCGGTGACTCGCCACCGCTGCTGATCGCTCTCGGCGCGCAGGTTGTGCTGTGCAAAGGCGAAACCCGTCGCACCCTGAACCTCGACGATTACTTCATCGATTACAAAGTCACGGCCCGTCAGGAAAGTGAGTTCATCGAGAAGATCATCGTGCCGCGCGCCAGCGCCGAGCAGTTGTTCCGCGCCTACAAAGTCTCCAAGCGTCTGGACGATGACATCTCCGCCGTCTGCGCCGCGTTCAACCTGCGTGTGGAAAACGGTGTGATCACCGATGCACGCATGGCGTTTGGCGGCATGGCCGCGATCCCGAAACGCGCAGCCCACTGTGAAGCTGCGCTGATCGGTGCGCCGTTCAACAACGCTGTGGTCGAACGTGCTTGCGCCGCGCTGGCGGAAGATTTCACGCCGCTCTCGGACTTCCGCGCCAGCAAGGAATATCGCCTGCTCAGCGCGCAAAACCTGCTGCGTAAATACTTCATCGAACTGCAAACACCGCACATCGAGACTCGGGTGACCGCTTATGTCTAACCATCACGGCGTAGAAAAAACCCAAGCTGAACTGGCTGAATTGTTCGCCAAGGATCTGACCTCCGGTGTCGGCCGCAGCGTCAAACACGACAGCGCCGCCAAACATGTGTCCGGTGAAGCGCAGTACATCGATGACCGCCTGGAATTTCCCAACCAGTTGCACTTGTATGCACGCATGTCGGATCGCGCCCACGCGAAAATCATCAGCATCGACACTTCGCCTTGCTACGCCTTCGAAGGCGTGCGCATCGCCATCACCCACGAAGACGTGCCGGGCCTGAAAGACATCGGCCCGCTGATGCCAGGCGATCCGCTGCTGGCCATCGATGACGTGCAGTTCGTTGGTCAACCGGTGCTCGCCGTTGCGGCCAAAGATCTGGAAACCGCGCGCAAAGCCGCGATGGCCGCGATCATCGAATACGAAGACCTCGAACCTGTGCTCGACGTGGTCGAAGCCTTGCGCAAACGCCACTTCGTCCTCGACAGCCACACCCACCAGCGCGGCGATTCGGCCTCTGCGCTGGCGACCGCTGAACACCGCATTCAAGGCACGCTGCACATCGGCGGTCAGGAACACTTCTACCTGGAGACGCAAATCTCCTCGGTAATGCCCACCGAAGACGGCGGCATGATCGTTTACTGCTCGACGCAGAACCCGACCGAAGTGCAAAAACTGGTCGCCGAAGTGCTCGACGTGTCGATGAACAAAATCGTCGTCGACATGCGCCGCATGGGCGGTGGTTTCGGTGGCAAAGAAACTCAGGCCGCCAGCCCGGCGTGCCTGTGCGCGGTGGTTGCGCACCTCACCGGTCAGCCGACGAAGATGCGCCTGCCGCGCGTTGAAGACATGCTGATGACCGGCAAGCGTCACCCGTTCTACGTCGAATACGACGTCGGCTTCGACAGCACCGGACGCCTGCACGGGATCAACATGGATCTGGCCGGCAACTGCGGCTGCTCGCCGGACTTGTCCGCGTCGATTGTTGACCGTGCGATGTTCCACTCGGACAACTCGTACTACCTCGGCGACGCGACCATCAACGGTCATCGCTGCAAGACCAACACCGCGTCGAACACTGCTTACCGTGGTTTCGGTGGCCCGCAAGGGATGGTCGCGATCGAAGAAGTGATGGACGCGATAGCCCGTCACCTGCACCTCGATCCGCTGGCTGTGCGCAAGGCCAACTACTACGGCAAGACCGAGCGCAACGTCACCCATTACTACCAGACCGTCGAGCACAACATGCTCGAGGAAATGACCGCCGAACTGGAAGAAAGCAGCCAGTATCACGAGCGTCGCGAAGCGATTCGTCGCTACAACGCCAACAGCCCGATCCTGAAAAAAGGCCTGGCGCTGACCCCGGTGAAATTCGGTATTTCGTTTACCGCGAGCTTCTTGAACCAGGCCGGCGCGCTGATCCACATCTACACCGACGGCAGCATCCACCTGAACCATGGCGGCACGGAAATGGGCCAAGGCCTGAACACCAAAGTCGCGCAGGTCGTGGCCGAAGTGTTCCAGGTGGAAATCGATCGCGTGCAGATCACCGCGACCAACACCGACAAGGTGCCGAACACCTCGCCGACCGCGGCGTCCAGCGGCGCTGACCTGAACGGTAAAGCGGCGCAGAACGCGGCGGAAATCATCAAGAAACGTCTGGTCGAATTCGCTGCGCGTCACTTCAAAGTCACTGAAGAAGACGTTGAATTCCACAACGGCCATGTGCGGGTTCGCGACCACATCCTGACCTTTGAAGCGCTGATCCAGCAGGCGTATTTCAATCAGGTCTCGCTGTCGAGCACCGGCTTCTACAAGACCCCGAAAATCTACTACGACCGCAGCCAGGCGCGCGGCCGTCCGTTCTACTACTTCGCCTTCGGCGCGGCATGCTGCGAAGTGATCGTCGACACCCTGACCGGCGAATACAAGATGCTGCGCACCGACATCCTGCACGACGTCGGCGCCTCGTTGAACCCGTCCATCGACATCGGTCAGGTTGAGGGTGGCTTCATCCAGGGCATGGGCTGGCTGACCATGGAAGAGCTGGTCTGGAACAACAAAGGCAAGCTGATGACCAACGGCCCGGCCAGCTACAAGATTCCGGCGGTGGCGGACATGCCGCTGGATCTGCGGGTGAAACTGGTGGAAAACCGCAAGAACCCGGAAGACACGGTGTTCCATTCCAAGGCTGTCGGTGAACCGCCGTTCATGCTCGGGATTGCTTCGTGGTGCGCGATCAAGGATGCCGTGGCGAGCCTCGGGGATTACAAGCATCAGCCGCAGATTGATGCGCCGGCGACGCCGGAGCGGGTGTTGTGGGGTTGTGAGCAGATGCGGCAGTTGAAGGCGGTGAAGGCCGTCGAAGCTGAAACCGAGTTGGCTCCGCTCTAGGACCGAGGCGCGGCCATTCGCGAGCAAGCTCGCTCCCACAGGGATTTGTGCTGACTGTTGGACTTGTACAAATCCAAATGTGGGAGCGAGCTTGCTCGCGAAGAGGCCCGAACAGACAACGAAGATGTCGAGGTGAACATGTACAACTGGATCGACGCCCTCGCCGACCTGCAGAACCAGGGCGAACCCTGTGTGCTGGTGACGATCATCGAAGAACTCGGCTCGACGCCCCGCAACGCCGGCTCGAAAATGGTCATCAGCGCTAACCAGAGCTTCGACACCATCGGTGGCGGGCATCTGGAATACAAAGCCATGCAGATCGCCCGCGACATGCTCGCCAGCGGTAAGCAGGACACCCATCTGGAGCGCTTCAGCCTCGGCGCCAGCCTTGGCCAGTGCTGCGGCGGCGCCACCGTGTTGCTGTTCGAACCGATGGGCCAGGTACAGGCGCAAATCGCCGTGTTCGGTGCCGGCCACGTTGGCCGCGCTTTGGTGCCACTGCTCGCCAGCCTGCCCTGCCGGGTGCGCTGGATCGATTCGCGCGATGCCGAATTCCCCGAACACATCCCTCACGGGGTGCGTAAAATCGTGTCGGAAGAGCCTGTGGATGAAATCGATGACCTGCCCGCCGGCAGTTATTGCATCGTCATGACCCACAACCATCAGCTCGACCTTGAACTCACTGCCGCAATCCTCAAGCGCAACGACTTCGCCTACTTCGGCCTGATTGGCTCGAAGACCAAACGCGCGAAGTTCGAACACCGTCTGCGTGATCGCGGTTTCGACAGTGGCGTCGTGCAACGCATGCGCTGCCCGATGGGCATTGGCGAAGTCAAAGGCAAACTGCCTGTGGAAATCGCCATCTCCATCGCCGGCGAAATCATCGCCACCTATAACGCCAACTTCGGCCAGCAGACTGCCAGCGCCGAACCGATTGCCAAACTGCTGCCGGTTTCACGGCGCAGTCAGGCCGCCAAACTCAAAGCCTCAAACTGATTAGAGAACCCTCATGCCTCTGACTCGCAAAGCCTACCGCGCCGCCATCCTGCACAGCATTGCCGACCCCGCCGAAGTCGGGATCGAAGCCTCCTACGAGTACTTCGAGGATGGCCTGCTGGTGGTCGATGGCGGCAAGATCAGCGCCCTTGGCCACGCCAGTGATTTGCTGCCGACCCTGCCGGCAGACATCGAAATCACCCAATATCAGGACGCCCTGATCACCCCAGGCTTCATCGACACGCACATTCACTTGCCACAAACCGGCATGGTCGGTGCCTACGGCGAACAACTGCTCGACTGGCTGAACACCTATACCTTCCCGTGCGAAAGCCAGTTCGGCGACAAATCCCACGCTGATGACGTCGCCGACATCTTCATCAAGGAACTGCTGCGCAACGGCACCACCACCGCACTGGTATTCGGTAGCGTGCATCCGCAGTCGGTGAATTCGTTCTTTGAAAAGGCCGAGCAGCTCGATCTGCGCATGATCGCCGGCAAGGTGATGATGGACCGCAACGCGCCGGATTATCTGACCGATACCGCCGAATCCAGCTACGTCGAAAGCAAAGCGCTGATCGAGCGCTGGCACGGCAAGGGTCGTCTGCACTATGCCGTCACCCCGCGTTTCGCACCGACCAGCACCCCGGAACAACTGACCCTCGCCGGTCAACTGCTGACTGAATACCCGGATCTGTACATGCAGACCCACATCAGCGAGAACCTCAAGGAAATCGAGTGGGTCAAGGAACTGTTTCCGGAGCGCAAGGGCTACCTCGACGTTTACGACCACTACAAATTGCTCGGCGAGCGCTCGGTGTTCGCCCACGGCGTGCACCTGTGCGACGACGAATGCGCGCGTCTGGCGGAAACCGGCTCGGCGATCTCGTTCTGCCCGACGTCGAACTTCTTCTTGGGTAGCGGCCTGTTCAATCTGCCGATGGCCGAGAAGCACAAACTCAATGTCGGTTTGGGCACTGACGTCGGCGGCGGCACCAGTTTCTCGTTGCTGCAGACGCTGAACGAAGCGTACAAAGTGATGCAACTGCAAGGTGCGCGACTGAGCCCGTTCAAGTCGCTGTATCTTGCGACGCTGGGCGGCGCACGCGCCCTGCGTCTGGAAGACAAGATCGGCAACCTGCAACCGGGTTCCGACGCTGACTTCCTGGTGCTGGACTACAACGCGACGCCGCTGCTGAGCTATCGCTTGAAGCAGGCCAACAACATTGCCGAGTCGTTGTTTGTGTTGATGACGCTGGGTGATGACCGCACGGTGCAGCAGACGTATGCGGCGGGTGCGCTGGTGCATCAGCGCTAATCCACCCTACTCCATGTTCGTTCCCACGCTCTGCGTGGGAATGCAGCCCCGTGACGCTCCGCGTCACTGGACGCGGAGCGTCCCTAGAGGCATTCCCACGCGGAGCGTGGGAACGATCAGGCATAAAAAAATCCCCCGTTGGTGTTCACCCCGGGGGATTTTTATTGCCTGTCAGGACGATCAAAAGATCGCAGCCTGCGGCAGCTCCTACATTGGATCGCACGCCCCTGTAGGAGCTGCCGAAGGCTGCGATCTTTAGAGCTTGGCCGCAGGGCGCCCAGGCTTCTTGGTCTGCAACAAATGCGAGAACACCGCATGCAAATCATCCGACGCGCTTTCTTCGTCGAGGTTGAGCTTGCTGTCGATGTGATCCATGTGATGCATCATCAAACGCACCGCCAGATCGCCGTCGCGCTTTTCAATCGCGTCGATCAACTGGGTGTGTTCGTCGTAGGAACAATGCGAGCGGTTGCCGCTTTCATACTGGGCAATGATCAGCGACGTCTGCGACACCAGGCTGCGCTGGAAGCTGATCAACGGCGCGTTCATCGCCGCTTCCGCCAGTTTCAGGTGGAATTCGCCCGACAGACGAATACCGGCGCCGCGATCACCGCGCGAGAAGCTGTCGCGCTCATCGTTGACCATCTGGCGCAGCTCAGCGATCTGCTCGGCGGTGGCGTGTTGCACCGCCAGCTCAGTGATCGCGCGCTCGACCAAGCGACGGGCGAGGAACACCTGCCGCGCTTCTTCAACGCTCGGGCTGGCAACGACGGCGCCACGGTTCGGCCGCAACAGCACCACGCCTTCATGGGCCAGACGCGACAGCGCGCGGCGAATGATGGTGCGGCTGACCCCAAAGATTTCCCCCAGCGCTTCTTCGCTCAACTTGGTGCCGGGCGCCAGACGCTGTTCGAGGATGGCCTCGAAGATATGCGCGTAGACAATATCGTCCTGGGTTCCGCTGCGGCCGGCTTTGCCTGCTCGCGGTTGTTTCTTGAGGGGTTGCAACTGTTCGTTCATGGGCACTCGAGTCGGGAGAACTGCGGCGAATAGACCGTGACTGTAATACGGCACAGTAGGTCGCTGGCAAGTATCGCGTAAAAAACACCGCGATTGTACACAATGGATGGTGGCAACACGACTGTACGGCTGTTTGTGAGTTCGGCTGTATTGCAACGATCCGTTACGATTGAGTTTAGGCTTGATCCCGAAATCCGCCGCCCGTCTCTATCTCAATGTAGGAGCTGCCGAAGGCTGCGATCTTTTGATTTTGATTTTCTAGAAGAAAGATCAAAAGATCGCAGCCTTCGGCAGCTCCTGCAGGGGAATACTATCTGTAGAAGGAACACCGCCGTCATGAACGACGCCACGCACACGCAACTGCACCCTCTGGCCGACACGTCACCATCAGCGATCGTCGCCGGTTTCATCGCGATGATGACCGGTTACACCAGCTCCCTGGTGCTGATGTTCCAGGCCGGGCAAGCGGCGGGCCTGACCAGCGGGCAGATTTCTTCGTGGATCTGGGCGATTTCGATCGGCATGGCAGTGTGTTCGATCGGCCTGTCGCTGCGCTATCGCACGCCAATCACCATAGCCTGGTCGACGCCCGGCGCGGCACTGCTGATCACCAGTCTGGGTGGCGTCAGTTACGGCGAAGCCATTGGCGCCTACATCACTTGCGCGGTGCTGGTGACCATTTGCGGGCTGACCGGCAGCTTCGAACGGCTGGTGAAAAAGATCCCAGCATCCCTGGCGGCGGCGTTGTTGGCGGGGATTCTGTTCAAGATTGGCAGCGAAATCTTCGTCGCTGCGCAGCACCGCACGGGTTTGGTGCTGGGGATGTTCTTCACCTATTTAGTGGTCAAACGCCTGTCGCCACGTTATGCGGTGCTCGCTGCGCTGCTGATCGGCACCGCGCTTTCGGGCTTCATGGGATTGCTGGATTTCAGCGGTTTTCATCTGGAAGTGGCGACGCCCGTGTGGACGACGCCGCATTTCTCGCTGGCGGCGACCATCAGCATCGGCATCCCGCTGTTCGTCGTGGCGATGACCTCGCAGAACATGCCCGGCATCGCCGTGTTGCGTGCCGATGGCTACACCGTCCCCGCCTCGCCACTGATCACCACCACCGGCATCGCCTCGCTGTTGCTGGCACCGTTCGGCTCCCACGGCATCAACCTCGCGGCGATCAGCGCGGCGATTTGCACCGGGCCGCACGCCCATGAAGATCGCAACAAGCGCTACACGGCAGCGGTGTGGTGCGGGATTTTCTACGGGATTGCCGGGGTGTTCGGCGCGACATTGGCGGCCTTGTTTGCAGCGTTGCCGAAAGAATTGGTGTTGTCGATTGCGGCGTTGGCGCTGTTTGGCTCGATCATCAATGGTTTGAGCATTGCCATGACTGAGGTGAAAGAGCGGGAAGCGGCGCTGATTACCTTCATGGTCACGGCGTCGGGGTTGACGCTGTTTTCCATTGGGTCGGCGTTTTGGGGGATTGTTGCGGGCGTGCTGACGCTGCTGATTTTGAACTGGCGCAAAGCTTAAAAGCAAAGATCGCAGCCTTCGGCAGCTCCTACAGGAGATCGCGCTCCCCGGTAGGAGCTGTCGAGTGAAACGAGGCTGCGATCTTTTGATCGACGAAAAAAAACGGCGACCCTCAGGTCGCCGTTTTTTTCAGTATCACTTAGCCGCGTTGATCGGCTTTTCCGGATACCAAACGTCCAGCAACGGGCTGACTTCATACTTGGTCAGCTCGGAGCGGGTTTTCAGCCAGGCTTCAACGGCAGCGCGCTGCTCTTCGTTGACCGAGCCACGCTTCTGCAGGCAAACCAGACCGAAGTCGTCGCCGCCAACATAACCCAGACCGTTGGCTTCCATGGCTTCTTTGATGAATGCTTCGAGGAAAGCGTCAATGGCTTCTTCGGACAAGTCTTCTTTGAAGTCCAGGTTCAGTTCGAAACCCAGCTCTTGAAATTCATCAACGCACAGTTTTTTGCGCAGACGCTGGGAACGGTTAGTCGCCATTGGAACAATCCTCTTAAGTAAATACGGCGGGCACTTTACCAGTTTCAGCAATCGTTTGCCCGCCTCTCTGGACACAGAGGCCGACCGCCTGTAAAAAAATCAACGAATCGCCACCCCGAGGAAGCCACAATCGGTTACACCTTGGGGCATAATGCCGACACTTTCGTGACCACTGAGGACCTTTTCATCCATGTCCTCGTCTTTTTCCCCTCGGCTGTAGGGTTTTATTTCATATGATCAAATCGTTGCGTCCACTGTTTCTCGCCGGCCTTCTTCTGCCTCTGGCCCTGCCTGTTTCCGCTGCCACCATCAATACTTCCCTCACCCCGAACGTCGAAAAAGCCCTCAAGGCAAGCAAATTGCAGCCTAGCGCCCTGTCGCTGGTGATGGTGCCGCTCGACGGCCCGGGCACGGCGACCGTGTTCAACGCCGACGTGTCGGTCAATCCGGCCTCGACCATGAAACTGGTGACCACCTACGCGGCACTGGAAATGCTCGGCCCCAATCATCAGTGGAAAACCGAGTTCTACACCGACGGCACACTGAGCGGCGGCATTCTCAACGGCAACCTCTACCTCAAGGGTGGCGGCGATCCGAAGCTGAACATGGAAAAACTCTGGCTGCTGATGCGCGACCTGCGCGCCAACGGCGTGACGCAGATCACCGGTGATCTGGTGCTCGACCGCAACTTCTTTATCCAGCCGCAACTGCCGGAATTCAACGATGACGGCAATGATGAGAACAAGCCGTTCCTGGTCAAACCGGATTCGCTGCTGGTCAACCTCAAAGCCCTGCGCTTTGTTGCGCGCAACGACGGTGGCCGTGTACTGATCTCGGTCGAGCCGCCGATTGCCAGCATCCACATCGAAAACACCGTCAAAGCCCTGCCGTCGAAGCAATGCACCGGCGGCGTGCGCTACAACCCGGTGCCGCAAGCCGATGGCAGCGTGACCGTGACCGTTGGCGGCCAGTTGGGCGAAGGCTGCAGCTCGCAGACTTATCTGTCGCTGCTCGACCACGCGACTTACACCGCCGGCGCCGTGCGCGCGATCTGGAAAGAACTGGGTGGCAGCATTCAGGGCCGCGATCGTCTGGCGACCACGCCAAGCAACGCCAAACTGCTGGCTCGCGCTTATTCGCCGGATCTGGCCGAGATCATTCGCGACATCAACAAATACAGTAACAACACCATGGCCCAGCAGCTGTTCCTGAGCCTCGGCCAGAAATTCCGCAACGACGCCGACGGCGATGATGCCAAGGCTGGGCAACGCGTTGTCCGTCAGTGGCTGGCGAAGAAAGGCATCACCGCGCCGCACCTGGTGATGGAGAACGGCTCCGGCCTGTCCCGCGCTGAACGCGTCAGCGCCCGAGAAATGGCGAACATGCTGCAAGCCGCGTGGCACAGCCCGTATGCCGCTGAATACATCAGCTCGCTGCCGATCGCCGGTACCGACGGCACCATGCGTAAACGCCTGAAAACCACCGCAATGCGCGGCGAAGCGCACGTCAAGACCGGCACCTTGAACACCGTGCGGGCGATTGCCGGTTTCAGCCGCGACGTCAATGGCAATACCTGGGCGGTGGTGGCGATCCTCAACGACAAAGCCCCGTTTGGCGCCTCATCGGTGCTCGATCAGGTGCTGCTGGATCTGTATCGCCAGCCGAAACTGCCGCAGACTGCGTCAGTCCTCTAAAAGCAAAAAAGCAAAAGATCGCAGCCTTCGGCAGCTCCTACAGGTGAACATGTAGGAGCTGCCGAAGGCTGCGATCTTTTGATCTTCTGTAGGAGCAAGGCTTGCCCGCGAAGGCGTCGTATCAGTCAATGAAGTGGGTGACTGAACCGACGCTTTCGCGGGCGAGCCTTGCTCCTACAAGGGTTGGGCGTTAGCTCATCTGTTCGACGCGATCGCGGCCGCCCTGTTTTGCCGCGTACACGCCGGAATCCGCGCGTAGCAGCAGCGCATCCGCGCCCTCTCCCGTGCGCCAACTGGCGATGCCGAAACTCGCCGTGACCACGCCGACCACATCCACCGGCGCGCCCCGCAAGCCCTGCCACAGCTCAACCGCCAGCATGTGCGCGTGCTCGCCGTCGATGTCCGGGCACAGCACCATGAATTCCTCGCCGCCCAAACGGCAGAACACATCGGTGCGCCGTAACCGGAGGCCAATGCGCTCGCACACCGCCTGCAAAACCCGATCGCCCACCGCATGCCCGTACTGGTCGTTGATGCGTTTGAAGTGGTCGATGTCGAGCATGATCACCGACAACTCGCCGCCGCCACGCTCGACCCGAGCCATTTCAGTGGTCAGGCGTTCCTGGAAATAACGACGGTTATGAATGCCGGTCAGCGAGTCCGTCACCGACAGCGCACGCAGTTCTTCTTCTACTCGTTTGAGGTCGGAAATGTCGGAGATGTAGCCATGCCACAACACTCCGCCGCCCGGCAGCTCTTCCGGCGTTGCCTCGCCGCGCACCCAGCGCAGGCCGCGCTCGGGCAGTTGCACGCGGTATTCCTCGCGCCACGGGCTGAGGTTGTCCGCCGACTCACGGATCGAAGCGCGCACCCGCGTGGTGTCCTGCGGATGAATGCGGGTGAAGATCGCCTCGGCATTCAGTAGCAGCACATCCGGCTCCAGTTCGTAGATTTCACGAATGCCGTCGCTGGCGTAAATCACGCTGAAGCGCCCGTCGAATTCCATCTTGAACTGGTAAATGCCGCCGGGTACATGAGCGCTGAGTTTCTTCAGCAACACATCCCGTGCCGCCAGCGTCTCGTGCACACGCTTGCGCTCGGTGATGTCGATGCAGATCGCCAGATGCCCAACCCAAAGCCCCTGCTCGTCGAGCACCGGGGTGGCGAGCATGTTCACTGGCAGATGACTGCCATCGCTGCGCACCAACGTCCACTCGCGCGCTTCATGACCACCGACTTCGCCGCCCTCAACCAGCATCGCGTGGCAAGTCGGAATGCTTTTGCCGTAACGCGCGCTCAACTCCGCCGAACGTGTGGCGAGTTCTCGCGGCAGATGCAGGTTTTCCAGGGTCATGTGGCCGATAACGTCAACGCTGCTGTAACCGAGCATTTGCTCGGCGCCGGGATTAAACGTGCTGATCACGCCGCGCAGGTCGGTGGCGATGATTGCCACTTGTGTCGCTGCGTTGAGCACACCACGCAACTGACCATGGGTGCCGCGCAATTCCTGTTCGCTGGCGTGCAGTTCCTCGGTGCGTTGCTCGACCATGCGCACCGCGCGCTGACGCTGACTGACCAGCACATACAGCAGCGCACTGAGTAAAACGCTCAATAGCCCACCGAGAATCACGATGCTGCCAACCGACGAATGGTTGGCCTGCATAAACGCTTCACTCGGCAGGATATCGACTTGATAGTCGTGATCGGCCATTCGCAACAGGCGAGTCGCGGACAAGTCACTCGGCGCCGGCTCATTGGTCGATTCGAACAACACTTCGTGCTGATCATTGGTCGACAGATCGAGAATGCGCACCGACAGATAGTCATGAAACGCGTCCGGCAAACCGTCGGCAAGCAGCTGGCGCATGCTGATCACCGCCGCGACATAACCAAACGACTGCTGCTCACCCTCATGGATCACGGGAGCCACCAAAAGCACCCCGCGCGCGTAGGAAGGTTCGGTGCTGACCAGGTGCAACGGTTGCGACACCGCCAGATTGTTCAACTGATCGGCACGCATCAGCGTGTCACGGCGCATCGGTTGCGCGAGCAAGTCGTAACCCAACGGCGAGCCGAGCTTGCTCTGGGTCTGGCTGTACAGCACCGGCACGTACTGATCGCGAGGCGCGGCCAGTTGCAACTCGCCATGGGCATTCAGTTCGCGAATGGTGAAATCGCCCAAGCCGTCATCCCGCACGCGCTGCTCAAACGCCGCGCGCTCGGCGCCACTGACCTTGAGGGCGAACGAATAGGCTTGGGTACGCAGTAACAGAGGTTGGGTGTATCCGTCGAATTCGGCGCGGGACACCGATTCGGAATTGGAGAAGAAACGACGCAGACCGTCGAGGCGTTGCTCTTGATCCTCGAAGCGTTCTTCGATGCGGCTGTAACGTTCATTGGTCAGCAGCTGAAAACGCTGACGCAATTGCTGGTGAAATTCGTTGTGCGTGGCCCAGGCGAGCAGCCCCGTGAGAATCCCGCCGGCGAGCAATACCAGCAGCGCGACCAGCCAGGCCGAGACTTCTTCGCTGATAAAACCCAGTATCTTCGGGCGCACGGGGTGCAACGACATAAGGACAACTCACTACGCCAATGTTCCGGGAAAAACCCCTTGGCCATGGGTTGAGTTATAGCTATTAGCCATTAATTTGGCTAGCGCTGACTGGATCCAAGAGCCTTTAAAAATCAAGGCTCTGTGGATCCAGTCTGGCGAAGCGTCAACGAGCCGTTATTTTCCAGGCGCGGTGGATCTTGGTGTTGCGGGCGAAATCCGGATCAATGGTCTGTGCGCTGATTTCCTCGACCGCGTAACGCTCGGTCAGGTTCTCTTCCAACTGGAACTTGCGGAAGTTGTTCGAGAAGTACAACACGCCGCCCGGCGCCAGACGCGCCATGGCCAGGTCAATCAACTGCACCTGATCACGCTGCACGTCGAAGATGCCTTCCATGCGCTTGGAGTTGGAGAAGGTCGGCGGATCGATGAAGATCAGGTCGTACTCTTCACGGCAGCTTTCCAGCCAGACCATCACATCGCCCTGCTCCAGACGGTTCTTGTCCGAGAAGCCGTTCAGCGACAGGTTGCGGCGCGCCCAGTCGAGGTAGGTTTTCGACAGGTCGACGCTGGTGGTGCTGCGCGCGCCGCCCTTGGCCGCGTGCACGCTGGCGGTCGCGGTGTAGCAATACAGATTGAGGAAACGCTTACCCTCGGCCTCTTTCTGAATGCGCATGCGGATTGGGCGGTGATCAAGGAACAGGCCGGTGTCGAGGTAGTCGGTGAGGTTGACCAGCAACTTCACGCCGCCCTCGGTGACTTCATTGAACTTGCCCTGCGCGCTCTGACGCTCGTACTGCTTGGTGCCGCTCTGGCGCTCACGGCGTTTGACCACCACACGGCTCTTGTCGACGTTCAGCGCCTGCGGAATCGCCGCCAGCGCATCGAACATGCGTGCCGAGGCTTTTTCCGGATCGATCGACTTCGGCGCGGCGTATTCCTGCACGTGCACCCAGTCGTGATACAGATCGATCGCCATCGCGTACTCAGGCATGTCGGCATCGTAGACGCGGTAGCAATCGATGCCTTCGCGCTTGACCCACTTGCTCATCGCCTTGAGATTTTTTTGCAGACGGTTGGCAAACATCTGCCCGCCTTCGCTCAAGCGCGGCTGCTCGATCACCGGTGCCGGGGCTGGCGTCGGTTTGATCGGGTTGCCGTTCTTGTTGAACTTGCGCTCTTGCGGCTCGTCCGGGGTTTGATCGTAAGCCGCTTGCTCACGCTCGGCCTGACGCTGTTCCGGCGTACGACGCTCGCCGGTGACGAACTGATCCGGCACGACTTTGATCAACAACAGCTTGCACGGCAGCGCGCCGTTCCAGAACGAATACTGTTTGTGGCTGCGGATGCCCATGCGCTTGCCGAGATCCGGCGCGCCGGTGAACACCGCCGCTTCCCAGTTCAGGCAAGCCTGACGCAGACGCTCGCCGAGGTTCTGGTAGAGGTACAACAGGCTGGCTTCGTCACCGAGACGCTCGCCGTACGGCGGGTTGCAGATGACCAGACCTTTCTGGTTCTGATCCGGACGCGGCTCGAAAGTGGCGACTTCGCCCTGGTAGATCTTGATCCATTCGCTCAGGCCGGCACGCTCAACGTTGTTGCGGCCCGGTTGAATCAAACGTGGATCGGCCTCGTAACCGCGAATCCACAGCGGTGGCTTGGCCAGACCGGCAGCGGCGCGTTCAGCGGCTTCTTCATGCAGTTTTTTCCACAGCGCCGGCACGTGACCGAGCCAGGCAGTGAAACCCCACTGCTCACGACGCAGGTTCGGCGCCATGTCGGCGGCGATCATCCCCGCTTCGACGAGGAACGTACCGACACCGCACATCGGGTCAGCCAGCGCGCCGCCTTCGGCCGCAATGCGTGGCCAGCCGGAACGGATCAGGATCGCTGCCGCGAGGTTTTCCTTCAGCGGCGCCGCGCCCTGCTGCAAGCGATAGCCGCGCTGGTGCAGGCTGTGGCCGGAGAGGTCGAGGGAGAGAATTGCTTCGCCACGATCCAGGCGCAGGTGAATGCGCAGATCCGGATTGAGCTTGTCGATCGACGGACGGTCGCCCTGCGGCGTGCGCAGTTTGTCGACGATGGCATCTTTGACCTTCAGCGCGCCGAAGTGGGTGTTGTCGATGCCCGAGCCGTGGCCGCTGAATTCAACGGCCAGGGTGCCGTCGCTGAGCATGTGATCCTGCCACTCGACGTCGAGGACGCCGTGGTACAGGTCTTCGGCGTCCTTCATCGGGAAGCGTTTGAGCACCAGCAACACGCGGTTGGCCAGACGCGACCAGAGGCACAGGCGATAAGCGGTTTCCATGGTCGCCATGCCACGCACGGCGGAGGTGTGCTCGCGCGCTTCTTCAAGGCCAAGCCCGACGGCTTCCTCGATGAGCAGGCCTTCAAGGCCTTTAGGGCAAGTGAGGAAGAGTTCGAAACTGTCGGACATGGTATTTCCAAAGCCTTTGGCTAGTGAATCGGCAACGCATTGCCGATCCGGTTTTCAATCAGGCGCTTTTCTAAAAGAACGCCCGCGTGGCACGAAGGTGTGCCGTTCCATCCCCGCTGCTCGGGTTAAAAGAGCTTAGATGCAAGGACAGATAAAAAAGTTGGAGTAACAAAAAGTCTTAAAGCGACCCTTCGTCGAATAGTACCCCAGCGCAAACGTGGGTCATTCTCACTAAAGAATTAAGCCCATCATCCAGCGCGGGGCCGATCATACCGGGGTTTGCTCAATAAACGTTCAATAAATACGCGGTTACTTATCGCTATAGCACCCTTTTCGTTACGTCCTTATGACAAAACGGTCATTCCATCGCTGTGACTCATTGGTTAGAACTGACCACAGGTTGACGTCGCAACGGCGTCAACACCTTGGCTCGCCACGCCGGCAGCGAGCCGCACCACGGCAGAGTTTTTTCTGCCAGACCTCGATTGAGGTCGACGCGACACAAACAGTCAACAAGTGAGGGCAACACCCTATGAGAAGACTTAAGCGTGATCCGTTGGAAAGAGCATTTTTGCGCGGATATCAATATGGCGTTGGTGGCAAATCCCGTGAGCTTTGCCCATTTACTCTACCGTCGGTACGTCAAGCCTGGATTAACGGCTGGCGAGAAGGACGCGGCGACAACTGGGACGGTATGACCGGCACTGCGGGAATCCATAGACTCAACGAACTTCACGCCGTCGGCTGACACAGGGCACTTACTCCGACACGACAATCTGATTTTGTAACGACTTACCATGCACGTCCTTCCCGGACGGCGGGCTACGGCCCAGGGGCTCCTTCGAGGAGCCCTTTTTTATGCCCGAAAACTGATGCACATCTCATGTAGGAGCTGCCGAAGGCTGCGATCTTTTGATCTTGATCTTAAAAACAGGATCAAAAGATCGCAGCCTTCGGCAGCTCCTACATTGACCGTATCGGGTCGGGTTATTTGCGCAGGGCGGCGATTGCGTCTACGGATTCACGGATCAGCGCCGGGCCCTTATAGATGAAGCCCGAATAAATCTGCACCAGACTCGCACCCGCGAGAATCTTCTCCGCCGCATGCTTGCCTTCGGTAATCCCGCCAGCAGCAATAATCGGCAACCGCCCAGCCAACTCGCCCGCCAGCACTTTCACCGTATTGGTGCTCTTCTCACGCACCGGCGCGCCAGACAAACCGCCCGCCTCGTCGCCATGTTCCATGCCTTCAACGCCAACACGGCTCAAGGTGGTGTTGGTCGCGATCACCGCATCCATCCCCGTGTCGATCAGCGCCTGCGCCACCTGCGCGGTTTCTTCGTCGGTCATGTCCGGCGCGATCTTGATCGCCAGCGGCACATGCTTGCCATGACGCAACGCCAGTTCGGCACGGCGCGTGGCCAGATCGGCCAACAATTGCTTGAGCGAATCACCGAACTGCAAGCTGCGCAGGCCCGGGGTATTCGGCGAGCTGACGTTGACGGTCACGTAGCTGGCGTGGGCGTAAACCTTGTCCAGGCAGATCAGGTAATCATCGACCGCACGCTCAACCGGCGTGTCGAAGTTTTTGCCGATGTTGATGCCCAGCACGCCGTTGTATTTCGCCGCCGCAACGCGCGCCAACAGGTTATCGACACCGAGGTTGTTGAAACCCATGCGATTGATGATCGCCTCGGCTTCCGGCAGACGGAAAATCCGTGGTTTCGGGTTGCCCGGCTGTGGACGCGGGGTCACGGTGCCGATTTCGACAAAACCGAAACCCAGTTGCGCGAAGCCATCGATGGCTGCGCCGTTCTTGTCCAGACCCGCCGCCAAACCCACCGGGTTGGGGAATTCCAGGCCCATGACCGTCACCGGCACTTTCGCTGGTGCCTTGCACAGCAAGCCGTTGAGGCCCAAACGTCCGCCCGCGCCGATCAGATCCAGCGACAGATCGTGGGAGGTTTCCGGGGAAAGTTTGAACAACATCTGACGGGCCAGGGTGTACATGGGCGGCTTTGACTCGGGCGGCGAAAAGAGGCGGCGATTATAGCCGGGCATCGCCCCACCGCGCGAGGCGCACGCGCAAATCGCGGCGAGTGGCATATGCCTTGCACCGCCATCGTTATCAGCTTGCAGGCCAATGGCGGCGTGCGGGCAAGGCAATGGCGTCGTCCCGGGTTTTGCCTGCGCAAAGTCCGCGGCGGCGTTTTTTTTCGAGGTAGCGTTGGATGAATGAACCTTCGGTAGGGCCGCTGGCCTGGGTCAACGGCAGCGATGCTCCGGAAAAGAGTGCAATCAACCTCGGCTTCATGGCCCTGAGCGATTGCGCCTCGGTGGTGGTCGCGGCCACGCAAGGCTTTGCTCAGCCTTACGGATTGACCCTGAACCTCAAGCGCCAGACCTCCTGGGCAGGATTGCGCGACAAACTGGTCAGCGGCGAACTCGATGCCGCGCACAGTTTGTACGGGCTGATTTACGCGGTGCACCTGGGCATCGGCGGTGTCGCGCCGACCGACATGGCCGTGCTGATGGGCCTCAATCAGAACGGTCAGAGCCTGAATCTTTCGCACGGTTTGCAGAACCTCGGCGTGACCAGTCCTGACGCGCTGGATCGCCACGTGCACCAAAGCCGCGCAAAACTCACCTTCGCCCAGACCTTCCCCACCGGCACCCACGCGATGTGGCTTTATTACTGGCTGGCGAGCCAGGGCATTCATCCGCTGCAGGATGTCGACAGCGTGGTGGTGCCGCCACCGCAAATGGTCGCGCACTTGCAGGCCGGGCGCATCGACGGTTTTTGCGTCGGCGAACCGTGGGCCGCCAGCGCGGTGCAGCAGGATCTCGGCTTCACCCTCGCCACCAGCCAGACCATCTGGCCCGATCACCCGGAAAAAATCCTCGGCTGCACCCGCGAATTCGTCGAGCAATACCCGAACACCGCACGCGCGTTGGTGATGGCAATCCTTGAAGCCAGCCGTTTCATCGAAGAGAGCCCGGAAAACCGCCGCAGCACCGCGCAATTACTCAGCGCGCCGGAATACCTCGATGCGCCAGTGGCGTGCATCGAACCGCGTTTTCTCGGTGATTACGCCGATGGCCTCGGCAACCGCTGGCAGGATCCGCATGCGCTGCGTTTCCACGGCCATGGCGAGGTGAATTTGCCGTACTTGTCCGACGGTATGTGGTTCATGACCCAGTTCCGTCGTTGGGGTTTGCTGCGCGAGGATCCGGATTACCTGGCCGTCGCCCGTCAGGTTCAGCAGCTCGATCTGTATCGCGACGCTGCCACCGCAGTCGGCGTCGCCGCGTGGGGCACCGACATGCGCAGCAGCCAGTTGCTCGACGGCAAAATCTGGGACGGCAGCGACCCGGCCGCTTATGCGCGCAGCTTCAAACTGCACGCCATGAGCGACGACTCAGCCCTTCTCGCCCGCCGCTGACAGGAGACGCGAACATGTTGCGCATTCTGCTGATCAACGACACCGCGAAAAAAGTCGGACGTCTGAAAGCGGCGCTGACCGAAGCCGGTTTTGAAGTTATCGACGAATCCGGCCTGACCATCGACCTGCCCGCGCGCGTCGAAACGGTGCGCCCGGACGTGATCCTGATCGATACCGAGTCACCGAGCCGCGATGTTATGGAACAAGTGGTGCTGGTCAGCCGCGACCAGCCACGGCCGATCGTGATGTTTACCGACGAGCATGATCCGGGAGTGATGCGTCAGGCGATCAAATCCGGGGTCAGTGCCTACATCGTCGAAGGCATTCACGCCCAGCGGTTGCAGCCGATTCTCGATGTGGCGATGGCAAGATTTGAGAGTGATCAGGCGTTGCGCGCGCAGTTGCAGGCACGGGATCAGCAATTGGCTGAGCGCAAGCGGATTGAACTGGCCAAGGGTTTGTTGATGAAGATGAAGGATTGCAATGAGGAAGAGGCGTACACGCTGATGCGGCGCCAGGCGATGAGCCGGCAGCAGAAGCTGATTCAAGTGGCCGAACAAATCATAGCCATGAGTGAGTTGCTCGGCTGAATCAAGATCAAAGGATCGCAGCCTTCGGCAGCTCCTACAGGAGACTGCATTCCCCCGTAGGAGCTGCCGAAGGCTGCGATCTTTTGATCCTTGGCACAAATCTCGCTAAGCATTCCCTCAGGTAACCAACGGCGGTTGCCCCACCCACGACAAAGACGTCGCTCACCCGTTCGCCCCACCCGGCGCAGCAGGTAGCGGCGTTTTTGCGTTTTGGCCCCACAGCTCGGGGCCGGTGGTGCGGCCGTGGCGGCGCCCCACCTGCTGTTGCATGACTCCTTTCGAGACTCTTTTCAGCTGAGGTGCGCAATGAATTCAAGCTTCTGGAAATCCGGCCACACCCCGACATTGTTCGCGGCCTTCCTCTATTTCGACCTGAGCTTCATGGTCTGGTACCTGCTCGGCCCTTTGGCGGTGCAGATCGCCGCCGACCTGCACCTGACCACACAACAACGCGGCCTCGTCGTCGCCACGCCGATCCTTGCTGGTGCCGTTCTGCGCTTCATCATGGGCATGCTCGCCGATCGACTGTCGCCGAAAACCGCCGGGCTGATTGGCCAGGTCATCGTCATTTGCGCACTGTTCGGCGCCTGGAAAATCGGCATCCACAGTTACGAACAAGCGCTGATCCTCGGCCTGTTCCTCGGCATGGCCGGCGCTTCGTTTGCCGTCGCCCTGCCGCTGGCCTCGCAATGGTACCCGCCGCAGCATCAAGGCAAAGCCATGGGCATTGCTGGCGCGGGCAACTCCGGCACCGTGTTCGCCGCGCTGCTCGCCCCGGTGCTGGCCGCCGCTTACGGCTGGAGCAATGTTTTCGGCTTCGCCCTGATCCCGCTGATCCTGACGCTGGTGCTGTTCGCCTGGCTGGCGAAAAACGCGCCGGAACGGCCAAAAGCCAAAGCCATGACCGACTACTTCAAAGCCCTCGGCGACCGCGACAGTTGGTGGTTCATGTTCTTCTACAGCGTCACCTTCGGCGGCTTTATCGGCTTGGCCAGCGCCCTGCCCGGCTATTTCAACGATCAATACGGTTTGAGCCCGGTGACCGCCGGTTACTACACCGCCGCTTGCGTGTTCGGCGGTAGTTTGATGCGCCCATTGGGTGGCGCGCTGGCTGACCGTTTCGGCGGCATTCGCACTCTGTTGGCGATGTACACCGTCGCTGCGATCTGCATCGCTGCCGTTGGCTTCAACCTGCCAAGTTCCTACGCGGCACTCGCGCTTTTCGTCTGCACCATGCTCGGTTTGGGGGCAGGCAACGGTGCGGTTTTCCAACTGGTGCCGCAGCGTTTTCGTCTGGAAATCGGCGTAATGACCGGGCTGATCGGCATGGCCGGCGGCATTGGCGGTTTCGCCTTGGCGGCGGGCATGGGTGCGATCAAGCAGAGCACCGGCAGCTATCAACTGGCGCTGTGGTTGTTCGCCAGCCTTGGCGTGTTGGCGTGGTTTGGCCTGCACGGCGTCAAGCGTCGCTGGAGAACCACATGGGGTTCGGCAGCGGTGACGGCGGCGCGGGTCTGAGGCGTCGATGGCCTTGCAACTGAGTTTCGCCGAAGCCAGCGCCACCGGGCCGCGCACGGAGAATCAGGACGCTGTGCGCCTGGTCACGCCGGCCCCGGCGCTGGCGGCGAGCAAGGGTTACCTGTTCGCCATCGCCGACGGCGTCAGCCAATGCGCCGATGGCGGCCTCGCCGCGCGTTCAACCTTGCAGGCCTTGGCGCTCGACTATTACGCCACCCCGGAAACCTGGAGCGTGGCGCAGGCCCTCGACCGCTTGCTGCTCGCACAAAATCGCTGGTTGCAGGCCAATGGCGGTGGGCAGCCGTTACTCACCACCGTCAGTGCTTTGGTCATGCGCGGTCGGCGCTTTACCCTCGCCCATGTAGGAGATTGCCGGGTATACCGCTGGCACGCAGACACGTTGCAGCGCATCAGCGAAGATCACGTCTGGGAGCAGCCGGGCATGCAGCATGTGCTCAAGCGTGCGCTCGGGCTGGATCAACATTTGGTGCTGGATTTTCTCGACGGTGAATTGCGTGATGACGAAAGCTTTTTACTGCTCAGTGATGGCGTCTGGTCAACCCTGGGCGATACCGCGATTGCGGCGATCCTGCGTGATCAGCCGGATCTGCACAGCGCGGCGCAAACATTGGTCAATGCCGCGCATCTGGCCGGCAGTCAAGACAACGCCAGCGCTTTGCTGGTGCGGGTCGATGCGGTTGGCGAGGCGAGTTTTGGCGATGCACTGATGCATTTGCAGCAATGGCCACTGCCGCCGCCGCTGAAACCCGGTCAGTCGTTTGAAGGCTGGCAGGTGCAAGGCATCGTCGCGCAGAGCCAGCAATCGTTGCTGTATCGCGCGCTGGATAGCCAAGGTCAAACGTGGCTGTTGAAAACCCTGCCCACACGTTCCCCTGATGATTCCTGTGCCGGGCAAGCGCTGTTGTCCGAGGAATGGTTTCTGAAACGTGTGGCCGGACGGCATTTTCCTGAAGTCCATGCGTGCACTCAGCGTCAGCATTTGTACTACGTAATGCGGGAATATTCCGGCAAGACGCTGGCGCAGGTTTTTCAAAAAAACGGGGCGTTACCGTTGGCGCAGTGGCAAGACATTGCCGAACGCCTGCTGCGTGCAGTCGGGCTGCTGCATCGGCGGCAGATTCTGCATCGGGACATCAAACCGGAGAATCTGCATTGGGGGGATGACGGTGAACTGCGGCTGCTGGATTTTGGCCTGGCGTATTGCCCGGGACTGTCCGAAGACGCACCGTCGACGTTGCCGGGGACGCCGAGTTATATCGCCCCGGAAGGCTTTCGCGGTGATCCGCCGAGTGCGCAGCAGGACTTGTACGCGGTGGGCGTGACCTTGTATTTCCTGCTTACGGGGCATTTTCCTTACGGCGAGATAGAAGCGTTTCAGCGGCCGCGTTTTGGACTGGCGGTGAGCGCCGGGCGTTATCGACCGGATCTGCCGGAATGGCTGGCGCAGAGTCTGGAGCGCGGTGTGGCGGCTGATCCGCAGCAACGCTTTGAAACAGCGGAAGAATGGTTGTTGGTGTTGGAACAGGGCGAGCGGCGCAGTTTGAGCGTGCGGCCTCGGCCTATGTTGGAGCGTGAGCCGCTGAAGGTGTGGCGGACGATGGCGATCGTGGCTCTGCTGGGGAATCTGGTGCTGCTGGTTTTGTTGTTTCACAGTTGAACCGCGCCGCGCCATTCGCGAGCAAGCTCGCTCCCACAGGGATCTGTGTCGTTCACAAATCCCTGTGGGAGCGAGCTTGCTCGCGAAGGTGCCCGCCCAATCACCACAAATTCAACTGCCTGAACGCCCCACGAACGATCAACCCGCTTCGATACAGTGCATAAAACCCGATATGAGCGCTGACGGAACCCAATGAATTCGCGCTTCCCGTAGTTGGCACAACCACTGCATTACCCCACCCAACACACACATAAAGCCCAACCTTCAACGACGAAGGCTGCGCTTCCCGAGAGAACGGGACCAGGACAAAGGCGTCCTCGCTAGGCAACTAGCGGGACGCCTTTTTTTGTTTGCGCAAAATTTCTCGAGCACGGCCTGACTGCCCACAAGAGGCCAGCCGCAGCTCCCCGGAGAACCTGATGAAAAAACTCAAACTGGTGATGATCGGCAATGGCATGGCCGGGGTTCGAACCCTCGAAGAGCTGCTCAAACTGAGCAATGAGCTGTACGACATCACCGTCTTCGGCGCCGAACCGCACACCAACTACAACCGCATCCTGCTCTCGCCGGTGCTGGCCGGTGAGCAGACCTTCGAAGAGATCGTCCTCAACGACCTCGACTGGTACCTGGAAAACCACATCAAGTTGCTGCTCAACCGCAAAGTGGTGGAGATCGACCGGGTCAAACGCCGAGTGATCGCCGACGACGGCACCGAGGCCGAGTACGATCGCCTGCTGATCGCCACCGGCTCGACGCCGTTCATTTTGCCGATCCCGGGCAACACCCTGCACGGCGTGATCGGTTACCGCGACATCGCCGATACCCAGGCGATGATCAACACGGCAAAAACCCACAAACACGCGGTCGTCATCGGTGGCGGTTTGCTCGGTCTCGAAGCCGCCAACGGCCTGATGCTGCGCGGCATGCACGTCACCGTGGTGCACATCGGTGAGTGGCTGCTGGAACGGCAACTGGACCAAACCAGCGGCCAGTTGCTGCAAAGCGCCCTCGAATCCCGTGGCCTGAACTTCCGTCTGTGCGAACAAACCCACGCCCTGCACGACGCGGGCAACGGTCGGGTCGGCTCGGTGCAATTCAAGAACGGCGACATTATTCCCGCCGATCTGGTGGTGATGGCTGCGGGCATTCGTCCCAACACCGAACTCGCGGAAAAGGCCGGCATCCCGTGCAATCGCGGGATCCTGGTCAACGACACCCTGCAAACCTACGACCCGCGCATCTACGCGATCGGCGAGTGCGCCAGCCATCGCGGCATCGCTTACGGCCTGGTTGCGCCGCTGTTCGAACAGGCCAAGGTCTGCGCCAACCACCTCGCACAACTGGGGTTCGCCCGTTATCAGGGCTCGGTGACTTCGACCAAATTGAAAGTCACCGGCATCGACCTGTTTTCCGCCGGCGACTTCATGGGCGGCGAAGGCACGGAAACCATCACCCTCTCCGACCCGATCGGCGGCGTGTACAAAAAACTGGTGATCAAGGATGACGTGCTGGTCGGCGCGTGTCTGTACGGCGATACGGCAGATGGCGGTTGGTATTTCCGACAGATTCGTGAGAATCACGCCATCGGCGAGATCCGCGACCACCTTATGTTTGGCGAAAATGCTTTGGGCGACGTAGGACATCAGGGCCAGGACAAAGCCATGGTCATGGCCGACACCGCCGAAGTCTGCGGCTGCAACGGCGTGTGCAAAGGCACCATCGTCAAAGCGATTCAGGAACACGGCCTGTTCAGCGTCGATGAAGTGAAGAAACACACCAAAGCCGCCAGCTCCTGCGGCTCCTGCGCCGGACTGGTCGAGCAGATCCTGATCAACACCGTCGGCGGCGCGGCCGACGTCAAACCGAAAAGCGAAAAAGCCATCTGCGGTTGCAGCGACCTCAACCACGGACAGATCCGCCAGGCCATTCGCGAAGAACATCTGCTGACCATCGCCGGCACCATGAGCTACCTCAACTGGCGCACGCCGAACGGCTGCGCCACCTGCCGCCCGGCACTCAACTATTACCTGATTTCCACCTGGCCCGGCGAAGCCAAGGACGATCCGCAATCGCGTCTGATCAACGAACGTGCGCACGCCAACATCCAGAAGGACGGCACCTATTCGGTGGTGCCACGGATGTGGGGCGGCGTGACCAATCCTGCGGAATTGCGGCGGATAGCCGACGTCGCCGACAAGTACAACGTGCCGATGGTCAAGGTCACCGGCGGGCAGCGCATCGATTTGCTCGGCATCAAAAAGCAGGACTTGCCCGGTGTCTGGAAGGATCTCGACATGCCGTCCGGCCATGCCTACGGCAAATCCATTCGCACGGTGAAGACCTGCGTCGGCAGTGAGTTTTGCCGTTTCGGCACACAAAACTCGACACAGTTGGGCATCGAGCTTGAGCACGACCTGTTCAACATGTGGTCGCCGCACAAAGTGAAACTGGCTGTCTCCGGATGCCCACGCAACTGCTCGGAAGCGGGGATCAAGGACGTAGGAATTATCGGCGTGGATTCCGGATGGGAGATGTACATCGGTGGCAACGGCGGGATCAAAACCGAGGTCGCCGAATTCTTCGTCAAGCTGAAAACCGCCGAAGAAGTCCGCGAATACAACGGTGCCTTCCTGCAGTTGTATCGCGAAGAAGCCTTCTACCTCGAACGCACCGTGCACTACCTGCAACGGGTCGGCATGGAGCACATCAAGAAAGCTGTGCTGGAAGACCCGGAACGCCGCAAAGCCCTGAACGAGCGCCTGCAATTCTCCCTGTCGTTCGAACAGGATCCGTGGAAAGAACGTTTGGCCCAGCCGCAATTGAAGAAAGAATTCGACGTGATCCCGGTGAAAAATCTGGAGGTGCCAGCATGAACTGGCTCGATATCTGTGCCCTTGAAGAAATCAACGCCCTCGGTTCGCGGATCATTGCCGGGCCGAAAGGTGACATCGCGATTTTTCGCACAAGCGACGACGAAGTTTTCGCCCTCGACGACCGCTGCCCGCACAAGGGCGGACCACTCTCGCAGGGCCTGATCTACGGCAAACGCGTCGCCTGCCCGCTGCACAACTGGCAGATCGACCTTGAATCCGGCGAAGCTCAGGCGCCGGACATCGGCTGCGCGCACCATCACCCGGCGCGGGTCGAGAACGGTCGTGTGCAGTTGGCTCTGCGGGACGCCATCTGATGAGCCGCCAGACGACCGCCTCGACCTGCTGTTATTGCGGGGTCGGCTGCGGCGTGCTGATCGAGCATGACGGCGAGCGCATCCTCGGCGTCAGCGGCGATCCGGCGCATCCGGCCAACTTCGGCAAACTGTGCAGCAAAGGCTCGACGCTGCACCTCACCGGCGACCTCGCGGCCCGTGCCCTGTATCCAGAATTACGCCTGGGCAAAGGTCTGGCGCGCAGCCGCACCGATTGGGACACGGCGCTGGAACACGCTGCCAATGTCTTTGCCGAGACCATCGCCGAACACGGCCCGGACAGTGTCGGGTTCTACATCTCCGGGCAATTGCTCACCGAGGATTACTACGCCTTCAACAAACTGGCGCGGGCCTTGGTTGGCACCAACAACATCGACAGCAATTCGCGGCTGTGCATGTCTTCAGCAGTGGTCGGCTACAAGCGCAGCCTCGGCGCCGATGCGCCGCCGTGCAGTTATGAGGATCTGGAGCTTAGCGATTGCGTGATGATCGTCGGCAGTAACATGGCCTACGCCCATCCGGTACTTTTCCGTCGACTGGAAGAGGCGAAAACCCTGCGTCCACAGATGAAAGTCATCGTCATCGATCCACGGCGCACCGACACCTGCGACCTCGCGGATCTGCACCTGGCGATTCTGCCGGGCACCGATGTCGCTTTATTCCATGGGATTTTGCACCTGTTGTTGTGGGAAGACTGGATCGACCGCGACTTCATCAAGGCACACACCGATGGCCTGGCCGAACTGAAAAGTCTGGTGCGCGATTACACCCCGCAAATGGTTTCGCAACTGTGCGGGATCGGTGTCGAGCAATTGCAGCAATGTGCGGAATGGGTCGGCACGTCGCCGAGTTTTCTGTCGTTATGGTGCATGGGTCTGAACCAGTCCACCGCCGGTAGCGCAAAAAACAGTGCACTGATCAATCTGCACCTGGCCACCGGGCAAATCGGCCGTCCCGGTGCAGGGCCTTTCTCTCTGACCGGTCAGCCGAATGCCATGGGCGGACGGGAAACCGGCAGCCTGTCCAATCTGTTGCCGGGCCATCGTGATGCCGCCAACCCTGAGCACCGCGCCGAAGTGGCGGCTTACTGGGGCGTGGATCAATTGCCAGACAGCACCGGCCTCAGCGCTATCGAACTGTTCGAGCAGGTGCGCAACGGCAAGATCAAAGCACTGTGGATCGCTTGTACCAACCCTGCGCAATCCATGCCCGATCAAAGCTCGGTGCGTGCAGCGCTTGAAGCCTGCCCATTCGTGGTGTTGCAGGAAGCTTTTCGCACCACCGAGACGGCGGCTTTCGCCGACCTGCTGTTGCCGGCCGCCAGTTGGGGCGAGAAGGAAGGTTCGGTCACCAACTCCGAACGGCGCATTTCCCACGTACGCAAAGCCATTCACCCACCCGGTGAAGCACGACCGGACTGGGCGATTACGGTGGATTTCGCACAGCGTCTGGAGAAACGTCTGCGCCCACAAGCATCGAGCCTGTTTGCCTTCACACAGCCTGCGCAGTTGTTCGATGAGTTCAAAGGGCTGACCCGCGGCCGCGATCTGGATTTATCCGGAATCAGCCATGCCTTGATCGACCAGATCGGCCCGCAACAATGGCCCTTCCCCGTCGGCGCGCAGCAAGGCACGGCGCGTCTGTACGTCGACGGTATTTTTCCTACGGCAAATGGTCGAGCGCAGTTCATCGCCGACCCGTATCGCGCCGCCAAGGAACAACGAGATGCACGCTTCCCCCTGACGCTGATCACCGGGCGCCTGCGCGATCAGTGGCACGGCATGAGCCGTACCGGCACGGCAGCGCAGTTGTTCGGTCATGTCAGCGAAGCAGTGTTGAGTTTGCACCCCGACGAATTGCGTCGGCATCGCTTGCAGCCGGGTGATCTGGTCAATCTGAAAAGTCGGCGTGGCGCGATCATCGTCGCGGTCGGCAGCGATGACAGTGTGCGTCCGGGCCAGGCCTTTCTGCCGATGCACTGGGGCGATCGTTTTCTCAAGGGCGGCGTCAACAGCCTGACCTTGCCGGCGTTCGATCCTTTGTCGAAACAACCGGAACTGAAACACAGCGGCGTGCGCCTGGAAGCGGTGAATCTGCCGTGGCAACTGTTCGCACTCATCGAAGGCAATGTTCAACAGCATTTCGAGACGCTACGACCACTCTGTGAGGCGTTTTCCTACGTGAGTCTCAGCCTTGTCGGACGTGAACGATCGGCGTTGCTGATACGCGCTGCCAGCAGCGAAGCACCGGATCCACAGTTGCTGGGTGAAATCGACCGCTGCCTGTCGCTGATCGATGGCCCGGTGCTGGCCTATGACGACCCACGCCGCGCGATCGGCAAACGCGTGCGCATCGAGAATGGCCGGATCACCGCAATTCGTCTGGCCGGCGAAACCCTCGCCCAGCATTGGCTGCAAGGCCTGTGGCTGGAAGGTCGCGCCGACGAGCAACTGCGTCGCTGGTTGCTCGCACCAATGAGCGCGCCGCCGGGCAGCGCTGGAGTGCAAGGCGCTGCGGATAAAACCCTGTGCAACTGCAAAAACGTCAGCCTCGACGCCGTGTGCACCGGCATCCGCCAAGGTCTCGATCTGCAAGGTTTGAAAAATCAACTGGGGTGCGGCACGCAATGCGGTTCCTGCGTCCCGGAAATAAAACGTCTGCTGGCTGCCAATGTGCAGCCGGTCGCGGTCATCTGATGAGGAAAGATTCCATGAATGCAAAAGTCTGGCTGGTGGGCGCTGGCCCCGGCGATCCTGAATTGCTGACCCTCAAAGCCGTGCGCGCGTTACGCGAAGCCGATGTGGTGCTGATCGATGATCTGGTCAATGACGCGGTGCTGGAACACTGCCCGGACGCGCGGATTATCGCTGTGGGAAAACGCGGCGGCTGCCGTTCCACGCCGCAGGCCTTTATCCATCGCTTGATGCTGCGGTATGCCCGTCACGGCAAATGCGTGGTGCGGCTCAAGGGCGGCGATCCGTGCATTTTCGGCCGTGGTGGCGAAGAAGCGCAGTGGCTGCGTGAGCGTGGCGTTGAGGTGGAATTGGTTAACGGCATCACCGCCGGGCTGGCGGGCGCAACGCAGTGCGACATCCCGCTGACACTGCGCGGTGTCGCGCGCGGCGTGACGCTGGTGACAGCGCACACGCAAGATGACAGCGAGTTGAACTGGCAGGCGCTGGCG
The DNA here is from genome assembly GCF_001269815.1 of Pseudomonas sp. P1.31. Classification (NCBI taxonomy): domain Bacteria; kingdom Pseudomonadati; phylum Pseudomonadota; class Gammaproteobacteria; order Pseudomonadales; family Pseudomonadaceae; genus Pseudomonas; species Pseudomonas sp. P1.31. The sequence continues at coordinate 9,783 of NZ_LHVN01000012.1, read as the reverse complement.
CAGGGCGGCACGACGCTGGTGGTGTACATGGGCGTGGCCAAGCTCGACGAGATTCGTGATCAGCTATTGGCCGGAGGAATGGCAGCGGATACGCCGGTGGCGATGATCGAAAACGCTTCACTGCCTCATCAACGTGAATGCCGGAGTGTTCTGACGGCAATGAGCGAAGCGGCCTACAGATTTCAATTGAAGAGCCCTGCGATACTGGTCATCGGCGCAGTGGCTGGGTACGCGGAGGATCAAAAGATCGCAGCCTGCGGCAGCTCCTACATTGAGTCTGCATGCGCCCTGTAGGAGCTGCCGAAGGCTGCGATCTTTAAAACCTGAAACTCAAATCGCAGACAAAGAAAAGCCCGGCCTAAGCCGGGCTTTCCTCAGAGCGGCAGCTAATTACTTAGCTTGAGCTTCAACCTGCGCTTCTACGCGACGGTTTACAGCGCGGCCAGCGTCAGTTTTGTTGTCAGCAACTGGGCGGGATTCGCCGTAGCCAACAGACTGAACGCGGGACGATTCAACACCGTACTGGTTGGTCAGAACTTGCTTAACGGCGTTTGCACGACGCTCGGACAGTTTCTGGTTGTAAGCGTCAGGACCGACGGAGTCAGTGTGACCTTCAACAGTAGTGGTGGTGGATGGGTACTGCTTCATGAAGTCAGCCAGGTTCTTGATGTCGCCGTAGCTGTTGGTTTTAACAACAGATTTGTCGAAATCGAACTTAACGTCCAGCTCAACACGAACAACTTCAGCAACTGCTGGGCAGCCGTCAGCGTCAACAGTTACGTTGGCTGGGGTGTCCGGGCACTTGTCAACGTTGTCGCAAACGCCATCGTTGTCGCTGTCGGAGCAAACTTCAGCTGGTGCTGGAACTGGAGCAGCAGCAGGCTTGGAGCCGCCACCGAAGTTCACACCGATACCGACGCTTGGAGCCCACTCGGTGTCGCCTTTGTCGATGTTGTACTGAGCTTCAACGCCAGCACGGGCGTAGAAGTTGTCAGTGAAGTACAGCTTGGCGCCGCCACCAACGTTAGCGAAGGTCGAACGGTCACGGCTGTTCGAACCGTTCTGGTCGATGCTCTGGTCGGAGAAACCGGCCGAGACGTATGGACGCAGCATGTCGCCTGGGTTGTTGAAGTGGTACAGAGCGTCCAGAGCGGTGTTAGCGCCTTTAACGTTCTTGCCGTCGTCGGAACGCACGTTGTGCACTTCGTCGTAGCCCAGACGCAGTTCAACGTCGTCGGTCAGGAAGTAACCGATCGAACCGCCGAACAGGTTGCCGTTGTTCTTGAAGTTACGAGCGCTGTCGAATTGTTCTTTCTTAGCGAAGCCTTCGATTTCAACTGCGCCTTGGCCTTGTGCCAGAGCGCCGAACGAAGTGGCAGCAATAAGAGAACCAATGGCCAAGCCCAAGGTGTTTTTCAGTTTCATCCGTTAAATCCCCATCTGGTGATTGTGAAGCAGTCCCGCAAACCGGGGGACAACTCGGCGGCAAGTCTATCAGAACTTGCCTACACGTAAGAGATATTTGCGCTGAACTAAGTTTCAGCAATGCCTGCAAATTTCTCACGCAATTTATCTAGAGCACGTTTGTAACGCATTTTTGTCGCACTCAAACCCATGTGCATTATGTCTGCGATCTCCTGAAATTCCAGTTCTGCGACAAATCGTAGCACCAGAATTTCACGGTCAATCGGGTTCACATACACCAGCCAGCGATCGAGTCCGCCCTTCTCCTCGGGTTTTGGCATCTTTTCTTCAGACGCTTCTTCCAGGGGGTCAAGACTCAAAGCATCCATCAAGCGACGCTTTCGCCGTTCCTTCCGATACTGCGTGATGCATTCGTTGTAAGTGATGCTATATAGCCATGTCTTGAACTTCGATTTCCCCTCGAAGTTCTTCAGGCCATACAGCACCTTCAGCATCACTTCCTGACAGACATCGTCTGCGTCGCGATCGTTCCCAAGATATCTCGCACAGACGTTAAATAATGTTCGCTGGTAACGCCGCATCAGTTCTTCATAAGCGCGCGTCACGTGAAAAAGCTCGGTGTGCGAGCGCGCGACCAACTCCTCATCAGAGAGCTCGCGGGGGTCGTAGCGCGTGGATAGCGTTTGGGCTTTATTCAAAACAAGTCGTGCCGACAGTCAGGTCAATGTCCGCCGCAGCCAGCATCAGCTGGCATTTAGCGGCGGCATACATTAGCAGGGTTTGCCGGATTAGCGGCTACTCACATGCTGTTCCAGCAGGATCCGATTGGAAAGAGAGACTAGCTCACCCTCATCGGTCAGCAATGTGGTTTTAACCGTGCCGATCTCTTCGATCTGCCCTTCGACCTCGCCAACACGCACTTGTTGCCCAACCTGATACAACTCACGCACATAGATTCCCGCAAGAATCTGACCGGCAATTTCCCGGCTTCCCAAACCCATGGCCAGCGCAACCGCCAGACCAACGGTAATCAACACAATGACAATCACATGGTTCAGCAGGTCGGTCTTGACCTCAAGCTGACTGATCGCCACCGAGATGCTGATAATGATCACCAGCCCCTGCGCAATCCGCCCCAGCCCCGAAGCGTAGTCGAGGCCTACGCCTTCTGCCGCCCCGCGCACCAGGCCATTGGCCAATTGTGCGAGCAAAACACCGACCAGCAACACCAGCGCGGCACCGAACACCTTTGGCAAATACAGCGCCAGCATGTCCAGCGTAGCTGAAACTCGCTCAAGTCCAAGGGATTCTGCTGCAGAAACCAAAAATATCAGCAGAACGAACCAGTAAACGATTTTTCCGATCAGGGTCGAGATCGGTACTTGCAGGCCGGCACGCGACATCAACTTGGTCAGACCGGTGCCTCCCATCAGGCGATCGAGGCCGAGTTTGGCCAGCAGTTTGGACAACAAGGTGTCGAGCAGTTTGGCCACGACGAAACCCAACAGCAGCACCACCAGTGCGCCGAACAGGTTCGGAATGAAGTTAGCGACTTTGGTCCACAACGCAGTCATTGCAGTGACGAGGCTCTGAGTCCAGAGATCAAGTTCCATATTCAATCAGCCTTATCAGCAGTGCGAGCGGTAGGTTTACGAAGACGGGAAACCGGCGAGACATGCGCCGATCCATTATTCAGGGCGATCATCAGCGCGGGCAGCCAGCGGCCCAGCAGGCTGAAAAGATCACCGGCACCGACCTGGCGGTTGGCGGTTTTGAGTACGCGGCCCAAGCACGCATCGTCGTCACGACCGGACGGTGAGGCGTTGAGCATGTCGCGCAAAGACTGTTCAAACGGATCGTGCATACGCACCTCTCGTGATGTCTGTGAAAGACGCGGGCAGATTTGGTCGGGTCACATGTTGCATGGTCACACCCAGCGCAATCGGCGGAACAACCACCACTGACCGAAGGCCAGGGCGAGCACCGTCAAACAGGCAATCAGGAAGCCATAAGGGCTGCTGGAGAACGGAATTCCGCCGACATTGATACCCAGCAGACCGGTGATAAAACTCATCGGCAAAAAGATGCAGGTGATGATGCCGAAGCGGTACATCGTGCGATTCATGCGCTCGCTCAAACGCCGGTCTTCAGCCTCCAGCACCAGCCCCACGCGCTCCCGGGTCAATTCGAGCTCTTCGAGATATCGCGTCAGGCTGTTGTTCAATTCGTTCCAGTAGTCGGCATCATCTTCGACAAACCACGGCAGTTTTATCCGCGTGAGCTGTCCGAAAATATCCCGCTGCGGTGCAAGAAAACGCTTCAGTCCGGCAGCCCTGCGCCGGATGTGCAAAATCGCTCCGTGCTCGGGGGTATACCGTTCGTCGGCATCCATCTTTTCTTCTTCCTCATCGGCGATTTCCGAGAGGCAAGTGACCAGATCCTGCACCTTGTTGGTGAGGAATTGCGCCAGATAAAGGATGAGTTCAGAAGCGGTTTTCGGGCCTTTGCCGTCCGCCAATTGCGCCAGCAACTCATCCGTGGCACGCAGTGGACGCAAACGCAGGGAAATAACGCGCTGAGCTGAGGCGAAAATCCGCACCGAAACCATGTCTTCCGGTTCGGCACCCGGATTGAGGTTGACCCCGCGCAAGAACAGCAGCAGCTCGGAATCCGGCAGTGGCAACAAACGCGGCCGGGTGTTTTCTTCCAGCAGCAGGTCGCAGGTGAATTCGTTGAGACCGCTGGATTTGCGCAACCAGGTCTGGGTTTGCGGATGGCTGCGATCCCAATGCAGCCACAGACTTTCATGCGCCTGCAGCTGCAAATCGTCGAGCTCAGTCCGGGCTATCGAACGCGCGCCGCCTTTACCGTCCAGCACGAGGGCATGCACCAGCCCCCATTGCGCGTTTTCTTCCTCGAACATCCGCATCCCTTTGTCGAAGCCTTATTCAGGCATTTGCAGCGGGCTCGGCGAGATGATCACGCCGTTGTTGTCCGCATAAATGTAGTGGCCCGGGTGGAACGTCACACCGGCGAAAGTCACCGGGACGTTGAGGTCGCCGAGGCCACGTTTTTCGGTTTTCATCGGGTGGCTGGCCAGCGCCTGCACGCCCAGATCGGTCTGCGCAATGACGTCGACGTCACGGATGCAACCGTAGATCACCAGCCCTTCCCAACCGTTCTTCGCGGCTTTCTCGGCGATCATGTCACCGAGCAATGCCCGGCGCAGCGAACCGCCGCCATCCACGACCAATACTTTACCGTTGCCCTTGAGCTCGGCTTGTTCCTTGACCAGCGAGTTGTCTTCGAAACATTTGATGGTCACGATTTCGCCGCCGAACGAATCACGGCCACCGAAATTGCTGAACATCGGTTCCAGCACCTGCACCAGCTCCGGATAGGCGTCACACAGGTCAGGCGTAAGGTAATGGTTCATCGAAAAACTCCTGTAAAAAGGAAGACGATCAAGGATGACGCACGCTATAGAGACGAGTTCCGGCGGCCGCTGTTTACCTTAGTCCATGCCATGGTCGCTGACTGAACCTGAACATACGCTGAAACGTAATAGCTAAACAGCCGCTAAAAATGACCAGAACCGCACAATGCGTCATATCTTAGCCGCAAGCCGGCCTGAACGAAATGCCCTTTTCAGAGCCTCTGATTCAGACCGCAGCGGCCAGATCCGCCTTCTCGCCGAGCAACGGCGTCTGTTGATCCTTCAACCAACGCGCCACCAGCGGCCACACTTCAGCTTGCGCGGCTTTGCTCACCAACATTTCGACATGGCCGAAATTGTCGTTGAAACCCTGCTCGCGACCGAGATTGATGAATTGTTTGTGCTCGGAGCCGAGCTGCTCGAACAGCTTGCGACACGCCCACGCCGGATCCTGATGATCACCAGCGGCTGTCACCGCGAGCACCGGCACCTGAACCTCGGCCAAGCCTGCCCACCAATCCTTGTCCTTGTCGCCAAAGCGGCCGAACAAGCCATACCAGCGCATGCTCTCGATGGCCAGACCGATCGGCTCGTCTTCCGGGCCGCGCTTGAGGCGTGAGCCGGACAACTGCGCGAAACGCTTGAGAATAAAGCGTCCGCTCCACTCCACCGGCGGGATTTTCAGCGGCCAATACGTGCGACTGACCTGCGTGCCGAAAAACGCCGCAGAGGCAACTGCCGGCTCGCCGAGGTATTCACCCCCGAGCGCAGCGGCCAAGGTGATGCCGCCGAGCGAATGGCCGATCCAGTGCGGAATCTGACCGCTCTGCTCACGCACGAACGCGGCAATCGCCGGCAGATCGTATTTGGCATAGTCGGAAACGCGATTGCGTCGGTATTCCTCATTGCGCTGCGACAGGCCGTGGCCGCGCATCTCTGGAATCCACACATCGAAACCCAGCCGCGTCAGATACGCGCCGAGTCCCAGGCCCTTCGGTGAAAACCAGAAGCGCCGATTGGAAAAGCTGCCGTGCAACAGAATCACCGGCACGCCACGGGGCGCCGTGTCGTCGGCCATGCCCAAACGGGTGACGGCGATCTCCACGGACCAGTCCGGGCTGTTGCCGGGTTTCAAACGATAAACATCTTCGCTCAGATCGCCGCGCCGCTCGGCGCTGATCAGGGCGACAGGAAATAGGTTGCTGCTGCTTTGCATAATGCTCTTGCACAAAAAAGGGCGGCATCTACAGGAGCCCGCCCTACTTCAATCTCAAAGCCCTGCCCTTTGTAGGAGTGAGCCTGCTCGCGATTGCGGTGTATCCGTCGACATCGTTGTTGAATGTCAGTCCGTCTTCGCGAGCAAGCTCGGCTCCTACAAGGGGAGCGGGCCGCTTACATACTCATTAAGCCTGCGCCTGGCCTTCGGCCAGGAAGAACCAGGTTTCCAGCACGGAGTCCGGGTTCAGCGACACGCTTTCGATGCCCTGCTCCATCAGCCATTTGGCCAGATCCGGGTGGTCGGACGGGCCCTGACCGCAGATACCGATGTACTTGCCGGCCTTGTTGCACGCGGCAATCGCGTTGGCCAGCAGCTTTTTCACCGCCGGATTACGCTCGTCGAACAGGTGCGCGATGATGCCCGAGTCGCGATCCAGACCCAGCGTCAGCTGAGTGAGGTCGTTGGAGCCGATCGAGAAGCCGTCGAAGAATTCGAGGAATTCTTCAGCGAGGATCGCGTTGGATGGCAGTTCACACATCATGATGATGCGCAGACCGTTTTCACCGCGCTTCAAGCCGTTTTCAGCCAGCAGATCGACGACCTGGCTCGCTTCACCGAGGGTACGGACGAACGGCACCATGATTTCGACGTTGGTCAGGCCCATCTCGTTGCGCACACGTTTCAGCGCACGGCATTCGAGTTCGAAGCAATCGCGGAACGATTCGCTGATGTAACGCGACGCGCCACGGAAGCCCAGCATCGGGTTTTCTTCTTCCGGCTCGTAGAGCTTGCCGCCGATCAGGTTGGCGTATTCGTTGGACTTGAAGTCCGACAGGCGCACGATGACTTTTTTCGGCGTGAACGCTGCAGCGAGGGTGCTGATGCCTTCGACCAGTTTGTCGACGTAGAAGCCAACCGGATCGTCGTAACCGGCGATGCGCTTGTCGACGCTTTCTTTGATTTCCTGCGGCAGACCGTCGTAGTTCAACAGCGCTTTCGGGTGCACGCCGATCATGCGGTTGATGATGAACTCCAGACGGGCCAGGCCCACACCGGCGTTCGGCAGTTGCGCGAAGTCGAAGGCGCGATCCGGGTTGCCGACGTTCATCATGATTTTGAACGGCAGCTCCGGCATGGCATCCACGGAGTTTTTCTTGATGTCGAAGCCCAGTTCGCCTTCGAAGATGTAACCGGTGTCGCCTTCGGCGCACGAAACGGTCACGCCCTGGCCATCCTTCAGCAGTTGGGTGGCGTTGCCACAACCAACCACTGCCGGAATGCCCAGCTCACGGGCAATGATCGCCGCGTGGCAAGTACGGCCGCCACGGTTGGTGACGATGGCGCTGGCGCGCTTCATTACCGGTTCCCAGTCCGGGTCGGTCATGTCGGAAACCAGCACGTCACCCGGCTGGACTTTGTCCATTTCGGAAACGTCTTTGATGATGCGCACTTTACCGGCGCCGATGCGCTGGCCGATGGCGCGACCTTCAACCAGCACGGTGCCGGTTTCTTTCAACAGGTAACGTTCCATGACGTTGGCCTGAGTGCGGCTTTTCACGGTTTCCGGACGGGCCTGCACGATGTACAGCTTGCCGTCGTCACCGTCCTTGGCCCACTCGATGTCCATCGGGCACTGGTAGTGCTTTTCGATGATCATCGCTTGCTTGGCCAGTTCGCTGACTTCAGCGTCGGACAGGCAGAAACGCGCGCGATCCGCCTTGTCGACGTCGATGGTCTTGACCGAACGACCGGCCTTGGCCTCGTCGCCGTAGATCATCTTGATCGCTTTGCTGCCCAGGTTGCGACGCAGGATCGCCGGACGACCGGCTTCCAGCGTGCCCTTGTGGACATAGAATTCGTCCGGGTTCACCGCGCCTTGTACGACGGTTTCGCCCAGGCCGTAGGCACCGGTGATGAACACGACGTCACGGAAACCGGATTCGGTGTCGAGGGTGAACATCACGCCGGCAGTACCGGTTTCCGAACGCACCATGCGCTGCACGCCAGCCGACAGGGCGACCAGTTTGTGGTCGAAGCCCTGGTGCACGCGGTAGGAAATCGCACGGTCGTTGAACAGCGACGCGAACACCTCTTTGGCGGCGCGGATAACGTTTTCCACACCACGGATGTTCAGGAAGGTTTCCTGCTGACCGGCGAACGAAGCGTCCGGCAAGTCTTCGGCGGTGGCGGAAGAACGCACGGCCACGGCCACATCAGGGTTGCCAGCCGACAGCGCGGCGAACGCGGTGCGGATTTCGGCATTCAGTTTTTCAGGGAATTCGGCTTCCATGATCCATTGACGGATCTGTGCGCCGGTTTTGGCCAGGGCGTTGACGTCGTCGACGTCGAGCGCGTCGAGGGCCGCGTGGATCTGGTCGTTGAGGCCGCTCAGTTCGAGGAAATCACGATAGGCCTGAGCCGTCGTGGCGAAGCCGCCGGGGACCGAAACACCGGCGCCTGCCAGGTTACTGATCATCTCGCCCAGGGATGCGTTCTTGCCCCCCACATGCTCAACATCGTGTTTGCCGAGCTTATCGAGGGAAACTACGTACTCTACCAAGGTGATCTCTCCACTAACTGTGTTGGAAAAGCTCAGAAACCGGCTGCTCGGGGGAGCGTTGGCCGGTTGTATGGCCTGGACCTGGAAAATAAGTGAGAATGCTGGCCACTGGCGGCCAACAAATCGCGCCTATCATATCCAGAAATGCTCATTAGCTTAAGGCCCAAGGTGCAAATGAAACGATCTGCTTTCTTTATCTCCGATGGCACCGGCATCACAGCCGAAACCCTGGGTCAAAGCCTTCTGGCGCAGTTCGAAAACATTACCTTCAGCAAATTCACGCGACCGTACATCGACAGCGTTGAAAAAGCGCGGGCCATGGTACAACAAATCAACAAAGCCGCTGACACCGACGGCTTTCGCCCGATCATCTTTGACACCATCGTCAATCAGGACATTCGTGAGATTCTCGCGACGTCCAATGGTTTCATGATCGATATTTTCTCGACCTTCCTCGCCCCGCTTGAGCAGGAACTGACCGAGCATTCTTCCTATACCGTCGGTAAGTCGCATTCGATCGGCCACAACTCCAATTACATGGAGCGTATCGAGGCGGTGAACTTCGCCCTCGACAACGACGACGGTGCGCGCACGCACTATTACGACAAAGCCGACCTGATACTAGTGGGCGTGTCGCGCTGCGGTAAGACACCGACGTGTCTGTACATGGCCATGCAGTTTGGCATCCGCGCGGCCAATTACCCGCTGACCGAAGACGACATGGAGCGCTTGACCCTGCCCGCCGCCCTGCGCGCGCACCAGCACAAGCTGTTTGGCCTGACCATCGACCCGGATCGCCTCACCGCGATCCGCAACGAGCGCAAGCCCAACAGCCGCTATTCGAGTTATGCGCAGTGCGAATTTGAAGTGCGCGAAGTGGAGAACCTGTTCCGCCGCGAGAACATTCCGCACATCAATTCGACGCATTTTTCGGTGGAAGAGATTTCGGCGAAGATTCTGGTGGAGAAAGGCGTGGAGCGGCGGTTCAAGTAACCCCACACGTCACCTGTAGGAGCTGCCGCAGGCTGCGATCTTTTGATCTTGTTTTTAAACATCAACGTCAAAAGATCGCAGCCTGCGGCAGCTCCTACAGTGGGATGTATTGTGTGAGAGATTGGGCAAGAGCCTCAAACCCACTGAGCA